>DHVH01000301.1 GCA_002412555.1 Marinilabiliaceae bacterium UBA5213 | reverse complement strand
GCACTCAGCAAGTCTGTATTGTTTTTGGCCATCGATAAATTGGTGCATCTTTTTGATAAGGTGACTTACTTTCCCGCCTACGAAATAGTGATGGATGAATTGCGGGATTATCGCTTTTACGATGCAGCCATGCTGCATCCCAATGGCGTGGCAGTGGATTATATCTGGCAGCGATTTTCGCAGAGCCTGCTTAGTCCTGGTGCCAATACTTATCTGAAAGAAGTATCAAAAATAATCAGGGCTCGCCATCATCGGCCTTCGGGTCATAACACGGTTTCTTATCATAACTTTATTCAACAAACGCTGGAAAAAATTTTCACACTTGCCAGACGTTATCCCGCTGCACGACTCGAAGAGGATAAAAATTGGTTTCAGGGTGTCTTGAGCGAATTGGTTGATTAACTGCTTGGCAGGTTTCATAAAATTACATAAGTTAAAAAGGCAATTAAAGGTGTAGGTTACGCTTATATGTTTTTTATAAAAATTGTCCATAATTAATAAAAGCACTTGTATTTGCGCATGGAAATCACTAATTTGAAACCCTTATTCAGGTGAATAAAATTACCTTTTTATTTAACGTATTTTTAATGAACACTTAACATATCAGACCTCGCAACATATCTTGTTAACTTGGCTGGGATGACACGGATTGGCCACTGTGGACCATCAGAACCAGACTTTTATTAATAAAATTAATTATGACCTATCTAAACCTTGACAAAACTAAACTGGTGAATCTTGAGTACTCTCTGAGCAGGGAGGTTATTCGTACCAATAGAGCCGGTTCCTACTCAAGCACCACCGTGGTCGGCTGCAATACGCGTAAGTATCATGGAATGTTGGTTAGTCCCATTGAACACTTTGGCGGCGGCCGTTTTGTATTGCTTTCTTCACTGGACATCTCTCTTGTGCAACATCAGCAGGTCTTTAATTTGGGTATTCGGAAATACCAGGGAAGCCATTATGAACCTAAGGGGCATAAATACATGGAGAGTTATGAAATGGACCTCACTCCCAAAAGAGTATACCGCGTTGGTGGCATGCTCCTAACCACAGAGCTGTTGATGGTAGAATCTGAAGATCAGTTGTTGATGAAAGTTACCCTGGAGGAAGCCCATTCACCCACCTTGATACGCTTTAAACCTTTTTTAGCTTTCAGAAGCATTCATGATTTAACCCAACAAAACATGGTGGCCAATACCCGTTATGAACCGGTTGAGCAGGGGGTGAAGATTCAGATGTATGAGGGTTTTCCTCATTTGCATATGCAATTAAGCAAGGATACGGAATTCCTGGCTATGCCCGACTGGTACCGGGGCATAGAGTATTCTAAAGAACAACACAGAGGCTATCCGTTTAAAGAAGATCTATTTTCGCCGGGATATTTTGAAATGGAAATAAAAAAGGGCGAGTCTTTGATATTTTCAGCAGCAACCAATGAAATTAAGCCTAACGGACTAAAAGCCAAATACACACGTGAAACGCAGAAACGAATTCCACGGAATACGCTTCTGAATAATTTGCTAAATTCGGCTGAGCAGTTTATTCAGCGCAAGGGTAATCGAATTAAATTGCTGGCCGGGTATCACTGGTACCATGAGCGTTTGCGCGATACCTTAGTGGCCTTGCCCGGACTAATGGCCTACCAGCCGAACAGGCAGCACTATCTGGATGTATTGGCTCATGTAATTGATCAGGTTCGCAAAGTATACATTGCAGAGTCGGATTTAGACCATAGGCCTAATTCCAGCGATGTGGATGTTCCGTTATGGGTGTTTTACACCATCCAGGAAATAGAACGGATGATCCCTGAAATGAATATCTGCCAAACCTATGGCGACGCCATGGTTGAAATCATACAATATTATATGCGTTTAAAAGACGGTGCCATTCATTTGGATGAGAATGGTCTTTTATATGCCAAGGTAGAGGGCAAAGCGCTTACTTGGATGGATGCAGTGGTGGATGGACAACCCGTTACCTGGCGTCCGGGTTATACAGTTGAAGTGAATGCCCTTTGGTACAATGCCCTTTGCTATTACCTGAAAATGTGCGACAATCACAAGCGACATGCCGAGGCGGATAGTGTTAGGGTTATGGCTGAAAAGGTGCAGTTGTCCTTTGTTGAAACATTTTGGAACGAGGAGGAGGGCTACCTGTACGATTATGTGGATGGAGGTTATAAGGATGCTGCCATACGCCCCAATCAGGTGCTGGCAGCTTCATTGATTTTTTCGCCCCTGAATGTTGAACAGCAAAAATCGGTCATTGATGTGCTGAAAAAAGAGCTTTTGACACCACTGGGTTTGAGGACCTTATCGCCTTCCGACCCTAAGTATCAGGGCGTGCTGGAAGGTTCTCAGCGGCAAAGAGATATGGCTGTACATCAGGGATCGGTGTTTCCATGGCTGGCGGCTTTTTTCGCAGAAGGCTATCTCAATATTCACAAACGGGGTGGACTCCCCTTTATTAAAAGAATGGTTGATGATTTTGAAGGCGAGATGGGCAACCATTGCCTGAGCACCATTTCGGAGTGCTTCAATGGCAATCCTCCTCATGCGGGAAAGGGTGCCATAAGTATGGCCTGGAATGTGGCCGCCGTGATCAGAATCATAAAACTAATCGAAAAATACAACTAAAGATATGAGGGTACTCATGTTTGGGTGGGAATTCCCTCCCCATATATCAGGAGGACTTGGTACAGCCTGTTACGGTTTAACCAAGGGACTATCGCATATTCCGGGTCTACAAGTGCTTTTTGTGGTGCCTAAAGCCTATGGAGATGAGGATCAGTCGGGCATTCGGCTGGTTGGAGCCAATCAGGTTCCGGTCAACCACCGGGAATTGAAGTTAAAACATTTTAGTCAGACTTTAGATTACATTGAAGTCGGCTCAAAATTGGTGCCCTACATGGAGCCGGAAGAGTTTTGGCGGCATACCCGTGAGGAAAAGCTCAGGCAACTGGAGTTTTTGAATACCAATGAACAAGGTTTAGTTGAGTTTTCGGGGAAATATGGTGCGGATCTTTTACGAGAGATTCGCGACTACGCCTTGGTTGCCAATATTATTGCCCAGGATTATGCATTTGATGTGATTCATGCGCATGACTGGTTGGCCTATCCAGCCGGCATTGCTGCTAAAGAGGCAACAGGCAAGCCCTTGGTGGTACATGTGCATGCCACCGATTTTGACCGCAGTGGGGGCAGTGTTAATCCATCCGTTTTTGAAATTGAGAAAAAGGGAATGGATGCGGCTGATATGGTTATTACGGTGAGCAACATGACCCGCCGCATTGTGGTGGAGAAGTACGGCATCAACCCGGATAAGGTAGTTACAGTGTATAATGCAGTTGAGCCACACGAAATGGCCGTCAGTGATATCCCTAAAAAAGGAGTCAATGAAAAAATCGTTACTTTTCTGGGCCGTATCACCATGCAAAAGGGCCCTGAATATTTTGTAGAGGCCGCTCACCGGGTGATTCAGCGCATGGATAATGTGCGCTTTGTGATGGCCGGTAGTGGTGATATGATGGAAAGTATGATTAGACGGGCAGCTCAACTTAAGATTTCCGACAAGTTTCATTTCACGGGCTTTTTGAAGGGCGACGATGTTTTTAACATGCTGGTAATGAGCGACTTGTATGTAATGCCTTCGGTTTCAGAGCCCTTTGGAATCAGTCCCTTGGAAGCCATGCAAAGCAATGTGCCGGTGTTGATATCGCACCAATCGGGTGTGGCCGAAATTTTAACCTATGCCATAAAGACCAATTTTTGGGATGTGGATGCTATGGCAGATGCCATATATGGGGTGTTGAATTACTCGGGCATGTCAAAAATGTTTGTAGCCCACGGTAAGAAGGAAGTGGATTCCTTAAAATGGGAAAATTCAGCCGTCCATGTAAAGGCAGTGTATGATAAGGCTCTGGCCAGACAATAATTTATAAAAAAACATCTATGAAGACCATCTGTTTTTATTTTCAGGTTCATCAACCTTTCAGGTTTCGGAGATATCGCTTTTTTGACATTGGTAATGATCATTACTACTATGATGATTATACCAACGAAAATATAATGGCCAAAGTGGCTGCTAAATGTTATTTGCCGGCCAATGAGTTGTTATTGAAAATGCTAAAAAAGCACAACGGGAAATTTAAAGTTTCATTTTCCATCTCAGGATTGGCCATTGAACAATTTAAATTGTACGCCCCCGAGGTGCTCGATAGTTTTAAGGCATTGGCCGATACGGGGATGGTTGAATTTTTGGCCGAGACGTATTCGCACTCTTTGGTTTCCTTGAAAAGCAAGGATGCTTTTTATTCGCAAGTGGAGGCACATGCTTCCCTTGTGGAATCCTTATTTGGAAAACGACCCACCGTTTTCCGCAATACGGAACTAATCTATTCGGATCAGCTCGGTGAGATGGTGGCTGATATGGGCTATCAGGCTATGCTGACAGAAGGGGCCAAACATGTTTTAGGATGGAAAAGCCCCAACTTCTTGTATTGTAACACCATCAACCCACGCCTAAAGGTTTTGTTGAAAAATTACAAACTCAGCGACGATATTGCTTTTCGATTTGGCAATAAGAGCTGGTGCGAATGGCCACTGACGGCCGAAAAGTTTGTTAAGTGGATAATGAAGTTGGATAAACGGGAGGAGGTCATCAATCTTTTTATGGACTACGAGACCTTTGGTGAACATCAGGATAAAAATACCGGCATTTTTGATTTTATGGAGAATTTGCCAATTGAAATTTTGAAGCATAAAGGGCTCTCCTTTTCTACGCCTTCAGAAGTCGCGACCAATTTGCAACCCGTAGCTCCTGTGAGCGTACCTCATCCTATTTCATGGGCTGATGAGGAAAGGGATCTCACTGCCTGGTTGGGCAATGAAATGCAACAGGAGGCTTTTGATAAGCTCTATAATTTGCTGCCTAAAATTCAGTTGTGTACGGATGCCAAGTTATTAAAGGACTGGGATTTTTTGCAGTGCAGTGACCATTTTTACTACATGTGCACCANNTTTTATTAACTACATGAATGTGTTGAGTGATTTTACCATTCGACTGAATGCAGCAGTGCCCAAGTCTGATTTGGATCAGGAGCTGTCTAATTTAAGCGATTTGCTGGCTGCCAAGGAGGAGAAAATAAAGAAGATGGAAGATGAAATAAAAAAGCTGAGAAAAAGACGCACTTCGGTCAAGAAGCAGGTTGGAGGTAAGAAGCAGGTCTAGAGGTGCTTTTGTGCCCCAGATCCTTGGGGTCGAAAGCGTTTTTGTCCCACAAAATATAGAGCCGCCATGCCGCCATGACGCAAAGTGTTAATTGTTAGAAATAGGATAGATAGAGCGACTAGCATGCCTAGTCCGTTTAAGTGGGAGAATGAACAGAAGGAATGCCGCCATTAATTTTGGAACAAGGCCGCAGGTCTTGTAAGAACATTTTTGGCCGGTACAATGAAGATGAATAATTGAAAAGAACAATAATATTTTTGATTTATGGTAGATAGTTATCTTAAGCCCGATTATGTGTTTGAGACCAGTTGGGAAGTATGCAATAAAATGGGCGGTATTCATACCGTGTTGTCTTCAAGGGCGCATACACTTGTACAACAGTTTCAGGATAAATTGATTTTTATTGGTCCCGACGTTTGGCGTGGTCCACAAAAAAATCCTGAATTTATTCCCGATGATTCGGTTTTTGCCGATTGGCAGGCAGTCATGCAATATGAAGGTGTTCGGGTGAAAGTGGGGCGTTGGAATGTGCATGGACAACCTTTGGTGAT
>DHVH01000281.1 GCA_002412555.1 Marinilabiliaceae bacterium UBA5213 | reverse complement strand
AGAATTCTTCCAAAATTTTTAGGCGACGACGGGCATCGTTGGTCAATGTAGTTACCGGAGGTGCCAACAAATAGCAAAAGGCTTTTTTGTTGGAACGGCCCACACGTCCCCGCAACTGATGTAATTCACTGAGTCCGAACTGGTGTGCGTTGTTGATGATAATGGTGTTGGCATTGGGTATGTCCAAACCCGATTCAATTATGGTGGTAGCTATTAGCACATCATAATCCCCATTGATGAAGTCGAACATGATTTTTTCCAGCGCTGCCCCGTCCATTTGACCGTGGGCTACAACCGTTTTTATGTCGGGTAAAATACGGTTGAGCAGACTTTGGATTTCCAGAATATTATTGACACGGTTATTGATAAAGAACACCTGTCCGTTTCGCTGCACTTCATATAAGATGGCTTCTTTGATGACCTCCTGATTGAAGGTGTGCAGCTCGGTGAAAATGGGATGCCGATTGGCAGGAGGTGTGTTGAGAATGGATAAGTCACGGGCGCCCATGAGTGAAAATTGCAGCGTTCGCGGAATGGGTGTGGCTGTTAATGTTAAAGTATCTACATTGACTTTGAGTCGTTTAAGCTTTTCTTTTACCGCCACGCCAAATCTTTGCTCTTCATCAATTATAAGTAGGCCCATGTCTTTAAATTCAACATCCTTGCCTATCAATCGGTGGGTGCCAATAAGAATATCGACTTTTCCTGTTTGGGTGTCTTTCAACACCTGCTTAACATCACCTGATTTTCGCAGTCGGCTCACATGCTCGATGCGCACGGGGAAGTCGGCCAGTCTTTCGCGGAAGGTATGATAATGCTGTAAGGCCAAAATGGTGGTAGGCACCAGAATGGCTACCTGTTTGTTGTCGGTAACCGCCTTAAAGGCGGCTCTGATGGCAATTTCGGTCTTGCCAAAACCCACATCCCCACAGACCAGCCTGTCCATTGGGTTTTTCTCTTCCATGTCCTGCTTCACAGCCACAGTGGCTTTTAGCTGGTCGGGCGTGTCCTCATATATAAAAGAAGCCTCCAACTCGGTTTGCAGGTAGGAGTCGGGCGAAAAGGCAAAGCCCGGTTCGGCTTTGCGTTGGGCATACAGTGCAATGAGTTCTCGGGCAATGTCCTTGACTTTTTTCTTGGTCTTTTCCTTCATTTTTGACCAGGCGGCGTGCCCTAGTTTATGGACTTTGGGTGGTTCGCCTTCCTGGCCTTTGTACTTACTGATGCGGTGCAATGAGTGAATATTGACCAGAAGGATGTCGCTGTCACGGTAAACCAGCTGTATGAGTTCTTGCTTATGCCCGTTTTCATTGACGGTCACCAGTCCACCAAAGCGCCCAATCCCATGGTCAACATGCACCACAAAATCGCCCGGGTTGAGTCGGGTGAGTTCTTTGATGGAGATGGATTGTCGGGCCGACCGACTCTTGTCAGTCTTGAGTGAAAACTTGTGATAGCGGTCAAAAATTTGGTGATCCGTATAGATGCAGAGTTTTAGATCATGATCTACAAAACCCTCATGGAGTGCATGCTGAAGTTCTTTGTAGTTGATTTTGTCCCCGCGGTCTTTAAATATTTGTCGAAGCCGCTCCAACTGCCGGTCGTTATCCGACAGAATAATGATTTGATAGCCCTCCTGTTGTCGCTCCAGGATGTTGGCCTCCACCATGTCAAAGTTTTTATGAAACAAGGGTTGAGGCACTGTGTTAAATTGGAGGATTTGAGCTGGTTTATAACCTTGTGTGGCGTTTAGTATGATGAGCGGCTTTCCTTGTAAGTGCTTCATCAAAAGGTCGCCATCGACCAATTGACCGGCTTCAGGAATTTTTAATTCCTGAAGTTCTTCTGACTTCCCGGCATCATTGCGCACAGTTACCTTTTCGAAAATGGCATTCATTCTGGCCTGAACAAGCGCCGGTGAATCCATCCAAATAACCAAATTGTCGGTGAGCGCTTGAGTGAGTGGCCAATAGTCCTCCGATCCCGTAGCCACCAGCTCGGGAATGATAGTGACCTCGTCATAACTTATTTTTGAGAGTTGATTTTCTATATCGAAGGAGCGAATGCTTTCAACTTCATCGCCAAAAAAGTCGATGCGAAAAGGTTCCTCATGTGAAAAACTGTAGATATCCAGGATGGACCCACGCACAGAGTAGTAGCCTGGTTCATAGACGAAGTCGGCTTTCTTGAAGCCCAGTTCTTTTAAAAAATCAACGACAAAGAAGAGGTCTATTTGCTCGTTTTTACTAATGGTAAGCGTCTGTTTTTCTATTACGGAACTCCCCGGAACCTTTTCCAAAAGGGCTTCGGTATAGGTGATGAAAAATTGTTGGGTCTTGGCATGCCGCAGTTCCTGTAGGGCTTCTGTGCGCAATATCAACTGGCTGCTTTCAGGCTGGCCAAATTCAGGGGAGCGCTTATAGCTGGAAGGCAGAAAAAACACATCCTTTTCCTGGTTGATTTGCACTAAATCGTGGTACAAATAAGCCGCACTTTCCTTGTCTGAGGCCACAAAAAGCTGGGGGTGCTTATCTTGCAGAGCGGTAATGAGCAGTGCCGGGGCAGAGCCTGATAGCCCTTTTATATGTAAAGGACCATCTGGCTTTAGAAGCCAGTTGTGGATGACTGAAATATGCGGGTGCTGTAAATATTTTTGTACCGGAGCAGGAGTCGAGCTCATCTTTTTTTTGCAAAAGTAAGGTTTTTGATGCGAAATACGTTTAATTTGATCCTTGCAAAAAAAATCATCAACAAATGTTTAAATCTGGGAGGATATGATTAGTGTATATAAGTTTGGGGGGGCATCGGTCAGGGATGCCGAAGGGGTGCGTAATGTGACCAATATCGTAAAGACAACCAACCAATCTTTGGTAGTGGTGATTTCTGCTATGGGCAAAATGACCAATGCCTTTGAAGAACTGACGCATTACTATTACAAGGGCGAGATGGATTTGTGTCAACAAAAGCAGCAGGAAATTATTCATTACCATCAAACCATCGTTAAAGATTTGTTTGGAGACATACATGGGAGTGCTGGTTTTAACCAAATGGCTGACTTGTTGGGGCAGCGTCTGCAACAAACGCCTTCGCGGCATTTCGATTTTGAGTACGATCAGATTGTTTCATTTGGTGAGATGTTTTCGACAAAAATCGTGTCTGATTATTGGTTAAAAATGGCCCTTTTAAATCAATGGGTGGATGTGCGTACCGTTCTTAAGACGGATGATTTATACCGCGATGCCAATGTGAACTGGGAGCTGAGTGCCGAGTTGATGAAAGAAACTTTTCAGTTTGAGGCAGACTCCATATATTTAACGCAGGGTTTTTTGGGTGGGACGCTTAGCAATTTGACCACCACCCTGGGGCGTGAAGGCTCAGATTATTCCGCCGCCATTTTTGGATATGTATTGGATGCCACGGAAGTGACCATTTGGAAAGATGTGCCAGGGGTGCTGAATGCCGACCCCAGATGGTACCAGGAGGCCGTAAAAATCAATGAATTATCCTACAACGAAGCCATAGAGCTGTCGTTTTACGGTGCTCAGGTCATTCATCCCAAGACCCTTAAGCCCCTGCAAAACAAGAACATTGCTTTGCACGTCAAATCCTTTATCGATCCGGAAAGTAAGGGCACAGTTATTTGTGAGCGCAGTGGTATCAGTGAACCGGTACCGGTTTTTATATTGAAGAAAGACCAGGTGTTTCTGACGGTTTCTCCGCACGATTTTTCATTTATTATGGAAGATCGCCTGATAGAAATACTATCCTTTTTTAGTCGCTACCGTATAAAAATGAACTTAATGCAAAACTCCGCACTAAATTTTTCAGCCTGCTTTGATGATAGTCGGGATACCAAGGCCTTAATGGATGATTTAAAAGAGAATTTTGTAGTCAGATACAACAGTGGCGTGGATTTGTTAACCATTCGGCAATATACGCCTGAGGCCATAGAAAAAATGACCTCGGGTCGCGAGGTCATTGATTCACAAATAACCCGGAAAGTGGCCCGGTTTGTTCTGCGTTAATGCCTTATTTCTCTAGTCGGACACGAAAGACCGGCTTAAGCCCCATTCGTTCGCCATTTTGGGCGTAGAGGGCATAGGCCAGCACAAAGGAGTGCACTTCTTTGTGAAAAATTTGTTGCTCGGGGGAAAAAAGCCAGGTCTCTTCAAACTGTATTTCTTCGATTAAGCCTCGGGCATAATTAGGTGTGTCTTCGATGTTTCGAACATCCTCCACCGAAAGTGCAGTGTCGGTGAAATAGTCGAAGGCCTTTAACTGACCACTGTAGACATTTTCAAATACCTCCTCGACCAGTTTTGGGGTATTCATGTTTCTCAGGCGCCAGTCGGCCCATGTGTCCAGGGTGTCTGAGTTAATTATATCTACACTGTAAACAATGGTGTCGGCCAGCAGATTGTCCGTGCTGAGTCCCTTTTCTGACAATACAATGACGCCTTCCTGCACTTTGGTTTCAACGCATCCCGCAAAAAACAGGATGATCAATACTAATGGGGTAAATAACTGTTTCATAGGCTATAGTTAAATGCTGTTGCTATGCCTTGAATACGAGCCGGTCGCCTTTTTGTTTCGAATAGACAGTGCCATTTTCATAAACCAGATGCCCGTTAACCCAAGTGTTTTTTACTGCATGTTTAAAAGTTGTACCGGAGAAGGGCGACCATCCGCATTTATATTTGACCGATTCATCGGTGACGGTTTCACTGGCCTTCGGATTTAATAGCACTAAATCGGCATAATAGCCTTCACGTATATATCCGCGCTTTTCTATGCGAAAAAGGGTCGCTGGCGCATGACTCATCTTTTCCACCACCATTTCTCTGGTAAATACACCCTGTTCGGCCATTTCCATCATGGCAATTAGCGCATGTTGTACCAATGGTCCCCCCGAAGGTGCCATAAAATAGTTATTGTTTTTCTCGTCCAGCGTATGTGGCGCATGATCGGTGGCTACCACATCCAACAGATTGTTTTTCAATCCTTCGCGCAGGGCATCCCTGTCGGTTTGCCCCTTAACTGCCGGATTCCATTTGATGCGTGAACCATATTGAGCATAATCTTCTTGTGTGAACCACAGGTGGTGCACACAAGCTTCACCCGTAATTCTTTTTTGTTCAAGGGGCAGCGTATTGGTGAGGAGTGACAATTCCTTTTCTGTGGATAGATGCAGGATGTGCAGTCGACTGTTGTATTTGGAGGCCAATTCTACAGCCAGAGAGGACGACTTGTAACACGCTTCGCTGCTTCTGATATCCGGATGGTATTTGAAGGGCATGTTATCGCCATACTTGTGCTGATACACGGCCATGTTTTTTTGGATGATGTGCTCATCTTCACAGTGGGTGGCAATGAGCATGGGGATTTCGCGAAATATATTGTTGAGCGTTTCTTTGTTATCTACCAGCATGTTTCCAGTCGATGAACCCATGAAGACTTTGACCCCGCAAACCTTGGTTGGGTCCACCCTCAGAACTTCTTTCACATTGTCATTGGTGGCTCCCATGTAAAAGGAGTAGTTGGCCAATGATTTTTCGGCTCCCAGGAGGTATTTTTTCTCCAATTCGTTAATGGTGACTGTTTGCGGATTGGTGTTGGGCATTTCCATAAACGAAG
>DHVH01000224.1 GCA_002412555.1 Marinilabiliaceae bacterium UBA5213 | reverse complement strand
TGCGGCGATCACCAAAGCCAGGGGCTTTAACAGCAGCCACTTTTAATGAACCTCTTAAGCGGTTAACGACCAAAGTAGCTAAAGCTTCACCATCTACATCTTCGGCAATAATCAATAAAGGACGGCCAGACTGGGCTGTTTGCTCCAATACGGGCAACATATCCTTCATGGCACTTATCTTCTTGTCGTAGATCAAAATAAATGGATTCTCCAACTCTGCTTCCATCTTCTCAGTGTTGGTCACAAAGTAAGGAGAGATATAACCACGGTCGAATTGCATACCTTCAACCACCTCAACAGTGGTTTCAATACCTTTAGCTTCCTCAACCGTAATGACTCCCTCACGACCTACTTTTTCCATAGCTTCGGCAATCAGGCGACCAATTTCGCTATCATTGTTGGCTGAAATCTTGGCTACCTGCTCAATTTTCTCGTTGTCGTCACCAATATCATGTGACTGAGCTTTGATGCTCTCCACAACTTTAGCTACGGCTATATCAATGCCTTTTTTCAGCTCCATTGGATTGGCTCCGGCGGTTACGTTTTTTAGTCCCACACTAATGATAGACTGGGCCAACACTGTAGCAGTAGTGGTACCGTCACCGGCATCGTCTCCTGTTTTGGAAGCGACTTCCTTAACCATTTGGGCACCCATGTTAGCAATGGGATCTTCCAATTCAATTTCTTTGGCCACAGTAACACCATCTTTAGTGATGGTAGGGGCGCCAAATTTTCTATCAATAACAACGTTGCGACCTTTTGGGCCTAATGTTACTTTAACAGCATTAGCCAGCGCATCAACACCTACCTTCAGGAGTTCGCGGGCTTCAATATTAAACTTAATTTCTTTAGCCATTTTAATCTAAATTTTAAATCTGTACTAAGTAATTGGATTATGCAATGTATAGAATGTCACTCTGCGAAACAAGCAGGTAATCCTCGCCATCAATGCTTAGCTCGGTACCGGCATACTTTCCATAAAGAACCACATCTCCGGCCTTTACTTCCATGGTCTCATCTTTTTTTGAAGCACCTACCAACAAAACTTCGCCTTTCAGCGGTTTCTCTTTAGCAGAATCAGGAATAATAATACCACTGGTAGTCTTTTCTTCTGCTGCCTGCGGCTTTACCAAAACCTTACCGGCAAGAATTTTTCCTTTTAAAGTTGACATTTCAAATATTGATTAAATCGTTAAACATTATAATTAATTCTTCGGCTTGTTCTATCTCACAAAACATGCCAAAGCCCTAAACAGGGCACAAATGGCATATCAACTGCCAATTTGCCCCATTAATATACTACCTTTATGAATCAAAAGCCAGCACTTGGCACTTTCATACATTGGCTGAACTAGTTAGGGACAAAAAAAAAGAGTGTCAGGAAACCTGACACTCTGACATTTTATCAATGCTATTTTTTCGTTTTCTTAAACTTTCCGGTAAAACCCTAAACCAAGGAAAAATACTTTGTAACACGGAAAGCCAGCCATATTAAGGCCTGAAAGCTCTACTCTTCAATTTCAAGACCCTCAACTTCGAGTCCTTCTTCTGTTGTTGCTTCTTCAGCAGAATCATCAGCAATAGGAAAACTGGGCATGGTGGTAGCAGGGGGCATCACATTTTGCATCTGCTCATCAATAATAGAACGGCGTCCCATATCTTCCTTAGGAAGAACCATTACCGCCACAAAAGACAAAATCAACAAAGCCCCGGCTAAAGTCCAGGTGGCCTTTTCAAGAAAATCGGTGGTCTTACGAACCCCCATCACCTGGTTGGATGATGCAAAGTTTGAAGCCAGCCCTCCTCCTTTGGAGTTCTGAACCAAAACGATCAATATCAACAGGATGCTGGCCAGGATCACCAAAACGGATACAAATGCGTACATATTATTACTTATTACTGATTATTAATTTGTTGTTCCAACTCTTTGATTCGACGTGCAAAGTAAAGGTTTTTTTCGGGATATTTCAAACGCAATCGGTCGAATATATCAATTGCCTTAAAAAAATGTTCCTGCTTAATGTAAATATTGGCCAATGTCTCGGTCATCAAGTCCTCGTTCTCTTGCAGACTTTTGGCTGAAATATCCACAATTTCGTCCGACTTGTCCTGGGGCTTTAAAGGAGCCATGCGGCGCTTTTTCATGCCACTCTCCAGAAAGCTGTCAATCAGGGACGTCTTTTTGTCAGAAGACTCTTCTCCCTCAGTCGAAACATTAGAAGGCACCGCCGTAGCTGGCTGATTTTTTAAAACACTCAGCCAGCCCGAAAAAGATCGGGCCTCGTCCCATTCGGCTGATTCATTTTCCGACAAGCTATAAAAAGTCGAACCTGACATTTCAAAACCCAGCAAATCAGCGCTGGGCAGCACAATGTTTTCTGTCTCGCTCGGAAAAGCATACCTTATCTCCTCCTCTTCATCTTCCTGCTCTTCTTCAAAAGTGCGCGAAAAATTAAGCGAAACGCCATCTTCTGTTTCAAACACTTCATCGGCTCCTAAATAATCATCAGCAGCCGCTGGTGAGACTTCGTTACCAGCAATTTCTTCAACTGAAGTCTCTGATTTTCCCAAGCATGGCGGCTCACCTTCCGTCCTGACTTCAACATTGGCTAAATCAGCTGCCTCTATAAAAACAACTTTTTCAGGCACATGCAACAAATCAAAGAGGCGGGCCCTGTCGGCAATATGAGCCGCAGCCAGTTTGAGCTCATTGTTGTAACGAATGTGCCCCAGCAAATGCAAATTCTTTACCCACAACATTCTCCCAGCCTGAAAAAAGGGATACTCATCCAGTATCTCCTTCATCTGATCAAGTGTTTGCTCATTGAGATGGTGCGGCTGATCAAGCGTTGCTGTTATTTGCTGTTTGTTCATCTTTTTCTACCAATCAGAGAAAGCCCTGTTAAATATATTTTCGGTTATCTGATCCACAATATCCCTTACCAGTTCACTTTCTATAGCAGTGATATTCTGGCTACTCTCAAAATCTGCATAGGCTGAGAAAGAAGATTCCCAATTCTGCTGAGGATTCTTATAATTGCGATAACGTACCCGAACAGTAATGGTCATACGCGTTTCTGCTGAAATGGCATTGGCCTGAATGGCCATGGGGCGCAAATCATAACCAGTAATTTCTCCGCCAAAATCCACGTCTCCAATCTGATCATTGATAACCAGACGCGATTCGGAAGTTATCCGGTCTTTTAACGATTCCGTGAAAGTCTGGCTCAGCAGGGGATTAATGAGTGGCGCCCGGTTCTCAAAATACTGAACCGAAGCAGTATTCACATTTTCCGGTACAGAGGATCCCCTCAAGGTCATTTGTACCGAACAACCCACCAGCACAAAAACAGGCAGCAGCCAAAGCAGGCGACCCATTATTGACTTCTTGTTATCCATTAATTGCATATTCTTTAATCTTACGGTAAAGTGTACGTTCCGAAATCCCCAACTCCTGCGCGGCATTCTTTCTTCGCCCGCCATGTTTGTCCAAAGCTTTTTCAATCAGCTCCTTCTCTTTGTCCTCTAACGACAGAGACTCTTCAATGAATTCTTCTGTATCTTCAATGGTATGGTCATCGTGGCGCGGTGCATAGTTCATGGGTGCCGGAGTCGATGAAGGCTTTATTATTTCGCTTTCTCCATTATAAAGATTCTGGATTATTTCGGCATTTTCGCCCTTCAGATTCAAATCACCACCATGCTGCAACATTTCCAACACCAG
>DHVH01000274.1 GCA_002412555.1 Marinilabiliaceae bacterium UBA5213 | reverse complement strand
GGTAGCAGTATTGCCGGTTCGGAAAAAATTCGAGGTATTATCGGGGATAATCAGATAGGGACGGTCTACGCCATCATAGTAGCTGAGCATGTTGCTGCCGTCTGCTTTCGGGCCCCAACTTTTGTTGGTGTTGGATACCGCATCGATGCTGTAGGTGCCGGAACTTCCCATTCCGTAGGTCTGCTGAATGTCGTCCCATTTCGCCAACTGGGTATCGAAGGTCAGTGTTCCGTTATACTCTACGCTAAACTGTTCCTTGCCACTGGCTTTTTTAGTGGTAATTAAAATAACGCCATGGCTGGCGCGACTACCATAAAGGGCCGAAGCGGCGGGGCCTTTCAGCACCGACATGCTTTCAATATCGTCGGGATTGATGCTTGATATTCCGTCGCCCAGGTCATAGCCTCCGCTGGTTCCTGCGCTGCCATAATTGGTATTGTCAAGCGGAACGCCGTCGATGACATACAGAGGTTGGTTGTTACCGGTCATTTCGGTACTACCACGTAGAATTACTCTGGTGGAGCCGGAGGGTCCGCCAGCTGTTTGGCTAACGACCAGACCAGCTACACGTCCAGCCATGGAGTTGATGACGTTGGTTTCGCGGGCTTTGGTTAAGGCGGCGCCATCCACTTCCTCCAGGCCGTAACCCAGGGCTTTGCGCTCTCTTCTGATGCCCAATGCGGTAACCACTACATCATCGAGCAGCTGGCTGTCTTCTTCCAATACGATGTTCAGTGGCTCTTGGCTGTCGCTTATAGCGATTTCCTGAGATTTATAGCCAATAGCACTGACCATAAGTGTTGACCCTACGGGGATTTCCAGGGAGAAACGGCCGTTGCTATCGCTAACTGTTCCGTTGGCCGGATTACCCTTTTCAATAAGCGTTACGCCGGGAATTGCGCCCTGGGCGTCCGTTACAGTTCCTGAAACCTTCCCGTCTTGTTGTAAAAGCAGGAAATTTTCCGGCAATGATGCACTCATCTGTTGCGTACTTCCCAAAAGGGCGAGTAACATTGTTCCACAGAACAATACAGTTTTCAAATTGCTTGTTTTCATAGATTTTAAATTTGCTTGCTATAGTCATATGAAACTCGTTGAGATTATCATGCTCCGTTAAGAGATCATCCCTCAAGCTCGTTTCATAGATGTTGTACTAAGGATTATTAATAGACTTTTACCCAATCGATGTACATGTGTGCTTTTTCGCCATCTTTCAAGGCAGTCAGTTCATTAAGGTCGAGAATGCCTGGAAAAGCGCCCCCAACTGCTAAATTGAACAGAATAAAGCAGGGGTCCTGGAAGTATTCGTGACGCCCGCTCAGCGGGCTTATGTCAAACGTTCTGAATTTAATACCGTCAATACTGATGGTGAGTTTGTTTTCGGTCCAATCCAAGGTATAGGTATGGTATTGGCCATCTTGCAGGCTATGGGCGAAATTGGCTGAGTAGTATTCCTGACGGTGCGATGCCATATCGGAGCCGTAATGGATGGCCGTATTGTAATGGGTTTCGGTGGTGCCATTGAGGATGCCCTGACGTTCGCCCATTTCCAGAATGTCGATTTCACCGCAGGCAGGCCAGTTTTTACCGTTGTCTCCCATCATCCAAAATGCCGGCCAAAGGCCATTGGCCGTTTTTGGCAGTTTAATGCTGGCCTCTATCCGGCCATACTTAAAATTGAATTTGCCCTGACTGTTCACTCGGCCCGAGTAGATCTTATCGCCATAGCGTTCGGCAGTCAGGATGAGTACCGACTTACCGTTGTCCATTCCCACAGTTACGTTTGCTGGTCGGTAGGCTTGCAGCTCCTGGTTGACCCAGCCCGGCTCATGCGTTTCTTTGGTCCATGCTTTTTCATCGAAAAAATCAAAATCATCCATAAAACGAAGGGTCTCCTGATTTACCTCCGGCTTGGTGTCTTTCTCCTCTGTTGAGCAGGCAGGTTGGATGAAACAGGTTGTTATCATCAGAAATGCCAGTAGTTTTCGCATATTGTTAGTTGTTTAAAGGTTTAATAACTGCACAAATATGCTAACTACTGTTAAAAAAGAGGTTTGATAGCTGACAAACAAGGTTTGATAGCTATCAATTTTGGCATGGAAAGTGGGGGTGATTTGGTCAAGTAACCCGGTTGTGCTTATACGAATTTACTGGGCTGCACACCAAATTGCTGTTTAAACAGCGAACTGAAATACTTAGGATTTACAAAGCCGCAGTCCAAAGCCGTTTCTGTTACGTTATTGCCATTTTTTAATAGTTCGGCGGCTTTTTGAAGACGGATGAGGCGGATGAACTCTTGGGGACTCTTGCCGGTGAGCGATTTAAGGCGGTTATAGAAAAGGGTGCGGCTCATGGCCATTTCGCGGCAGAGATTGTCAATGCTGAAATCAGTGTTGCTGATGTTTTCAATGACCAGGTGGGTGGCGCGCTCAACGAAGCGACGATCGTTTTCAGACAGCGTTGGCCTGTCTCCATCGGTTTGTCCCGGATCTTTTTCACGCAGGGTTTGATCCTTGTCGGTTTCGACCTGCCGGAGTGCCTGTCTCAGGAAAAAGGCTCTTTGCCTTTTTCTGTTTTCAATCAGTCCCTGGACTTTTAATTTCAATATCTCCGTACTGAAGGGCTTGGGAATGTAGTCGTCAGCCCCCATCTTCAGTCCTTCTACGGTGGCATTGTGGTTGGTTTTGGCTGTGAGCAGGACAAAGGGAATCCCAGCGGTGTCGGGATTTTCTTTGACCATGCGGCAAAGCTCATCGCCTTGAATGCCCGGCATCATAACATCCGACAGAATCAGATCGGGATATTCGTTGTGGAGGCTGGCCAGGGCTTCCTGGCCGTTGGCAACGTCAACCACCCTGTAGGCCTTGTCAAAAGTTTGTCGTAAGTAATATCGGAGCGCCTCGTTGTCTTCCACAATGAGCAGGGTGTCTTGGGCAGGTTCCCCTTTGTTTTGGGTTTTCCTGAGGGGCTCAGGTGAGGTCAAACGGTGGGGCTCGGATGATAGGGGGTGGTTGACGGAAAGGCTTGGTTCCGCTACCGCTTCGGGCTGGTCGTAACTTCTTTTCAGGGTGATGGTAAAAGTACAGCCTTGGCTCTCTTCCGATTGAAAGCTGATTTTTCCACCCAGTATTTTGATGATGCGGTGCACTTGCAGCAGTCCGAATCCAGTACCCTCCTCATGTGATTTTTGCGCGTTTTCTGCCCGGTAAACTTCCTTGAATAGGTATTTATGGCCTTTTTTGGGGATGCCGATGCCGCTGTCTTTGACCGTGATGATGGCTTTGCGTTTGGCGGTTGTTAAACTCAAAGCCACTTCACCTTGGGGTGGTGTGTATTTGCAGGCATTCGAAAGGAGATTGTCGAGCAGCATGCCGATTATTTGTCGGTCGCCTCTGATAACAACCTCTTCATCGGGCAGGTTAAGGCTTAGGTGTAGCTGTTTGTTATCACAGTAAGGCTGGAAACTGGCCATCTCTTCGGCAAGGATGCTGTTTAGATTCAGTGGGTACAGGCTTGTCCGCTGCCGGGTTATGTCCACCTTTTCAAATTCAAGGAGTTGGGAGATCAGGGCGTGTAACTTTTGCGTATTGTTGCGCGCCAATTCAAGGTAATAAAGGGCTTTGCCGCTGAGTCCCGTTACGCGGCCCATGTCCTCAAGTGGAGCCATAATGAGGGTTACCGGTGTTCGAATGTCGTGTGCCGTATTGATAAAGAATTTGATTTTGTCTTCATCGTGTTTTTTCTGAAGCCTGTTGCTGTTGTAGCGAAAAATGTAGTACAGTAAGGTGCCTGCCACGGTCAGGTAAAAGACCCATGCCCACCAGGTGTTCCACCATGGTTCTGCAACTGTCAACAAAAGGGTTCTTTCAGCAATCATTTCCCCATTGCTGCGGCGCAGATGGCGGACTCTTAAAAGATAGGTGCCGGGTGCTACGTTGGTGTAGCGAAGCGTGCCATCTGCCGAGGAGTTGCTCCAGGTTTTGTCGTAGTCTTCCAGTATGTGCTGGTAGCTGATGTCCCGCTGGTAACGGTGGTTGATGGATTCGAAGTGAATGGCAAAGGAGTTGTGTCGGTAGGGCAACTCGACTACGCCTTTGGCCAGCATACCGTATAGGTTACGGCGCCAGCGTTGCTCTTTATCGGCCTCAAGGTGATCGATGCTCAGACCGGTAAAGCGCAGAGGAGCCTCATAGCTTGTTTGAGCAATGGCTTCGGGCATTACAAGTACCACGCCATCGGTGCTGCCGTAGGCGAAGCGTCCGTCAGAAAGCCGTGTAAAGGAGGATTTGTTGTATTCCTTGTCTATGTCACCCAGATAATTGAGGTTCGATACCTGATGGTTTTCCATCAGTGCCAGCCCTTTGCCTGTACTTGCCCACAAGCGGCCGAGCTCATCTTTTTGCAGGCTGTATATGTCATCCGACGGAAAACCATCACGGGTGGTAAAGGTCCTGGTTTCGCCTGTTTTTAAGTTGTAGAGATTTAATCCACCTCCTTCGGTGCCCAACCATACGGTATGGTCCTCATTAAAAAGCATGGAAATGATGTAGGCACTGGCATTTTGATGCTGAAATTCGGGGAAGGTGGCGTAACTTTTTACGGTATTGGTAGCCTTATTTACCAGATAGAAACCATTTACTGTGGCTATTCCCACCTGATTTTGCGCTACTATTTCAATGGAGTGAATCCATTTGATGTCGAAGGTCTGTTTGTGTTGTCCCTCCTTGTTGAGCAGCATCAACCATCCGTTGTGACCCCCAACCCATATATCGCCATCCGTATCCTGCCTGATGGAGAAAATGTAATTGGTGGTGAGCGCCTTTTGCTGTTGGGTCAGATGTTGGAGAATCTGCCCCTTTTGATCCAGCAGATACACACCGTCCCCATAGGTGCCTGCCCACATGGAGCCGCTTTTGGCGCGGCACAGGGTGACCACTACGGTTCCTTCCAATAAATGGTGCCAATTGTTGGTGCCTTCATTGAGGATGCTGATGCCATTATCGGTGGCAAACCACAGGTGCCCATTGCTGCCTTCTTCAATGCCATTGATGTTGTTGTTGGCCACCGAATGCTGACTTCCCCGTTCGTGTTTCAATATTCGGGTGGGATAACTTGACAGAATGGCCACAGATACTCCCCCCGAGTAGCTGCCTATCCAAATATTGCCCTGGCGGTCGGTGGTAACGGCATAAATGCCGTTGCCACGTAAGTAGATGTCGGTACTGTCCTCCGTGCTCATCAGCAAATGGGGCTGCTTCGAATGCAGGTCAACGCTAAAAACACCCCCGCCATCTACCCCCACCAGGATCGTTTGGTTGTCGTAGGCGGTGATGGCGCGTATCGGGTTTAAAAAGCCTGAGCTTTGACCCTTCAGTGGCTGCAATGCGAAGCTCTCCATGTTCAAAACCCACAGGCCATTGTTGAAGGTGCCAATCCAGAGTTCTTTATTGGTATTATGGTAATAAAGCGTTTGTACATCCTCCTCTTTGACCAGCCAGTTGGCCTCCTGACTGGGAGCGAATTGTACCACCCCCCTGGAGGTGCCGACAAAAACCGATTCTGCATCGATAACGATATCATTCACATACTGATCAGCCAGGACGGCAACGATGCTGCCTTCTTTTTCTTTTTTATACACGCCTCTGCTCAATCCCATCCACAAACTTCCTTTGCTGTCCAGACACAATTTGTTAAGGATAATTTCGCCATCGATGGTTTCTCCCAACGACAGCTTTAGTTCAAAGGCATCGTTCTCAGTGGAATAATGGAAAATTTTGCCGGTATGATCGTAGGCCCACAGTCCGTGGTGCTGGTCGTACAGCAAACGTAGCCTGCGGCCCGCCATATCGCCGTAGTGAAGGTTTCCCGGCAGGGTATAGCTTTTTACAACCTGACCATTGTAACGGTCTATGCCAATTTTTGTGGCCACCCAAATGGCGCTGTGCTGGTCTTCAACAATGGAAAATACACGTTGACTGCTGAGCCCTTCCGAATAACCAATATGTCTGATGTCAAACATATTCTTGGTTAATTCGGCATGGACGGTCACAGCTGTCAGCCAAAATGCTGTTATAAAGGTGTATTTCAACAGTAAACCCATAACTCT
>DHVH01000336.1 GCA_002412555.1 Marinilabiliaceae bacterium UBA5213 | reverse complement strand
AGCAATGAGTCGGCTTTTCTGCGTTCTATATAGTTCGGCAATGGCAGTTACCGCTCGACTATGCCGCTTTGCTTGCAAAGAAACTGCCAGATAAGGTGGGATCTGCTTTTCTGTGTTTATATCTCCCGCTTCGCGGGACTTCGCTGCGCTACGCCTCCAACCCCCTCCCCCCCCGGACATACTCTATCATCCAGTTTCGCTTGCCTCCTGACCTAACCACCTCTCAACCTAACCACTTCCTACTTCTTGCCACAAAAAAACCTGCTGAATAGCTTCCAGCAGGTTATATTTGTTATTTTTGCATGACTTAGTTGACGGTGGCTATGTTTTGCATGTTTTTAAGCAAAGAGGGATAGTAACAAGCAATAAGTCCCAGTGCTTTTTCAACCGAAATTTCGCCATCTGTTATTCTTGACTGGTAACTTAAAGCCTCAGTTGAAAGAAACAGGTTGTTGGTTTGTTCGGGATACAGGCTGAATTTACTATTGACCGTTGTAGCGCCAAACCCCTGCTTATTGCAAACGTACTGAACCTCCATTACGTTGCTTCTTACAATAAAGTCATTGCATTTGGAGCGTTCATTTAAATAAATAATGATGGGGGCATTGCCATTTTCATAGGTTAATTGGAATTTTCTTAACGTTTCCTTTTTAATGGTTTCGGGTTCTAATTCTGTTATTTGGTAAGTCCCTAAAAGTGTTTGCGAATTGCCCGAAATGGCTTCAGGGGCACTGTTAGCTATTACGCTTCCTAATCCCACAAATAACATCATCGTTAAGGCAAGAGCTGAAAATAAGTTTACTCGTTTCATAGTTATGTCATTTAAATAGTTATTGTTGTTGTTTTTAGTTTTGTTCGTTGCTTACAGTTTATCAATAGATATGCCAATTCTTTTAACTTATTAGAAATGAGATATTAAGCCTTTTGTTATTTCTTGTTTATTGTGCGGAAACGGATAGTTGGTGTACGTTACCGAACGATTTTTGATATTTTGGTAACAGTTTTTTAAATTATTCGGATTGTTTAATTTTGGTATTATTATATCGTGTCTGTTATTTTTTGTGACGTGCTTAAAATGAGTATATTAAATAGGGGTATTGATATTACAGACTATTTAATGGGAGCTGTTAAATCGTAAGTTATGATTGAAATAGAAGAGATTGAGGCAGCGTATGTCTGCATCCGGGAAGTAGTGAATCAAACACCTCTAATGAAGGATGAGCTATTGTCAGAAAAGTATTCTGCCAATATATACCTTAAAAGAGAGGACTTGCAGGTGGTCCGTTCTTATAAAATCCGTGGGGCCTATAACAAAATAGCTTCTCTAAGCGGGGAGGATCGCCAACGCGGGATTGTTTGTGCCAGTGCCGGCAATCATGCCCAGGGTGTTGCGTTTGCGTGTCTTAAGCTGAACATTCTGGGACGGATTTTTATGCCAGCAACAACACCTAAGCAGAAGATTAAGCAGGTACGTATGTTTGGACGAGATAATGTTGAAATTATCTTAACGGGCGACACCTATGATCAGGCCTATGAAGCTGCCAAAATTGATTGCGCAGCGAATAAATCTGTTTTCATTCATCCTTTTGATGATTTACTGGTGGCAGCCGGGCAGGGTACAGTTGGCATTGAAATCATGGAGCAGGCTGATTTTCCAATTGATTATGCGATAGTACCCATTGGAGGCGGTGGATTGATCAGCGGTTTGGGCTCCTGGCTAAGGGTTAAAAGTCCTGCCACCCGAATTATCGGTGTGGAACCAGCCGGTGCTGCAGCCATGAAGGAATCTCTTGATCAGGGTCAACGAGTGGTTCTTGAACGTTTTGAGAAATTTGTTGACGGTGCAGCCGTATCAATGGTAGGTGAGTTGAATTTTGAAATCGCTCGTGAGGTCATTGATGGCATGATACTGGTGCCTGAAGGAAAAGTCTGTACCACTATTTTACAATTGTACAACGAGGAGGCCATTGTTGTTGAGCCTGCAGGTGCCTTAAGTATTGCCGCACTGGATTTAATGGCGGATAAGATCAAAGGAAAAAACGTTGTTTGTATTGTGAGTGGCGGAAACAATGACATCACCCGGACGGAGGAAATAAAGGAACGTTCTCTTTTATACGAAGGCTTGAAACATTATTTGATTATTCGCTTCCCTCAGCGATCCGGTGCCTTGCGAGAATTTGTTAATGAAGTTTTGGGACCGGACGACGACATTACCCATTTCGAGTATACCAAAAAGAACAGTCGCGACAGTGGTCCGGCACTCGTGGGAATAGAGACCCGCTCCATGGCGGATTATCAAGCGATGCTTCAGCGCTTGGAGGACAAGCATATCAACTATAAATCCGTGAATGACTCACCCGATTTGTTTCATTTACTGATTTAGAGGATGGCCAAAAAAACCAAACGAGGGCCTCACATGCAGTGAGGCCCTCGTTTGGTTTTAAAGTTGCAATACCATTATCCTTGAAAGGCGCTGATGTTTTCACATTCAGCTTGTCGGTCAATTTTCTTGATTAAACCAGTCAGTACTTTTCCGGGACCAATTTCGGTGAAATGATTGGCACCGTCGGCCAGCATGTTTTGCACGGTCTGTGTCCATTTTACCGGTGCGGTCAATTGAGCGATAAGATTCTGCTTGATTTCAGCAGGATCGGTAAAAGGCAGTGCGCTTACATTTTGGTAAACCGGGCATACAGGTGTGCTGATGGCAGTGCTTTCAATGGCAGCTGCCAGCTCGGCACGTGCCGGTTCCATTAAGGGAGAATGAAAGGCGCCACCCACCGATAGTTTTAAGGCCCGTTTGGCACCTAGTGCAGTTAATTGCTCACAAGCCTGGTCGATGCCGTCAAAAGAGCCGGAAATAACCAACTGGCCGGGACAGTTATAATTGGCAGGCACTACAACTGCATCAATGCTTTTGCAGGCTTCTTCTACTACCTGATCTTCCAGTCCAACAATGGCGGCCATGGTTGAAGGCTCCATTTCGCAAGCTTTTTGCATGGCCAGGGCGCGTTGTGAGACCAGCTTCAAGCCATCCTCAAAGGACAGGGCTCCGGCTGTAACCAGGGCCGAGAATTCACCCAGGGAATGACCTGCCGTCATGCTGGGCTTAAAACCAGCGCCCAGCGTTTTGGCTAATATGACAGAGTGAAGAAAAATGGCTGGTTGCGTTACTTTTGTTTGTCTGAGGTCCTCTTCAGTGCCTTCAAACATCAGATCTGTAATTCTAAATCCTAGAATGTCATTGGCCTTCTCAAACAACTCTTTGGCCATTGGGGATTGTTCGTACAAGTCTTTTCCCATGCCCACGAATTGAGCTCCCTGACCGGGAAAAACATAAGCTTTAGTCATGATGTGTTTTTTTTGATCGCCTATAACATGAACGTTATAATGGCAATCTGTTAGTCAACTGGTTGTCAAATGAGATTAAAAAAGAAGTGCAAAGATAATATAGAAGCAGGTAAGAAAACAATTAAATAAATTTTTAACATCAAAAAAGCTTGCTTTGCTCAGGAAATCAAAACCTCCTTTAAGTAGTCTAAATTGCTGATGAAGGAATAATTAACTATTAAAAAGACAATTAACTGTTTTTATTTTAGTTCTATTTTATTACTTTTGCACCGCTTTTTTGTGCGAAGGAGTGAAAATATTTGAAAATCAATGGGATTTTTAGATGAAAAAGAATACCTTTGCAACCCGTTTATCGATAGTATTTTATAGTTAAAATCAAAGTTTATATGCCAACAATTCAGCAATTAGTAAGAAAAGGACGTACCTCGCTGGTGGACAAAAGTAAGTCTCCTGCCTTGGATTCATGTCCACAGCGCCGTGGGGTTTGTGTGCGTGTATATACCACTACTCCTAAGAAGCCAAACTCCGCCATGCGTAAAGTGGCCAGGGTACGTTTGACCAATGGTAAAGAGGTGAATGCCTATATCCCAGGAGAAGGTCATAACCTGCAAGAACACTCCATCGTTTTAGTACGTGGTGGTAGGGTTAAGGATTTGCCAGGAGTTCGTTATCACTTAGTGCGCGGTGCATTGGATGCCTCAGGAGTTGAAGGTCGTACCCAACGTCGTTCTAAGTATGGAACCAAGCGTCCGAAGAAAAAGTAATTAACTGACAGGTAGTTTTGTTTATTGGTTGGTGTTAGGTTGAGTAAATGGTGTAAGTCACTATTGAAGAGTCAAATACAGCCAGTAAATTGTTTGAACTAATAAACAAAAAAGAACATGAGGAAGAGTAAACCAAAAAAGCGGGTCATCTTACCCGATCCAAAGTTCAATGATACTTTGGTAACACAATTTGTAAACAATCTGATGTTTGACGGTAAAAAATCAATTTCTTACATGATTTTTTATACGGCTCTTGATTTGATGAAAGACAAAGCTGAAAAAGAGGGTAAACCTGCTTTGGAAATGTGGAAAAAAGCATTAGAAAATATTACCCCTAACGTGGAGGTGAAAAGCCGTCGTGTAGGTGGTGCTACTTTTCAGGTTCCTACTGAAATCAGAGCTGAGCGCAAGGTTTCTTACAGTATGAAGAACCTGATACTTTTTGCGCGTAAAAGAAGCGGAAAATCCATGGCTGAAAAATTGTCCGCTGAAATTGTTGCTGCATATAACCAAGAGGGCGGGGCCTATAAAAAGAAAGAAGACATGCACAGAATGGCTGAAGCCAACCGTGCGTTTGCCCATTTTAGATTTTAATCCTTTGATTTTAGAAATATAATGGCAAAAGACTTAAAATATACAAGGAACATTGGTATCATGGCTCACATTGACGCTGGTAAGACAACATGTACCGAGCGTATCTTGTTTTATACCGGTATTACCCATAAAATTGGTGAAACCCATGAGGGTTCAGCCACTATGGACTGGATGGAGCAAG
>DHVH01000290.1 GCA_002412555.1 Marinilabiliaceae bacterium UBA5213 | reverse complement strand
CCTTTCTATCCCTTACCCAGAAAAAACAAAAAACGGCCTCCTGCCAGTTGGCTGTTTTGGTGCATCCGATTAAGTTTTTGAAATTAAGTCATACGGCATATTACGCCAAAATGCGGAGAAGGTCAAGCGGCGAGGACAAGAGCTGGCCGTCAAAACTGTTAAGAAAGGATAAACAAGCCCTAAGAGGGCGTAATGAGATCAAAAATAGCGAACTTTGTCGTTCGCATGCCAAACAACAAATTTATAGAATTAGGACAAACGCCTATCAGACAGCTGCTGTGGCGTTACTTCTGGCCATCCTTTATTGGGGTAATGGCCAACTCGCTGTACAACATAGTGGACCGTATTTTTATAGGTCAAGCCATTGGAGCTGAAGCGTTAAGTGGCGTAACAGCCGTTTTTCCGGTCATGATAATCATGACGGCCTTTGGTATGCTCATTGGTATTGGCTCAAGTGTTCAGATATCCCTTTCACTGGGTAAGAAAGACGTTCCCCAGGCCCAAAAAATACTGGGCAATGCCGTAATTTTGATTTTTATCATTTCAGTGCTGGTCACTTCCATCGGATTTGCTGTAAAGGAACCGATGCTCCGTCTCTTTGGTGCAGGAGACACCACCATTGGTTATGCCAATGACTACCTCAACGTTATCCTATGGGGCGTGGTGCTGCACGAATTTGGCTTTGCGATGAATGCCCTGATTCGGGCCGAAGGCAATGCCCGCATTGCCATGTACAGTATGCTCATCAGTGCTGGCATCAATATCCCACTGGATGCACTGTTTATATTGCACTGGGATATGGGGGTTCAGGGAGCAGCCTACGCTACCATTATTTCCATGGCCGTGCTCACCATCTGGGTGTTCATCCATTTCAGAAGTAAAAGATGCATTGTGCCTTTGAAGAAACAGCACATCCGACTGCAACCCCGACTGATTATAGCCATTTTGTCCATTGGTATATCGCCCTTTTTGATGCAATTGGCCAACAGTGTGGTGCAGGCCATATTCAACTTGAATTTGATCAAATACGGTGGCGATCTGGCAGTGGGAGCCATGGGCGTTATTAACAGTGTGGCTGTTATTATCATCACCAGCATCATTGCACTCAACATGGCCTCTCAGCCCATTATCAGCTTTAATTATGGTGCCCGTCAATTTGCCAGGGTAAAGCAGACTTTTAAGTTGTCAATGATCCTTGCAACCATTGTGGCTATGGCCTCCTGGATAGTCATCCATGCCATGCCTGTACCTATTGTAAAGGCTTTTATTAGCGACAACGATGAATTGGTACAATTGGGAGTAACAGGCATGCGCCTGCTTTTACTGATGCTGCCTATTATTGGCTTTCAGATAGTGGCAGGAAACTATTTCCAATCGGTGGGCAAGGCCTCAACGGCTATTTTTCTTACCCTGCTGCGTCAGGTGATTGTGCTGATCCCCTTGCTGTTGATTCTTCCTCAGTTCTACGGTCTGACAGGAGTTTGGTTGTCGGCCCCCATTGCCGACACAGTAGCCGCGGTGATCTGTAGCATCTTTGTCATCAGGGAATGGAAACGCCTCAACCACCAAATTGCTATTTATCAATAGCAAAGCCCAATAAGGGACTGGGTTTTTTAACAAAGCTGACTTTAAGCTGGTGCATGGCCCGGGTACAAGCCACATAAAGCATACTGCGGTCCACTTCGTTGTGGTAATTCTTGTCGGTCACATGCACCACCAAAACCCGGTCGAACTCCAATCCCTTTGCCAGGTAGGCCGTAGTGATGACAATGCCATTGAGGAAGGCCACACTTTCGGAGGTCAACACGTAAACATCTTTATTGTCGGTACGCAAAAGGTCATACAGCGCATCTGCCTGCCTCTGTGTTTTACAGATAATACCCAGGGTATTATCGCCGGAAACTCTGAATTCTGCTATTTCATTGAGTATACCAGCTGTTTCAGCATCTGCACTTTTATAAGTCAGCACCTCCACCTTTTTACCATGGCGCTCAATGGCCACCAAATCAACATTGCGCGATATATTTTGAGCAAAATCGGTAATCTCGTAAGTGGACCGGTAACTGGTGTTCAGCTGCATGCTCACCGCCCCGGGAAAGACCCGCTCTATGTCGGCCGCGTTGCTGGAGCTGTAGGGGTTGACAGACTGGCTGGCATCCCCCAAAATGGTCTTTTTGCAAGGGAACAATTTGGCCAACACTGCATATTGAATGGGCGTGTAATCCTGCATTTCATCAACCAGCAGATGCTTGACATCGGTATTGATTTGGGCGCCCTCGAACAGCATTTTCAAATAGACCATGGGTGCCACATCGGCATATTCCATGACATTGCGGGTCCGCTTTATGAGCATTTCCGGCTTTCCCATCCAGTCATAAAAATCTTGATACAATAGCTGGATGGTAGAATACCGGAACATTTTCTTTACATCGTTCTTCACCCGGTTGAGGTCGCTTGACTTCAGATCGGCCTGATGCCGGAAGCGCATCTCGGCCACAATGTCTTCGGCAACTCTTTCGAACCGCCGTGCCAGAGGCAGTCGGTGATAGCCCTGAAAGCGCTTCTCGACAAAAGCGCTTGGCACAAAATAACGGTTGGCCACACCTATGTCGTTGGCTTCAAAGTAGTTGTTTTCGATATGGGTCAGGTAGCGCCGCATTTGATTCACAAAATCAAAGGTGGCTTTGAAAGCGATGCGCTCTGATACGTCTATGTGCTTGTCCTCAATGACTTCCGACACCTGCTCAAAAAAGCTCTGAAACTTCACTTTGCCATTTAATTGCTGGTCCATCAGCTCTTCAAAACCCATTTCACGGATTTTTTCTTCCCCCAGCTCGGGCAGTACGTTGGATATATAGTCGGCAAAGACTTTATTGGGACTGATGATCATGATGTCGTTGGAGGTGATTTCGCCTTTGTGCTTGTAAAGCAAAAAGGCGATGCGGTGCAAAGCAATGGAGGTCTTCCCCGATCCAGCCACCCCCTGAATGATAAGCACCAAGGCGTCGTCGTTGCGGATAATGGCGTTCTGGTCACGCTGAATGGTGGCCACAATATTTTTCATCTTTTCATCGGAGGTATGACTCAGTTCTTTCTGCAACACCTCATCGTGAATGTTCAGTGAGCTTTCGAGCATATACTCCATCTTGCCCTGACGAATACGAAACTGGCGTTTCAATTGAATCAAGCCTTCAATGGTTTCGCCCATTANNCATAAAACAACGAGGAAACAGGTGCCCGCCAGTCATAAATGATGATTTTTTTTGACGCTTCATCGGTGTAGTTATGGATACCAACATAAATGGGCCTTTCTGATGGAGCGTTTTTTTCTTTAAAATCGATGCGGCCAAACCAGGGGGTATCCATCAATTTATAGATGCGCTTGCGCCGTTCAACGGCCGACTCGCCCGTCAGCGCTGCCTGGGTAATGGATTCGCGCACAGAGACTTTCTCTACATGGTCCATGTCGGACTGATGCTCCCACAAATACTCTTTGAACTCCTTTACATCGGAGGATACGCCTTTGATGTTGCCATCTAAGTGCTCTAAAGTGTCCTGTAGTTTAAGTAGAACGGCTGTTAAAAATCCTCTTTCATCCTGCTCTTTACGGTTGATCATAGTGACGCCCTTTATCCATAATAATGAGCGTATAAAGATAACAGCATTACATGACAATTCTCACCTAATGACAAGTCCATAACCGGTAATTTTAGCCTTGAATTTTTAAATGAACCTACATGATCAGAAAAAACTTAAGAAAAAACCTCCCCCTCATTATGATAGCCTTGGCAACTACGCTGGGTGGCTGCTCAGATGGTACCCCAAAATCGGTACTCAATACAGCCAATATGGATGCAACAATTAATCCCGGTGACGATTTTTACCAGTTTGTGAACAGCGGATGGCTGGCCAGCAATCCCATTCCGGACGATTACAGCCGCTACGGTGCTTTTGAACAACTGAACGAAGAAAATGAGCAAAAGCTCTTTGACTTGCTTACCACCATCCGCAATGACCAAAAAGCAGCTGAGGGCAGCAATCGTCAAAAAGTTCGTGATTTCTACAACTCCGCCATGGACACGTTGGCCCTTGAAGAGCAAGGCCTAACGCCAATAGTGCCCTTTATTGATGCCATAGACCAAATTCAATCGAAAGCACAGCTTTCTGCTGCTTTGGCCAACATGCACCAGAGCGGCATCAGTGCTTTATTCGGCTTGGGTGCTGCCCAGGACCGCAAAAACACGGAGATGATGATTGCTTCTTTGGGTCAGGGCGGTTTGGGAATGTCGGATAGGGACTATTACCTGAAGGACGATGCCCGCAGCATGGAGATTCGCGAGAACTACGAGCGCTTCATTGAAAATCTTTTCACCCTGGCAGGTGCCTCTGAAGCCGAGGCTTCTGAGGCCAGAGAGGCCGTTATGGAGATTGAAACCGCTCTGGCGGAGGCTTCGATGGATCGTTTAACGCGTCGCGACCCTTATGCAACCTATAATAAGCAGACAATCGGCGAACTAAAAACGCTGGCCCCTGCCCTGGATTGGGACACTTATTTATCAGCCCGCAATGTGGACATTAAGGAGCTGAACGTCGGCCAGCCCGACTTTTTCAAAGCGGCTTCAGACTTAATCACCAGTGTCTCGCTGGATAAATGGAAGACCTACCTTCAATGGAATCTTTTGAACAGTTCTGCCTCCTACCTCAGCAAGTCTTTTGATGAGGCAAACTTTGCATTTTATGGCACAGTAATGACGGGCAGTGAAGTGCAACGCGACCGCTGGAAGCGGGCGCTTGGGGTCCTGAACAGTAACCTGGGCGAAGCAGTGGGTCAGGAATATGTGGCCAGCTATTTCCCACCCGAAGCCAAAGAGCGGATGGTTGACCTGGTTGAACACTTGCGTACTGCCTTCCACCAACGCATTGCTCAGCTCGAATGGATGAGCGAAGAAACCAAGGAAGAGGCTTATGGGAAGTTGGCTGCCATGAACGTAAAAATCGGGTATCCCGACAAATGGACCGATTACAATTCTCTGGAGATCAAGGAGCAAGCTTATATTTTAAACGTGATGGCTGCCAGGGCCTTCAGAATACAAGAGAATTTAAGTGAGATTGGCCAACCGGTGGATCGCGACAAGTGGTTTATGTCGCCCCAGACGGTAAATGCCTATTACAGTCCCACCATGAATGAGATTGTATTTCCTGCTGCCATACTTCAACCGCCCTTCTTTTATCTGGAAGGCGACGATGCCATGAACTTTGGTGCCATTGGTATGGTCATTGGTCACGAAATGACCCATGGATTCGACGATAAAGGACGCCAATATGCGGCGGATGGTAACTTGCGCGACTGGTGGACACAAGCGGACAGTGAGCGATTTGATACCTTGTCGCAAGTCCTGGTCAACCAGTACAACAACTACGTAATGCTTGACAGCCTGTCGATCAACGGAAAATTGAGTCTGGGCGAAAACATTGCGGATTTGGGTGGCATGAACATTTCATTTCAGGGTTTGCAGAATAAGCTGAATGAGGATGGCCGCCCCGAAGCCATTGATGGTTTTACACCTGAGCAGCGCTTCTTTATTTCCTATGCCCAGGTATGGCGTAACCACATGCGTGAGCAGCGTTTACGTCAGCAACTGAACGAAGGGCCCCACTCACCGGGCGAAGCACGTGTAAATGGCATCGTATATAATCTGGAAGAATTCTATCAGGCCTTTAATATTGCTGATGGCGGTCGCTTTATAACACCAGAAGAGCGGGCCAAAATCTGGTAATGAATTTCACTCTGTGGGTCTCTGTGTCTATTTAAGAACACAGAGACGAAAAAACCAAACTCCTTTATCATTAAAAATTCTCTTAAGAAGACCTAATGACAAGTAGCAAGATGGTGACTCGATTTTACGAGTCACCATTTATCAATTTCACCACTGCCTCTACCCAGTCGTCATTGCTGTTGAGACAAGGTACAGTAGTGAATTCTGCGCCGCCGGCTTCCATAAAGGTCTCACGACCTTCTTCATGAATTTCTTCCAGGGTTTCCAGGCAATCGCTGACAAAAGCGGGACTAACCACCAACAATCGCTTTATTCCCCGGGCCGGAAACTGAGCCAGTTCATCTGAGGTGGCGGGTGACAGCCATTTGTCGGTTCCCAGTCGCGACTGAAAAGAAACGCTGAACGAATGCCGGGTGAGTCCGAGTTTATCCGCTACCAAACGGGTGGTTTCCAACACCTGATGCCGGTAGCAGGTGGCATGCACAGGTGATTTTACCTGACAGCAGTTCTCAACTTTGAGACAATGTTGCCCACTTGGATCGCTCTTTAAAATATGTCTTTCAGGAACGCCATGGTAACTGAAGAGCACATGATCGTAACCCTTCTCTTCGATAAAGGGCTGAATAGATGCCGCCAAAGCTTCTATGTAACCAGGATTGTCATAATAAGGAGCAACGACTTTCAATTTAAAAGGATACTGACCTTTCTGAAATACCTCTTTTACATACTCCACGGCGGTTTCGTAACTACTCATGGCGAAATGTGGATAGAGCGGGAAAAGCACCACTTCCTCAGCATCAGCGTGTTCAGAAGCTATTTTTTTGAGGGCGGACAAGGGACTTGGATTGCCATAGCGCATGCAGACATAAGTGGGAAGTTGGGCGGCTTCAGCGACCTTCCTGGCCAGCTGATGAGTAATGACAATCAAAGGCGAACCCTCCCCGGTCCATATAGTCCTATACTTTGCAGCACTTTTGGGCGCCCTGAAAGGCGTAATAATGCCACGTACCAGCAACAATCTCCCTAAGTAAGGCACATCAATCACCCGCTCATCCATCAAAAACTCATTGAGGTAACGGCGCACATCCTTCACCGAAGTAGAATCCGGTGAACCCAAATTTGTCAATAATATAATTCGCTTCGACATCTATAATCAGTTATCAGTTAACAATTATCAGTCATCAGTCATCAGTCATCAGTCATCAGAAAACTGTTGAGAGTTTTGGGTTTTGGGTTTTGGGTTTTCATCAACTATAAACCATCAACCATCCAACTCCTAACCCATCCCACCCTATCAACCCTTCCAACCCCTCTTCCTCCCCTCCCCTCCCCTAAAGATAATCATTTTTCTCGCCTTAGCGCCAAAAGCAATTCTTCTTCTGCGCTACCGGGTTCAGGCTTGAAATCATAATCCCATCGCACTCGGGGCGGCAGACTCATTAATATGGATTCAGTACGCCCATTGGTTTTCAATCCGAACAAGGTCCCTTTATCATGAATCAGGTTAAATTCTACATATCTGCCACGTCTGATTTCCTGCCAATAGCGTTCTTTGTCACCATGCCCCTGTTCCTTGCGACGTTGCACAATGGGTAGGTATGAGGACAAAAACACCTTGCCCAAGGAAGTCACAAAATCCAGCCAAAATCGGCCGTCATGCTTCTCATCAGACCTCAAATAATCATAGAACAACCCCCCTATACCACGGGCTTCAGAACGGTGACTGTTATAAAAGTAATGATCACAAGCCTCCTTAAACCGAGGATAAAGCGTTAGGTCCTTTTGATCACAAACTTTCTTTTGTACGCCGTGAAAATGCGCTTTATCAGTTTCATAGTAATAATATGGCGTGAGATCACTTCCCCCTCCAAACCACTGGTCTACCACAACGCCATGCGCATCATACAATTCAAAATACCGGTAGTTGGCATGGACCGTGGGCACATAAGGATTTAAGGGATGCAGCACCAGCGACAGTCCGCATGCAAAAAAGCGATCATGCTCGGTTTTAAGGTATTCCATCATAGCAATCGGTAGCTTTCCATGAACCGCAGAAGTATTTACGCCTCCCTTTTCTAACACGGCACCATTGCTTATCACGCGAGTGCGACCACCACCGCCTTCTTCCCGTTGCCACAAATCCTCAGTGAATAGAGCCTTTCCATCCAACTCCTCCAGCTCCCGGCATATTTCATCCTGCAGGCTCTGCAAAAACCCTAGAAACTCCTCTTTAAAACTCTGCATACTTTAAAAATTTTCAATGATCAGTTATCAGTTATCAATGAGCAGTTATCAATGATCAGTTATCAGTTATCAGTTATCAATGATCAGTAACTATTGAGCAGTTTGGGGTTTGGGGTTTATAGTTGTTAGTTTATAGTTCATAGTTGTTAGTTTATAGTTCATAGTTGTTAGTTTATCAACCACCAACCACCAACCATCAACCATCAACCCCTTTCAACCTCTCAACCATCCACCCTATCGACCCATCTTCCACTTCCTTCCTTAAAAAACCTTTTTCACTCCAACTTGTTTACCAAACAAGACAATTAAATCCTAAAATTATTGATTTATGGCATTTACTATAGAAATAGGACAAAAAGCACCGGACTTCAGACTTCCGGCAACAGATGGGAAGATTTATTCCTTAAGCGATTTCTCTAAATCACCATGGCTCGTGATTTTCTTTACTTGCAACCACTGCCCTTATGTTATTGGCTCGGATGAAGTAACCCGCACCACAGCAGAAAAATTCAAAACCAAGGGAGTTCAGTTCGTTGGTATCAACTCCAACAGTAAAAACACCCACGAGGACGATAGTTTTCCCAACATGGTCAAACGAATGGAAGAGCATCAGTTTCCCTGGATATACTTGCACGACGAAAGTCAGCAAATTGCCAAGAATTACGGTGCCTTGCGCACCCCACATTTCTACATCTTTAATAAAGACAACGAATTGGTTTACACCGGTAGAGGTGTGGATACGCCACGTGACACCTCAAAAATGACAGAAAACACCCTGGAAATTGTTTTGGAGGCCTTAACCAGCGGCCAGAAGCCACCGTTTTCAGTGACCAATCCCATTGGCTGTAATGTTAAATGGGATGGGAAAGACAGACACTGGATGCCGGCAGAGGCCTGTGATCTGGTTTAAGCATTTCACGGCACGCAGAAAAATAAAGGGGCGGTCCATTCGGACAGCCCCCTCATTAAACACACCTTCATTTTACTATTACTAAATCAAACCTAAATCATTCAACTACTCACAAGAAAATCGTTATTGTAATATCCCCTCTTCTACCATTCAATGCATCGATAAGCCTTCTATCATCCAATCCTCAAGATCCATTACATTTTCGTCCTCGGTAAAAGAATTGCTAAACATCCAACCTTTGATACTCATCAATGCATCTTGTATTACCTGTTGAGCAACTGTGCTAAACTCCAGCATCCAATCTTCAACTCCGGGTGATGCTTCTGACTTATAAAGGGCCATTTCTACAATGGGCTCAAAACCAAGCATCCATTCTTCCATTTCAAAAAGACTGATTTCTAAAGTCATCAAGTCGCACAACATCCAATCTTCCAGATCATTTTGATCAAAGTTTAGTAGGGATACGTTATTCAGCATCCAATCTTCCAAATAGCAAAAGCTTTCTCCAGAGTTTTCAAAAGCTATTTCACAAATCATCCAATATTCCAACAACATCATTTGATCACTGGTGAGCGGTATATTGTAAGTGTAGCTAAAGTACAAAGGGGCAACAGTTTCGTTGTAGGGGCCACCTTGCGAATACCCGTTGTTCATGGCTAAAAACCATAACATTGAGGGTATGATGGTTAAGAGTGCCAGTTTCTTTTTCATGACCAGTTCCTCCATTTACTGATTAGCACTTTCGCTGGACTTAGTAGTCCCGTTTCCAGGCGTAAAGCCTTATCCGTTTCTTACTCATGCCACTTTCAGCACTTTTAGATTGACCGTTTACATATTTTAACGATAAAAAACGAAAATTAGTTACATAAAATCAAGGTTTTCTCGAAGAAATATGGCCCAATAAACCTCTGGTACGATTACGGGCCTCAATTATAAAATCCCCTGCCAGCAAGTATAAATTTAAGCAATTTAAAAGCCTTAATCAATCTAAATTATTGCGGGCAAAATTGACCGTTTAAATGCACTAAATGTCTCCTTGGGATTAGAGACACAACTTTGAAAATTAAACACTTAAGCAGTTTAGCATTTTCCCTTGTTAAAAAAAACAAAAAAAAATGGTTTTTTTTTTTGCGTATTTGTCAAACACATATTAAATTTGTTCTTGGGTTAGGGTTAAGGTTAAAAAAGGGGACCGTCAAAACGTTGACAAGGTCCCCTTCCCATTTTTAATGGATTCTGTTAATTGCTCCGAAAGCTTTTTCCCTTACTTTTTCTTCTTTTTCTTGCTGCCTTTTTTTCCAGATTCTTCAAAATCAATCAGATCCTTAACCACAGATTGCCAATCGTGTGTGGCGGCTTCGGACAAGTCTATCGTCTTTTCATATTCAGTATTTGTCAATGTCAGCACTTTAACCGGTTTGTCCAGGAATTCCTCTATTTCTTCGAGCATTTCTTTCTCTTCAGTGCTGCAAAACGTAATGGCGGTTCCCCGATGAACACCGCGACCGGTCCGTCCAACCCGGTGTACATAGTTTTCTGCAATATCGGGTAAATCATAATTCACGACATATTCTACACTGGGAATATCAATGCCCCGGGCACTTACATCAGTCGCTACCAACACTTTATTGGTTCCATCCCGGAAACTGTCCATCACTCTGGATCGCTCTTTCTGCACCAAATCACCATGTATCGCTTCACAAGAGACGCCTATCCGCTCCATGGCTTTGACCACTCTTTGGGCGCGCACTTTGGTGCGCACAAAGACTAAAATTTTGCTTTCGGGATGCTCCTTAATAATGCGTTCCAGAAAAAATCGCTTGTCGTCCATCTCCACATAAGCCACTGAGTGATCAATGTTTTTAGAGACCGGATCTTTTGGCGAAACCTGAATACGCACCGCGTGCTTAACCAGACCATAAGCCAAATCTTTGATGCGCTCATCAATGGTGGCAGAAAAGAAAAGGGTCTGACGTCTTGTGGGGATGCGCCGCACCAACTGCTCCATATCGCCATAAAAGCCGCGTTCGAGCATGTGATCTGCTTCATCAAGTATCAATACCTTAACGGCTCTAAAGCTCAAATGCCCCTGTGCAGCTAGGTCGAACATCCTTCCTGGCGTGGCCACCAACACGTCCACCCCATGCTTGAGATGGGCTATTTGAGGATCCTGATCAACACCACCGTATAAGCCTATGACTTTGATACCGGTACCGGCCGATACTTCCTTAAAAACACCGGCTACTTGCATGGCCAGCTCGTGGGTGGGAACCATCACCAGGCAGCGCATGCCGCCGGACTCTACCGGGGTGTGGCTGGTAGCAATAATTTGGGTAATGGGTATGGCAAAAGCCGCTGTTTTTCCAGTACCTGTTTGGGCTATGGCCAGTACATCCTCGCCTTTCAAAATGGGCGGAATGCATTTATACTGGATATCTGTTGGCCGATTAAATCCCAATCGCTCCAGATTCTTCGTTAACTCAGGTATAAAGTTGTATTTTGTAAACTTCATGCTAAATAAAATTTGGCAAACTGCCTTCGGTTGTAAGCTTCTCAATGAACTGCAAAGATACATTATTAATGTGTCTTTTTTACCACAAACCACATCCCGCAAACACCCAAAACACCCCATTCAAATCAAGCTGATGGCAATCAAAATCAAAATGAAAGCAATATATCTGCTCATTTTGTGGATGTTTCATAAAAAAGTGGTTATTTCGCACTTTATTATAAACCTTGAAACAAGTATCTGCACGTGAGAAAATGGCGCATTGAAGATTCTGGAGAACTCTACAACATCAATGGATGGGGTGTAGACTATTTTTCCATCAACGAGAAAGGCAATGTTATTGTAACTCCTAAAAAGGACAGTGCCGGAGTTGAACTAAAAGAGCTCATGGACGAGTTAACGGTACGCGATGTGCCTAATCCCGTGCTCATTCGTTTTCCGGATATCCTGGACGACAGAATTGAAACCATTTCGCATTGTTTCAAAAAAGCAGCGGAAGAATACGAGTACAAAGCTCAGAATTTTTTGATTTACCCCATTAAGGTCAATCAAATGCGTCAGGTGGTTGAAGAAATCGTTAGTCACGGCAAGAAATTCAACATCGGTCTCGAAGCCGGTTCAAAACCCGAATTGCACGCTGTTTTGGCCATCAATACCGATACCAACTCTTTGATTATCTGTAATGGATACAAGGATGAGGATTACATTGAACTAGCGCTGCTGGCACAAAAAATGGGTAAGAGCATTTTTATTGTAGTTGAGAAACTCAATGAACTGCGATTGATCGCTACTATTGCCAAACGCTTAAAAATAAAGCCCAATATTGGTATTCGCATCAAGTTGGCCAGCACAGGCAGCGGGAAATGGGAAGAATCGGGCGGCGACAGCAGTAAATTTGGTCTCTCCTCGAGTGAACTACTGGAAGCTCTTGATTTTATGGAACACCATAAAATGAAAGATTGCCTGCGACTGATCCATTTTCACATTGGTAGTCAGGTAACCAAAATTCGCCGCATTAAAACAGCGCTGCGTGAGGCAGCACAGTTTTATGTGCAATTGCACAAATTGGGCTTTAAGCTCGACTTTGTGGATATTGGTGGGGGACTTGGAGTGGACTATGACGGCACTCGTTCATCGGTGAGCGAAAGCAGCATAAATTATACCATTCAGGAATATGTGAACGACTCCATCTCACATTTTGTGGTGGCAGCGGATAAACACGGTATTCCCCATCCAAATGTGATTACTGATTCGGGCCGTTCGTTAACTGCCCACCATTCGGTATTGGTGTTTGAAGTATTGGAGGCCACTTCACCACCCATGTGGAAAGAGGAAGATGAAATTCAGGAAAATGACCATGAACTGGTCAGGGAGATGTACGAATTGTGGGACAATGTAAACCAGCCCCGCATGCTGGAAACCTGGCATGATGCCCTGCAAATTCGTGAAGAAGCACTGGACCGCTATAGTCTGGGCGTTCTGGATCTGATCACACGGGCAAAAGTTGAGCGTCTATTTTGGTCTATTGCTCAGGACATTAACCAAATAGCATCGACCCTCAAACATGCTCCGGATGAGTTCAAGAATATGTCAAAAATATTGGCTGACAAGTATTTCTGTAACTTCTCACTTTTCCAGTCCTTGCCGGATTCATGGGCCATCGATCAGATTTTTCCCATTATGCCGATTCACAGACTGGACGAGAAACCTACCCGAAATGCTACCTTGCAGGACATAACCTGTGACTCGGACGGTAAAATCGATAACTTTATTGCTACCCGCAACATCAGTCACTTCCTACCGATACACCCGCTTAAAGCCAAAGACACCTATTATATTGGTGTGTTTCTGGTAGGGGCTTATCAAGAGATTTTGGGCGACCTGCACAACCTGTTTGGCGACACCAATGCGGTGCACGTATCGGTGAACAAGGAGGGCTACGAAATTGAACAGATCATTGATGGCGAAACGGTAGCTGAGGTTTTGGAATACGTGCAATACAACCCAAAAAAGCTGGTACGGACAGTTGAAACATGGGTGACTACTTCTGTAAAAGCAGGCAAGATTACTGCTGAAGAAGGTAAGGAGTTTTTATCCACCTATCGTTCAGGCCTATACGGATACACCTATTTGGAATAGAAGTCCCTATAACTTATAAGTAAAGCCCGGCGACATCGCCGGGCTTTTTTTTGGACTGTCTGCTCTTTTTGCATATCAAGGTATTTTATATATTTTCGCTTCAAAATAAAACAACTGTGATTCATTCAAAATATCTGACCAACATTTTCATATGCTTGATTGTCCTCTTGCTTTTAGCTCCGGTTGTATCATTGGCCAATACAAAGGACAGTACCAGGTACGCCATCGAAGCTAAATACCATTTGGGCATTGTGGTGCCCCACCATACCAGCATGACGTATTTGATCAATGATTACGCCAGGGGCGGGGAAATCAATTT
>DHVH01000089.1 GCA_002412555.1 Marinilabiliaceae bacterium UBA5213 | reverse complement strand
TCATTAGGTTGATAGGTAAAATTAAATCAATGATATTCGGTACGATAGGTTTCTGAAACCAACAATAACGAACTATTATCATTTAAAGGCAATTAATTAAATAATCATGTTCAAATATATATCTACCGGTTTGGGTTTGAGTTACCAGTATTTTAAGGCAGAACTGCTGGCCATTTTTAAAGATACGGGGGCTTTGCTGATTCTATTCCTGGCGCTGATTATTTACCCGGTCATTTATGGCATAGCCTATAAAAAGGAAGTTTTGCGTGACATCCCCATGGCAATGGTCGATTTGGATGGAACCGCTTCCAGTCGGCTGCTAACACGTATGGCGGATGCCACTGAGGAGATGAAGGTAACGCATCGGGTTGGATCGCTTTTAGAGGCTGAACAGCTTTTTTTTGATGGCAAAGTGGGTGGTGTTATTTTAATACCGGCCGACTTTGAAAAGAAGGTGATGAGTGGACAGCAGGCTTCTGTTAGTATTTACAGCGATGCGGGTTATTTTTTGGTCTATAAGCAAACACTGACCGGTGCCATGCAGTCTGTTGGAACTTTCTCGGGTGGCATTGAAGTGCGCCGCTTGATGGCGAAAGGTGCTGGTCTGGAGCAGGCAGTAAGCCGGAGGGATCCGATAGCCCTGAATTCTGTGATGCTTTTTAATCCTGCCGGTGGATACAACAGTTTTGTTATTCCCGGGTTAATGATGGTGATTCTGCAACAGACACTGTTGATAGGCATTGGCTTGTTGGGGGGGACGGATAAGGAAAGAGGGCGCTTTCGGTTTGCAGTGCCTCATGCGTTGCAAAAAGGGGGGGTGATTCCGGTAGTTGTAGGGAAGGCAAGTGCCTATTTTGCTCTCTACCTGGTCAACATTGTTATTACCCAGATATGGGTTTACCACTGGTTTAACCTGCCCGATAAAGCTTCATTTTTACCTGCCCTGGTATTGATAATTCCATTTTTGCTGGCGGTGATATTTTTGGGTATGGCATTGTCAACGCTCTTTTACCGACGTGAACACTCCATTCTGTTTTTTGTGTTTTTGTCGCCCATTGTGTTGTTTTTATCGGGCTTGTCGTGGCCTGCCTCTGCCATTCCACATTGGCTGCACGGAGCCGCACATTTATTTCCATCTACCGTTATGGTTCCTGCATGGTTAAGGGTGCGGACCATGGGGGCTGAATTACATCATGTGGGAGATGCTTTTTTGTTTTTGACACTTCAGGCAGTTGTTTACTTTGGGCTGGCTGTGGGGCTTTATTGGTGGGTGGGGAAGCGAAGCGTAGCGAAGTCCTGCAAGGCGGGAGAGAGGAAGTGTTGAGAGGTTGATAGGTCAATAGGTAAATAGGTTGATAGGTTGATAGGTTGATAGGTCAATAGGTTGATAGGGTAGTTGGGGTTGATAGGGTGGAAAGGGTTGATAGTTTATGGTTTTGGTAAGTAGGGTTGATTAGGGGAGATAGGTTATTAGGTTGATGGGTAGGTAGGTTAGGTAGGGATGAAAGGGATGAAAGGGATGAAAGGGGTGCTAGGTAGGGTAGGGTTGGTTGATATAAGAGAATAAAAAAAAAGCTGCCTTTTGGGCAGCTTTTTTGTTTTTAGCAATTGGGATGCGTTAATTATAAGTTAACTGATCCATTTGACGTGCTGAGTAATTGATCTTAAGTGCCTGAGCTTTACGCAAGGCTTGCTTAATATCGGTGATGATGCCCATGGGACAGTCGTGGTCTGCTTTAATAGAGACCGTCATTAACTGACGATCATTTTCTCTGAGCCCCTCACGTTCCTGAACAATGTAGCTCTGAATGTCACCTACTGTAGCAAACTGGTCGTTCAGCTGAATGCGCGGCTCTGTTCCATAACGTCCCTGGTATTGCCTCATTGGCACCCCTACATAAATATAGGTGACCAATGACTTTTTCTCCAGTTTGACCAGTTCCGTTGCTTCCGGTGCTTTCATTTGCACTTTCATATCAACCTCTTTCATAGTAGTACTAACCATGAAGAAGAAAAGCAGCATGAAAACAATGTCAGGCAATGAAGAGGTGTTTATCGCACCTGGTCCTGATGGTTTTTTCTTTTTAAATCTTGCCATTTTAACTTCCTCCTCCTACGTTACGTGGTTCAGCTTCAGATATTTTCTGAGGATATACTTCGCGAATAAGCCTTTGCCGGTCGGTATCCAGTTCAGTGTACGCTTTATTAAAAGTTTTTCGGGATAACTCGTCCCTCAACTCAGTATAGGCTCTTTGCAACTCATTTTGCACTGATAGGTAGGTCTGGTATTGCGTCCCCCGGTCATTTTGAAGCGAAATCACAGCCTTTGGTGTGGTGGCTATTGTTCCAATCTCGGGTAATTCAACAACTACTACTTCAGGCAAGGTCTCAAGGTTCATTGGGTTCTCAATGAATTCTTTTGCTGCGTCTTTTAATTCCCTTAATGACATCGGACTGCCCTCAACCAATAATTGGTTGTTGGCATTGATCAGCACTTCGAATACATTTCGCTCACGAATTGGTGGTGGCGGTGGCTCGTCTGTCGGAATAGGAGGTGGTAACATCCGTCCAAGACCCGAGTCTGTATCCATGGTGGTGGTCATAAGGAAGAAGATCAGCAGCAGAAAAGCAATATCCGCCAATGAGCCCGCATTTACTTCCGGTGTTTCTCTTTTTGCCATAGAATACTAATATTTTATCATTTAAGAGTTGCACAATGCAGCCCTTTTATGGTTATCGGAACATACGGGATACTTCTGTATAGATGATGGTTAAAAAAGCACCCCCAAATAAAAAGTACATTGTGTATAGGAATGTGTCCGAAAGCATTAGCATCGAAGGAACGTTATCTGATCCTTCGTATCCAGGCAAGTTCAGAATGGTAGCATCGCTCAAAGTATAAGCGATAAACACTACCAGTGCTATAAGTGCAATAGATACCAAAGAACGTACCGCATTTTTGGGATTGGTAATTAGTCTGACAATCTCAAAAAGCAGGGTGATGACAGTTGTTCCTATTACCAATGCTACTCCCCAGTTGATGAAAGACTCGGTATAAGCAGGTGTATAGTAGGTAGTTCCTGCTATTTCACCTCCGAAGTAAAACAAACCGGCGAAAACAAGTGTTATCGCCAAAATGGCATATAACACAATGCTTAATACATTTGAAAGCTTGGTCATAATTCTGTCTTATTTTTTCATGTTATATTTTACCAAAATATCCAGCAAGGAGATAGAAGCATCTTCCATGGTGTTTACAATACCGTCAATTTTTGAAACGATATAGTTGTAAAACACCTGTAGGATAATGGCTACGATCAAACCAGATACTGTAGTAATCAAGGCCACTTTAATACCTCCCGCAACTGCAGATGCAGAAATGTCACCCATGGCCTGGATGTTGTCAAATGCGTCAATCATACCAATTACGGTACCCATGAAACCAAGCATAGGAGCGATGGCGATGAATAATGAAATCCAGGTAAGACCTTTTTCTAATAGACCCATTTGAACAGATCCATAGGCGATCACTGATTTTTCAATAACTTCAATACCTTCGTCGTAACGGTCTAGTCCCTGATAGAAAATAGAGGCTACTGGTCCGCGGGTGTTACGGCAAACTTCTTTAGCTGCCTCAACGCCACCTTCCTGGAGGGCTTCTTCAATGTTTTGCAGTAATTTCTTAGTGTTGGTAGTAGAAAGGTTCAAATAAATAATCCTTTCAATACATATGGCCAAACCAAAAATCAGTGCCAAAAGTACGAAACTCATGAACACAGCACCACCTTCAATAAATTTTGATTTAATCTGTTTATGGATACCTTGCTCTTCCTGTGCTAAGGCTTCTTCGTCCACCTGGCTAACTGGCTGTACAACTTCTTCTACTACGGCTTCGGATTGTGCTTCCGTGGTGGCCGATCCCTCCTCTTGAGCAAAAATGGCTGATGCCCCTGCAAAATTAAGCATCCCAAAAACTGCTAAAAACGCAAATAGCTTTTTCATAATCTGTTCTTAATTTGAATTTGTATTGGTTTGTTAATACTCAATGTTTAATATTCCTATTGTGGATATTCTTAAAACTCTAAAGACAAAAATAAACGTATCATTTGCGAAAAACAAATATTTAAATTACATTTTGTTGCTTGGCCTATGATCGTGTGACAATGGTTAACGTGTCGGTATTCACTCTGGCTGCTTTTTTTATTTATGCAGTAGAATTCCTGTTGTGGTTTTGCGCATGATAAATTTATCTTTATTACAGGTGGTTGCGTTTGATTGGTCGGTTTTCATCCTGCGCGTTAAGGCGTGCAAATTACAAAAAATATGGTTAATGCAAATTTCTTATATACTTATTTCGCCCTTTAACGATTTGTTCATGTTTTGTTTAATTTCGTCCAGACTGCTACAGTTGGCCAACAGGTACATTACCTTTGTTATCGCGGCTTCCGTGGTCATGTCGTGCCCGCTAATGATGCCAATTCCGGACAAGTGAATGCCTGTTTCATAGCGCCACATCTCCACACTTCCTGCTAAACATTGTGTTACATTAACAATAATTAACCCTCTTTTAACAGCATTCTCCAGTGCATCTATGAACCATTTATGGGTCGGCGCGTTGCCCGAGCCGTAGGTTTCAAGGATGACTGCTTTGATGCCGGCCGCTTGCAGCAAGGCATTGAGCACCCAAGGGGTGATGCCGGGAAATATTTTTATGAGTGCAATGGCTGTATCCATTTTTTTGGTGACAAAAAAATGGCCTTCCTCACTCGCATATCTGATATACGGGTAGTTGTATTTGATGTGAATGCCCACCTCGGCCAGTGCCGGGTAGTTGTCTGATCTGAAAGGATGAAAATGCTCTGCATTGTACTTGGTGGTGCGGGTGCCTCTGAAAAGCTTATCCTGAAAATAAATACAGACCTCAGGTACCAGGGGTTGTCCGTTTTTCTGAGCCGATGCGATCTCCAGTGCTGAGAGCAGATTCTCTTTGCCGTCGGTGCGGATGGCACCCATGGGCAGCTGGCTTCCTGTGAAAATAACCGGTTTGTTGAGGTTGTGGAGCATAAAACTCAGGGCACTGGCGGTATAGGCCATGGTGTCGGTGCCGTGGAGTACTACAAAGCCGATGTATCGATGGTAGTTCTCTTCGATGATGGTGGCCAGCTTGATCCATATTTCCGGATCCATCATGGACGAATCTACTACCGGAGAAAAGGAAATGCTCTCCACATGGAAGTGGAATTTCTTCAATTCAGGCACCCACTGGTAAATATTCTCAAAATCGAAGGCCCTCAGATAGTTGGTCTCCGGATCCTTCACCATACCAATGGTACCGCCTGTATAGATGATGAGTAGTTTTTCTTCCACAGAGTTGTTTTATTAGGTCTTTATCCTGCTTAGTCCTTGGGCAGCTTGAAAAGTTTTTGGGCGTTTTGGGAGGTTTTTTCTGTAACAAGTCCGGCGGTCACGCCAAAAATATCCGCTATTTTATCCCGAGTGTAAGCTACATACGCGGGTTCGTTGCGTTGGCCGCGATACGGTACCGGAGGCAAATAGGGAGCGTCGGTCTCCAATAGCAACCGGTCGTAGCCAACTTCTCCGAGCACCTGCGGCAATGTGGAGTTCTTATAGGTCACCACGCCATTAATGCCCAGATAAAAGTTGGGCATTTGAAGAATGTGCCGGGCATTCTCCAACTCACCCGTAAAGCTGTGAAACACACCGGAGAGCCGACTGTCGTAATGCTTTTCAAAGACTTCAAATATTTCGGGAAAGGCATCCCGTGTGTGGATGACTACCGGCATTTCCTTCTCGGCTGCCCACTTTAGCTGAGTGGCCAAAACCTCTTGCTGTTGCTTTTTAAAGGCGGTGTCCCAATATAGATCCATGCCAATTTCGCCTATGGCTATGAAGGTCCTTTTGTTCAGCCACTGTTCTACCACATTGAGCTGCTCGTGGAAGTCCACTTTTACCGATGTGGGATGCAATCCCATCATGGCGTGGCAGACACCGGGATAGGCCTTCTCAGCATCCAGCATGGCATCAATGGTGCTACTGTCAACGTTGGGTAGCAGTATGCGCGAGAGGCCCGCATTGCGGGCCCTCTCTATGGTTGCATCTCTGTCTTTATCAAATTGTTCTAAATAAATGTGTGAATGACTGTCTATCATTAAGCAATTCCCTTTAATATTGAAAAACAAAATAGTCCATGAATCGAAGATCGACGTAGTCAATTGCACTAATTTTTTTTCACGAATTATAATTTCAATAGTTCGTTAAACTTTTTTATTTGCCTGATTTGTAGGTGGTTGTGATTTCGCCGTCTATTTGTAATTGATTTATAATCAGCGACTTGCTTTTACCTAAAAATCTAACGACCTTTTACCATCTTAAAATTAGTGTAATTCGCGTTAATTAGTTGACTACACCACCCCCTGCGCCATCATCGCCTCTGCCACCTTTACAAAGCCGCCAATATTGGCTCCCTTGATGTAATTGATTTTGCCATTGGGTTCCTGCCCAAATTTAACACATGTATTGTGAATATTCACCATTATCTGATTGAGTTTGGCATCAATTTCTTCGCGGGTCCAGTCGATGCGCATGCTGTTCTGGCTCATTTCCAGTCCCGATACCGCCACACCGCCGGCATTCACCGCTTTTCCAGGTCCAAACAAAATATTTTTGGTCGCCAGGTTGGCCGCTTCTGCCGTGCAGCCCATATTGGAAGCCTCTGCAATCAAATAACAACCGTTGGCGATAAGGGTTCGGGCATCGGCTTCGTTGAGTTCGTTCTGGATGGCACAAGGAATGGCAATATCCACTTTTTGTTGCCATGGTCGCTGGCCGGCAAAAAATGGCACACCATATTTTTCGGCATAAGGTTGCACCACATCCATGTTGGAGGCGCGCAGTTCCAGCATGTACAGGATCTTATCTCCTGAAAGACCCTCCGGGTCATAGATGTAACCGTCGGGCCCGGAAATGGTCACCACTTTGGCGCCCAGCTCAGTGGCTTTAAGGGCAGCACCCCAGGCCACGTTGCCAAAGCCTGAAAGGGCGATAGTTTTGCCTGCCATGCTTTCATTTCGTAAGGCCAGCATCTCCCTCACAAAATAGATGGCACCAAAACCGGTGGCTTCGGGGCGCACCAGACTGCCGCCATACTCTCGTCCTTTACCGGTGAATACACCAGTGAACTCGTTGCGCAGTTTTTTATACATGCCAAACATATAACCTATTTCGCGACCGCCAACGCCAATGTCGCCGGCAGGTACGTCGGTATTCGGACCAATGTGGCGGTACAGTTCACTCATGAACGACTGGCAAAAGCGCATGATTTCCATGTCGGATTTGCCACGGGTATTGAAATCAGATCCTCCTTTACCGCCGCCCATGGGCAGGGAGGTCAGACTGTTCTTGAAAGTCTGCTCAAAGCCTAAAAATTTTAATCCGCTGAGGTTGACACTGGAGTGAAATCTTAATCCACCCTTGTAAGGGCCTATGGCTGAGTTGAATTCAATTCTAAATCCACGGTTCACCTGGATGTCGCCCTTATCGTCCACCCAAGGCACACGGAACATGATCACCCGCTCTGGTTCCACCATACGGTCCAGGATTTTGGCTTTCTGGTACTGGGGGTTTTGCATATAAAAGTCCCAGATGGTTTCCACCACCTCCTGAACGGCTTGTAAAAATTCATCTTCGCCTGGGTTTTTCATCCGGACGTTATCCATAAAGGCTTTCAACTTTGTATCCATAGTTGGCATGTTTATTTGGTTGTTCAAATATAGAAATATTTTTAAAGCAATGATAATTTGATAGGGGTGTTTTGTGCCTGATGTATTGTTGTTAAGTATTAATAAATCAGCTATTAACGGTTGTTAGCTTAAGTTTGTTTTTCATTTTGGCGCTCTTTTGTCTTATACGGAGTTATAATCTGTAAGTTGTTGGCTCGGTGTATGAATTTTGTCAACATTTTTTTTATTCGAAACAATTTGGTGAATGGTCTGTTTGTGATGGTGAAGTTTGAGTTTTTGTAGATTAAAATTACAGCTTTGTTGTTGGTTGACTGTCACCCGCTTGCCGAAAATAGATGTGTTAGTGCTACTTAAACCTGTTTTTTTTATGCCGGTTTCGCTAACTTTTGATAATGGTTTTGCGTAAGAATGTTCACCACTGTGGTTCAATTTTCGCTTTGCAACAAACGTGTTGGTTTATAATTAATTAACAAAGTGGCAGACCGATCGGTTGATGCTGCATTTATTATCAAAAATGCGCTTTGAGGACTGATAAATTGGACTTTTTAAGTAGTTTAGTAGAGTGTTTACATTTCATCAATATGTAAGGCCTTATGGAATTAAGATTTTTACGCTTTCGGATTCTTATTATATTACTGGTGCTGGTCGCATTCCTTTTTGGTGCTCAGCAGTCTGCATATGCCAAGAATTTCAATGTCAGTTTTGATGGCGCCTGCGTTGGTGGAATTGTCAATTCCAATCAGTTATTGTCCACCAACCCCAGTGTTCCATCTGGCTTACGTGATAAAGGAAGCTGGGTAAACACCGGAGGTTTGGATTTCTCTAACACTTCACATTTGGCTGTAATAAGTGGATTTTCAGGTCCGGGACCTTATACGGCCGAATTTCGACTGCATAATGGTGACCGATATTTTTATACCATAACGGCTCCGGTTTCGGCCACTGCCTTTACCTTTGAATCCAATGGCAGTACTGATCCGGTACTGTTGGGGGCAAGTGACTATCCTGTACCTTTTAATGTTACACCCCCTGATGGTACCAGTTATGCCTATTATTATCGGAATGTGCAAACTGGTGTTGTTAGCAATGGCCCCCTTTCTTCCCCTAGTTCCAATTGGAACTTTAACCCAACAAACGATCAGCCCATCTATTCTGCTTATTCGGTGGTCACGCATAATGTGAGCGGTCGTGTGTGTCGTTCAGTGACGAATTCAATAGAAGTCTCAAAAAATCTTACTCTCCAGGTCATAGGTGGTGGTTCTGTGTGTCAGGCAACTGGCACCTTTGTTTTGGAGGTTATTCCTTATTCTCCGGGATATTACTATGAATGGACGCTTCCGGATGGAAGTTTTGTAAGTGGACAAACCTATTCAGTTAATTTAGATGATATAAATCAACGTGGTAATTATGTGGTGAGTGCCTATGATGTTCCTATGGGGACTTTGGTGGCTACTTCTGACCCAGTGGCTGTTGGCGCCTACAGTTTGACTGCAAGCATTGCTCCTGCAGGAACAGTTCCTTTGTGTGAAGGAGCCACGACTAACCTTAGCGGACGCAGTATTCATCCCAATCCATCTGTAAATCTTGATTACCAATGGATCCGAAACGGGGTTGCTGAAGGAATGTCTACCAATGGATACAATGTTGAGGATAACCGCACCGTAACCGAAGGGGGTTCTTTTGTTTTTAGGGTGCAAGAGACTTCCAATCCTCTGTGTTATGCCATGTCGGCACCGACCAATGTGGAATTGGCAATTGTGGCTAACTCCATGCCAGTTACCGGCTCCCATGCCTGTGAAGGAGGACAGATTTCCAATATCCGCTTAGGAAATTCAGAAGTGGGTGTTACTTACCGTCGTTGTGCATGAGACGGTAAGTAACACCCACTTCTGA
>DHVH01000102.1 GCA_002412555.1 Marinilabiliaceae bacterium UBA5213 | reverse complement strand
GGGCACAAGACGCCAGCATGGAGGTCAATGCGGCCTCTTTGGCCCTAAAGCCATAGCCCACCGAAGTCGGCACCCCAATCACCGGCAAAGGAACCAGCGACGCCACAAACGGTGCCAATGCACCCTCCATACCAGCCACCACCACCACGGCCGAAGCATCCTGATTGATGCCTTCTTTTACAGCATCCAAAACTCTTGTCGGATGCGCAATGCCCCTATCCTCAAAAACCAAGGGACGAACACCAATACTGCGCAGAGTAATGGCACACTCATCTACCACCGGGTGATCTGCTGCACCGGCACTTATCACGAGCACCGTCCCCTTGGGTTCGGGAAGGTCGCCAACCACCAGCACCAAATCAGAATTTATTACCGGGTATCGCTCTTTGTAATGCGCTTCCAGCAGCTTGTTATGGGGACTGCGAGATACAATCACCCTCGGATGCCGCTGCAAAAGGGCATCCGCTACCTCAATGGTTTGCGCCATTGTTTTATATTCACCGTAGATAATCTCCGGAATGTTGATGCGCGAACCCCGGTTGACATCTGCAATATAACTACTGGCCGTTTCCAGCCAATCCAAAGAAAAATGCCTCCGGGCATTTTGCTTATCCAGCTTTCCAGCCTTTATCTGATCAAATAACTCATCGAATGTCATAGCCTTTCATCCCTCCTGTTTTTTTTTACTTACCCTACAAAAAATTGTATCTTAGTATAATTAGTCTTGCTATTCCAATTAAAAAGAAACCTAAGATAATCATAAATATTCAAACCCCGGACGATCCCGATTCGCTTGCTTACCCTTCCCCCAAAAACGCCTTTTACATTAAGCAAGCAAGTATCTGATAATTATTTTATTATCTCCCCTCTTTCCCATACGCTCAACTTTCTTTAACCCGGAAATTTTGGTATTCTAAATATTTTAATCAAAATTTGGACGTTTTTAGCCGAATATTTATTTAACTAAATAATGAATTTATGGAATCCAACGGGTATATTTCGTTGGTGCAAAGCACCCTTGAAAAAAACACAGACTTACTGGCTTTCAGCGATTACGAAAGCAACAATTATACTTTTCGCGAAGTGGGGAAATCCATCTATTACTTGCACGATATATTTAAAGAGTCAGGCATTAAACGCGGTGACAAAGTGGCCTTGATTGGCAGAAATTCATCTCATTGGGGCATCATATATCTGGCCACCATTACCTACGGGGCTGTTATTGTACCTATTTTACCCGATTTCCACAGCAACGACATTCACCACATCATCAATCACTCGGAATCGATATTGCTATTTGCTACCGCCAACATGTATGACAAAATTGACGAGACCAAAATCCCTAAAGTCAAAGGGATCTTGTCGGTTGCCAACTTCCAGCCACTGCACGACCATCACGGGAAACTGGCCAAAATAAGCGACAAAGCATTCAAAAAAACGCATGAGCCAAAAGGTCCATTTGACATTCAGCGGCTTCTGTTTGCTCATGTACCTGCGGACGAGGTGATGGTTTTATCCTATACCTCAGGCACATCTGGTTTTTCAAAGGGGGTGCTGTTGCCGCATCGCAGCATTTGGTCCAATGTGCAGTATGCCAGTGACACCTTTGATTTGGTAGCCGGTGAAAGAATCGTATCCTTTCTGCCCATGGCACATGCCTACGGTTGCCTGTTTGAATTTCTATGGCCCTTTATTACCGGTTGCCACATTACCTTCCTTACCAGAACTCCATCGCCACAAATAATAACCGAAGCTTTCAGGGCGGTTAAGCCCCATTTAATACTTTCAGTACCGCTTATTCTCGAAAAGATTTTCAAGCGTCGCATCATGCCAAAACTGGAAAGCCCGGCGCTCAAAACAATGCTAAAACTGCCACTTGCCAATAAACTGGTATTTAACAAAGTGCGGAAAACATTGATCGACACCTTCGGAGGAGAGTTCAAAGAAATGGTAGTAGGCGGTGCTGCCCTCAACAAAGAAGTCGAGCAGTTTCTTAAAAAGATAAATTTCCCCCTAACCGTTGGTTATGGCATGACCGAATGCGGTCCACTCATCAGTTATGCCCCGTGGAATGAAACCCGTCTTTTCTCTGCCGGAAAAATTGTTGACCGCATGCAGGTGCGCATCGACAGCGAAGACCCTTATAATATTGTGGGCGAGATCCAGGTTAAAGGTGACAACACCTTGTTGGGCTATTACAAAAACGACAAAGCCACAGAGGAGATTTTCACATCCGATGGTTGGCTGCATACGGGCGACCTTGGCGTAATGGATGCTGACAACTACATTTACATCCGCGGACGCAGTAAAAATATGATACTGGGGGCATCGGGACAGAACATTTATCCCGAAGAAATTGAGACCGTGCTAGCGAGCAAGGACATTGTTCAGGAATGCCTGGTCCGCGAAAGTGAAGGAAAAATTGAGGCGTTGGTCTACCCCGACTATGAAACATGTGATTTGTCTAATTGCAGCTCCGAGAAAATAGAATCGGTTTTGCAGCAACTGCGCAAGGAGGTCAATGCTGACCTACCCCCCTATATGGCCATTTCTAAAATAGTACTCTTTCCTGAGGAGTTTGAAAAAACACCCAAGAAAAGCATCAAACGCTATAAATACATGAAGTAAAATCCCTTGACATAAATAAAACAGCCAAAACCGGTTTAGGTTTTGGCTGCTTACTATAATTTTATAAGGCGTCAGATCACAGCTTAAAATAACTGACCACCTGCTTCATGGCCTCTACTTCATCATTGAACTGATGTACCATGCTGTTAATATCTTCAGCTGCCTGGGCATTGGACTGTGACACCCGGTCCAACTCTATCAAGGCGTTATTGATCTGATCTGCCCCTACATTCTGTTCTTTTGAAGCCGCACTGATTTCCATCACCAGTTCGGCCGACTTCATAATTTTTGGCACCATTTCAGCAAAAATTTGCATGGCCTGACGGGCTATGTTAAGGCTGTTACCCGACAATTGGTTGATTTTTTCTGCATTGATGCGACTACGCTCAGCCAATCGGCGCACCTCACCGGCCACCACAGCAAAGCCTCTGCCATGCTCTCCAGCACGCGCCGCTTCAATGGCGGCATTCAAAGCAAGAATGTTGGTCTGTCGAGCTACATCTTCAATCAATATCACATTTTCATTAATGCTTTCGATGGCGTGGACGGCTTCGAGCAGCATCGACTCACCGGATTTGGCCTCCCTGGCAGCATCCTGAACAATCACCACCGTTTCGTTGGCATTATCAGCGTTCTGATTAATGTTAGAACCCATTTCTTCCATTGATGCAGACAGTTCCTCGGTGGAAGAGGCTTGCTCTGTAGCACTTTCAGCCAGTCGGGATGCAGAGGTAGTCATTTCCGTATTCCCTTTAGAAATGGTCGATGCCGCACTACTCGCCTGGACAATCAATTCACCTATCTGACTTTTTAGTCTGGAAAACGATTGGGCCAATTGCCCCAACTCATCTGCTCTTGCCAAAACTGAAGGACTGATTTCCTTGGTTAAATCACCATTTGCGAAAACATCGGAATGTGCCGTTATTTCACTCAAGGGCTTGGTAATAGAACGGGCAAGCCACAAAACAATTACGAGCGTTACACCCAAAAAGAGAATACTTAGAATAAAACTACTAATAGCTATAGGCCTGATTACTGTTAGCAGTTCAGAAACAGGCGCAACTAAAACGGCAGAAAAACCGGTATTACCAACTGGCATCACAGCAAAATCGGTATTCACTCCTGCAAAATCGATATCGGGTAAAACCAATCCTTCCTTGGAGACCAATAGCTGCTCCACAATGACTGAATCCACAATTTCACCCAAAAAAGAACCGATTTCCTCAACATTCTCAGAAATAATGACATTCCCGGATGCATCTACCATCCACACTTCCGAATTCTCTGTGATTTTACGACTAACAAATTGACGGATCAGCTCCCCGGGGTCAATGCCAACGCCGGCAACACCACGCGGATTATTGACTTCCCCCATCACCACATTGTAAAAGAAAAAGGTCTGGTCCAATGCTGCGTTATAGTCATAATTCAGTTCATACTTCTGACCGCTCCTCAACATTGAAAAAAACCAGCTGTCGGAATCGTTACTTCGCACAAGTGTGTTGGCATGAACATGCCCCTGTACATAGAACTTATTGGTGGTTGCAGAAGCAGCAAAAGCATTGGGGTATCCCATCTTGGAATATAGCTGATCTACTTTCTCCAAGGCATAGTGTGACAAATTCTTGTCGCTTTCTCCACTGTCAAACCAGTCGAGCAACAACTGATCATCTGCCAGACTAAGAGAAGCCTCTAGCCCCCTCTCCAGCGATGCCCTTAATTCAGCTTGTGAGGCTTCCAGAAAAGCCAACAGCTGCTTTTCCCGAATATCCTCTTGCAAGGTGCTTTTTACAGTAGAATAACTGACTACTGCCTGAATAATAATTATGGAAAACGTTAGTATTCCGAAATAAATCAATAATCTATTTCTGAGTTTAGTAAACTCGAAGCGCATCAACTTCATAAATCTTTCCCCGCAATTTAATTTGGTTCAATAAGTCCTTGTGTACGCAGTTTTTGTATTTTTGATTGCACTATTAAATATTTTAAGATTAATTTAACAGAACAACTTAAAATACATCACCTTCACAAACTATTTTAAAATGACTGACCAAAATTCAACACAAGATAACATCCTAATTGTTGCGGGGGGAAAAGGTTTGAGAATGGGTGAATCGATACCAAAGCAGTTCTTGCCCATCGGCAACAAACCCATTCTTATGCATACCATCGAACGCTTTCATCGATTTCATTCAGGCTTGCATATCATTCTAGTGCTTCCAGAGAGTCAGAAAGCCTATTGGGCAGAACTTTGTGAGACCTATCAATTCAAAATCCCTCATACCATTGCCAGTGGAGGCACAACCCGCTTCCACAGTGTTTTAAATGGCTTATCGCATATCCATAACACCCAGGGAATAACCGGGGTGCACGATGGCGTACGCCCCTTTGTATCTCAGAGTACCATCGGAAATTGTTTCGCCAAAGCCAGAGAATTTGGTGCAGCCATACCCACCATACCCCTAATAGATTCAATTCGTGAACTCACGGAAACATCAAGTTTGTCAAGACCCAGAAACAACTACCAACTGGTACAAACCCCACAGGTATATAAAACGCTTTGGCTAAAAGAAGCCTACAAACAGGCTTATAAGGAAATATTTACAGATGATGCCTCCGTGGTTGAGGCAGCAGGCCACGAGGTTTCTCTGGCCGAGGGCAACCCTGAGAACATCAAAATCACATCACCCTTCGACATGATTGTGGCCCAGGCACTGGCCGAAAAGGAAAATTTTTAAAAAGGATAGCCAATACCAAAGTAATACCTTAAACCACCCGCCACGTTGCTGTTGGATGCCCCAAGCTGTATGGGGCCTAAAAAACTATCGTATTCAAACAACAAGCCATAACCGTAAATGGACTCATCCTTCGCCAACACAACCGGCTGAAATTCAGATGCACTTTCGGTATGCGCAACAAGTACATTCGCAATGCCCGAAATATGCATATTCCTTAAAAACCGGTAGCGAACATTCATTTGAGCCATGGCAAAATCCTGCACAATTTTCTCACGCGAAGACAGGCCAACGAAACTCACCTCGTTGGAGCGACGCTGAAATGGCAATCCTCCAATAAAATTTAATCCGGGCAATGGCAAAGTACGGTCGGAATAGCTGACCTGCAGGCGTGGACTAACCACTAACCGATTATGAAGACTCAGGTAGGCTTGATAATGCCCAGAAACAGAAAAGAAATTCTTAAATAAGGGATCTATGGCATTGGCCACTAATCCTCTTGACGCTGCACGACCTCTATAAACGGCACTATTATCGATATAAAAGCGATAATTCAACGATAGTTCACTGCCTCTCCTAGGAAAAAACCGGCGATCAACCGTGTTTCTATTGGCCGAGAAATTTGCAGAGATAAACCTATTGCCAAACATTTCAACGCCGGAGGAAAACAGTTCATAGAAACCACTCTGATGTTTCAATACACTTCGCTCCAGCTCCATATAGCCACTTAGCAGCCATTTAGTGTCCAGTGAAGACATAAAGCCCACTGTCAAATCGGTGAAATTGTGAATAAAGCTCCCATAACGGGAGCCGCCCTCAAGATATACCGGAAAATTACTATTTTCCCAGACCCAATCGATTTGCGATGCCGTTCGATGGTTCTCGCCATAATAACCGATGATGGAAGTATGGAGGCGGGGACGTTCAGAAATATCAAAAGTTGTACTTAAGCGATTGCCACGGGCCAATACATTCCGTAAGGTAATATTGGTGAGAATTCCGGCTTTATATTCATTGTCATAGTGCAAGGAAAACTTTAATCTGGCCCGTGCCGATTCTGTGGCATGCATGGTAAGCAAATAACCCTCCTCTATCGGCTCTAAATCATAAGTAACTGACTCAAAATACCTTGTCCCCATTAAGCGACTAACCCCTCTGGCCAACTGATTTAAAGTTACCGTCTCTCCGGGAGATATGCCGAGGCTCGACAAAAAGAATCTGTGGCTGATATAATCAACTCCCTCGAGGGCAATCTGAGTAATTAAATAAAATTCAGGAGTGGATGGTACAATTAGAGGTGGCAGCTTACTGATAGAATCAAGTCTCTGCGACAAATGAATCAACTCATCCCATTTTTCTCTGGCAGCCTCCTCTCCCCGGAGTATAATTTGGGGCCCATCGAAGAAGCTACCCGCATTGTATAGGGTCACATCAGGTGATATTAAGACATCCACATCCTCTATTTGCCTGCGCATGGTAATACTATTGGCAATCATGGCAGAGGCAGACAAAACACTAAGCGGGGAGGAAAAATCAGTTAACTGCATTTTATCGGTCTCTCCAACATTAACCCCAATAATAATGTCAGCACCCATTCTAAGACACAAGTGAACAGGAAAATTATTTAAAACGCCACCATCAATAAGCAACAGACTGTCCATTAACACCGGCGAAAATACCGAAGGTATGGACATGCTTGCCCGAAGCGCATGAGCAAAATTCCCTTCGTCCAATACAACCTGGTCCCCGGAAATTAAATCCGCTGCAACACACTTAAATGGAATCGGATAATTGTCAAATGAATCAACACCTGCAACCCGGGCAGACAAGCGCGAAAAAGTCTCGGAAATAGAATGGCCCCCTATAAAGCCTGCAGGCACTCTGAATCCGTCAGGCGTAATATCCAATTCTACCTGAAACCTTTGATAGTCAAACTTTTCTTCCGGTATAACATCCGACAATAAAATCCTGTCGGAAAGCAACTGCCCCCAATCAAGCGCCCTCGCGATGGAATCCAACTCTGAAGAAGTATAACCAATGGCGTATAATCCTCCAATAATACTCCCCATACTTGTACCGGTAATATAGTCGGGTCGGATGCCTGCCTCTTCCAAAACCTTCAAAACACCAATATGCGCAAATCCTTTAGCTCCACCTCCGCTTAGCACAAGTCCCACGCGAGGTCGCTCACCGACTTCTGCCAATAATAGAACGGGCAACATTAGGCAAAAACTAAGCAGCATCTTTCTCACCATAACCGCACAAATGAATTCAATTTCGAATAAAGAAGGAAGAAAGATAAACAATTATGAACATTTAGCTGGACTGCGGCGTCACTAAAAAACCTGAAATGATGCAAATCAGACTTAAGCCGATAATTAGATTAATCCACGCGCTTTGAATTCGAGGTAGCGGTTCATTGTATCAACGGTCAGGTGTTCGGGACTGGTCAACACCACATAAATACCCCTGCGCTCCATCTCTTTGACAATTTGCTTCTTGTCGTAAACAAACTTTTCAGCAATGGCCTGCCGATAAATCGCCTCTGAATCGCCCGACTCATTCTTAATCATGCGGAGGATTTCCTCATTTTCAAAAAACACTACCATTAATAAATGGTTGCCAGCCAAACTGCCAAGGTAGGGGATGGCGCGTCTGGCCGATTCAAGACTTTCAAAATTGGTAAATAGGATGAGGAGACTGCGTTGATGAATCCGATGCCGGACCATACTGTACAAACCTTCCAAATTGTGCTCGCCAAAATCTGTCTGTTGATTGTACAAGACCTCCATTATGGTTTGAAGGTGCCGTCCTTCATTGCGTGCGGGCAGCATGGCATTTACTTTATTGCTAAATGTAACTAAACCGGTTTTGTCATGCTTTAATAAGGCAATATTGGAAATTACAAGGCTGGTATTTATGGCATAATCCAGCAGCGTCATGCCATCAAAAGGCATTTTCATGGTTCGGCCCATATCCACCATGCAAAATACTTGTTGCGATTTTTCATCCTGGTACTGGTTCACCATCAAATGACCTTTACGGGCAGTGGCTTTCCAGTTAAGCGTACGAACATCATCCCCCTTAATATAATCCCGAATTTGATCAAATTCGGTATGATGCCCCATTCTCCGGATTTTCTTAACCCCAATTTCACTTAAGCGGTTACTAATGGCCATTATCTCATAGCGCCTCATCTGAATGAAGGAAGGATAGACTTTAATCATAGCTCCCTTGTTGAAACGATACCTGCGACAAAAAAAACCGACACGTCCGGTAATAAAAACATTGAGTGCACCAAAGTGGTATTCACCACGGCTGAGTGGTTTTAGGGTATAACGGTGACTCATTCGCTGTCGCGGCGCCAACAAATGCTTAATTGAAAAATCTCTTTTCTGAAATTGCACAGGCAACTCATCAATCACCTCTGATTTAACCGCATAAGGAAAGAAACTTTCAAGATGCAAAACTACCTCATTGTGATCGCCATTCGAAAACCTTTCGGGCAAAACCCGTGCAGCGCTCATGTAATTCTGACTGCCTTTAGAAAAAAGCATCAACAAATCCACCAATACAAGACTGACCCAGGCCACTAATAACACAACTGCCGGCAAATAAAGAACAGGCCAAATAAAGGCACAGACAAACAAAAGGCTCAAGCCCCACAGTGCTTTATAAAACAAACTATTGGTATAGACCGATTTAATAAACGATTTCACTAGGCAGTCACAGTTTTCAAAATAAACATTAACGGGGTACTTCCACAGAATCTACTATCTGTCGAATAACAGCCTCAGGTTTAACACCTTCCATCTCCTTTTCGGGGCTTAAAATAACGCGATGGGTTAAAACAGGGAATAGCACTTCCTGAATGTCCTCAGGTGTCACAAAGTCACGTCCTTCCAGGGCAGCAAACGCCCTTGATGCTCTAAGAATGGATAAGGATGCACGCGGACTGCCACCAAGATAAAGAGAACTGTGGTTACGTGTTTTTTCCACAATGGTAGCAATGTAGCGCAACAACTGAGGCTGAACCAAAACATGGTGTACCAATTCCTGAAACTCCAAAATTTCAGCTGCAGTAACTACCGGCTGAACCTGATCCACCTCGTTCACATTGCCCCGCTCACAGGCATTCTGCAGAATGCCTACTTCCTGCTCCAGGGAAGGGTAATCGATTTTGATTTTAAATAAAAACCGGTCGAGCTGCGCTTCCGGCAAACGATAAGTCCCCTCATGCTCCACCGGATTTTGCGTAGCCAATACCATAAAAGGTTGTACCATGGGACGCGTTACGCCATCAATGGTTACCTGGCGTTCTTCCATGACTTCAAAGAGGGCCGACTGCGTTTTAGCCGGAGCCCGGTTGACCTCATCAATCAATATCATGTTGGAAAAAACAGGGCCGCTTTTAAACTCAAAACCAGAAGTGGAGGAATTGAAGACCGTGGTGCCCAAAACATCAGAAGGCATCAAATCTGGCGTGAACTGAATTCTTGAAAAACCGGTATCGAGACTTTTGGCCAGCAGTTTGGCAATGAGCGTTTTGGCGACCCCTGGCACGCCCTCAATCAGCACATGGCCATTGGCCAGCAATGCCGTCAGCAACAAATCCAACACCCTTTCCTGACCTACAATTATTTTGGAAATTTCATTGCGTATCCGATAAGCCAAATGGTTCAGTTCCTGCACTTTTAGCCGACTTTCGAACAGCTCATTGTTTTCGGTATTATCAAAGTTTTCTGTTGCTTCCATAACTACTGACAGTTTTTATAAAAAAATTCTAATTGACGATTGAATTGATGTAAATCTTCATGGGAAATTTGTTGGACCTTTTCAATGTTTGCCGCCATCCGGAAGATCGACGCCAGGGTTCTTTCCGGAACCCCCGACTTTCGGGAAGTTTCTTCAATTAAACGACTCTCAGAGAGTGATGTGTTTAAGTAATATCTACTTCTCAAATAATCCAAAAAATACTGGTACCGCTTTTGTGCGATGTTCAAATGGTTTTGGTTCAAAAAATACAGTCTGGCAATGGTCTCCACAAAATCCAAAGAAGTGTTTTTGGGTGCCACAACAACCGGAATGGCGCGCTGTCGCCGCTTACCCTGGAAAATCATAAACAACGCAACGCCAACAAGAAACAAATACCAGGCCATGCGCAGCGCTTTGTTCTCCAAAACAAACCTCATTTGAGAGACCAAAACCGGAGCCCCCGCCTTATACTTCTCATCCCAAATGGTGGTTGCGACTGGCAAATAGGACAAGGCCTTGAAAATATACTCACGCTTGTTGCCACTGATTAAGTGATAATTGGTAAAGGCAATTGGGTTGCAATGGATATAGATGGCCCCCTCACCATAACGCGTACGGATAAAATTGGTCCGCCCCATGTGGTTGTACCCTAAGACGGAAGTCTTAAGGGAGTCGTAACGCGAAAAGTAATTATTGGTGATGGCGCGACTATACCAGTAATCACCTGCAATTTTTAAACGTTTGTTGGTAAAATTATAACCCACCGAATCATTCAGCAAAATTCTGGGAAGGGGAACCCCCTGGACGATTTCAAAAGCCAGTGTATCAGTGATGTTTTGAGAAAACCGCTCAGCAGAAAGAAAAACATGGTTACCTGCTGAGGCCACATCCAGCACTTTAGTCCAATCTTCCCTGTCCATTTCCAACTGGTCGTTGATAAAAATCAAATTGGTTTTAAGCGGAATCGCATCCTCCAAAAAATTAGCAATACCGCCATTAGCCACCCGCACTTCCTGATTGGGAAAAAGATCATCGCTCACCTCATAAACAAGCGACATACCCAAAGGAACACTGTGCCGCCTTGAATAACTGCTGGTCCAGTCCACCGGTTGGGGCGCGTATACGATGGCCACAACCAACAGAATCAATCCCACAGCCAAAAGCAGTGTCAAAAATCTATATTTTCCGATTTTCCTCCTCATTTAACCATTTTAAAACCTGCTATCAGAAGACTGACTTAAGAAAGCCAGTTCAATTTTCCTGTATTGCTCTTCTTTGGGATTAAATTGCCCAAACCAAACATAGTCATATACCTTGACCAGAGAAGAGAATTTATCTCTCAAAAGCACATCTCTGATTTCCCGGGCATACTCTCGATTGGTTTTAAATTCACGCAGGCGAATCACACCCTTCTGATCCAGTCTCTTCAAATAAATCAGGTACAAAATCCTGACCGCTTCCCGGTAAGCACCGTTACTTCGGTACAAGGCCAGCATATCCTCCAAAACGGTGTCGGATGACAAATCAGCCGGCATTCCGTCGAACATTTCATCTGCCCGATTAGGCCGCGAAAAAGAAATAAAACTAACGAGCGGAACATTGAGCAGTCGCAGAATAAAAAAAGCAAAGGCCAGCACCAGTAAGCCCAATAATACATATCTAAACCAATGGTTTTGCTCCACCTGCTGAAAAAGCATCTGGATAAGCATACTCAGTAAACGAGAGAACCAACCCGGTCTTTCACCATCCTTGTCATACCGATAATCAGGATTGTTCTTAAAAGCCTCTATGCGTTCAGAAGGTGCCTCCCGGTATTCAATCGGACCATGGTCATCCCATGGTCCAGTTTCTACAGCAGATTGAGCACCTAAAAGGTGCACGCTCAACAAAAGCCATAAAAACCAACCAAAAACAGCCCTGATATGTACCCTTCTTCTCCACATAGATTTACTGTTCAGCCATTTCGGCTACTTTTTCAAGTAAGCCTTCATTGTCCTTTTGTTCACGCAGATTGAAGTATTGTACACCAATCCCAATCAATATAATAGGGTACATCACAAACTGCCCCAGTGTACTAATAAGAGATACAAGAATCATGGCAAAAGTTAAATTTTCACCTCCAATGGGATCACCTCCAGTGGCTGTAACAAATCCCTGCATCATTGAAGAAATAAATATTGGAATTGAAAACAATGAACTCACAATTGAATAGATCAAAAACAAAACAAAAATAACACCGAAGCTTTGCCACCAAAACCCTTTTACCAACTCA
>DHVH01000191.1 GCA_002412555.1 Marinilabiliaceae bacterium UBA5213 | reverse complement strand
CTCACTGAAACCAAAATGGTCGTGCCAAACGACCCGGAGCCCAGGGGTAAGGATTTTAAGCACAACGGCCCAAAAGATAGATGAAGAGTGCGCATGAAGAATTTCTATCTTGTTTATTTTAATATACTTTCGAATTCTCCACAAAGCCCACCCATCGAGCACCCCCCTTTTGTGAGCCACAAAATAGGATACCTTCTCATCTACAAATTCTTCGAGTGGCCCCCCTACCCGTGTAGCGCACAAGTGACTTTCAACACCACGATCAGCCAAACCATTGGCAATATTAACAGCCATGCGTTCGGCGCCGGCCGCAATCAATGAATCAATAAGTGTTAGTACCTGCATTATCTGGGCTCCAATAATTTAACAATTTCCGCTTCGAAGCGCTCAAGGTGGTATGCTCTGGACCATTCCATGGCCTCCTTGCACATTTCATGGTAGCGGGCGGGCCGACTAACCAACTGCAATATGGCTGCCTTCACTTCCTCTGCTTCCGGCAGAACAATGACGCCACGGCGATTCATATCCACCATTTGACTGACACACGAAACATCTGTGGTAATAGGTAAGCAGCCCCACCACATAGCTTCGGCCACGACCTTAGGCCAGCCCTCGGATCGGGATAAAAACACCAGAAAATGGGACTTTCTAAAATATTCTTCTACCATAACGGGACTCTGCTTGCCCCACAATTTGACTTCCTCACTTAAATGATGTTTTTTAATATAGGCTTCCAGTTCAGCACGCTGACTGCCATCACCAAACATATCCAACACCACCTGATGACCCAAATTTTTCAGGAACTGCAAGGACCTCAAACACTCCAATGGGCGCTTATTGGAAGTCAATGTTCCCACAAAAATCAACCTTATGGGTTGATCAGCACGCAATTTACGCAAGGGGGTTTCCAGTCTATGATCCTTGGAATAAGTCGCCGTAAAGAATGGAACTATATTTTTACTACGCTCCTTCCAGTCGCCATACACCAGCACATTGGCTTTGTGCGTCAAGACCGTATTTCTCAAAATCCTTTGTTGCAAACGGTAGCTAAACGGCTGTTGGCTTTTCCAATCCCAATTATTGGCATACTTCACCGTTTTAGTCTTGGAAGGAAAAAATACCTGTACAAGGGTCCCCAGTAAGCCCAAGTTGGAGGGGCAGCGCAAATGTATATGATTGGCCCACAGCATGCCCGACACAATACGCCATAAAACAAGGGGGAGATAAAAGGTTGAGACAAGCGATTTACGCAGTCCCTTAAACTCAAGAAAGGGTACCTCAATAATTTCCAGGTTGGGATGGTCATACATTGACTCCAAAGCATCAGGTGGCATGGTGGATACGGGTGCAATAACACGGACCTTATCAACATGGCGAAACCAAATATTCATCTCGCGAATATAAGGCGTATAGCCCCCATACTGAGATTGGTCCCTTTTGTGAATAACCGGAGAAATTACCAGGAAATGAATCATACAGAGCTTTTGGTTTGGTCTGTTATTTCTTTTTTATGGGGTAGTATCCGCATAAAAGCAGCACCGAATAGTACGCCTGGCAAAGCCAGACGCATGGCGGCATGAAACATGGTAAACATACTCAACAAGTAAAAGGCAATAAAGAAACACCGCGTTAATGGATGCTTTTCTGTTAAGAAAAAATAGATGGGCAAGCCTATCATGCCAACCAGCATAAACAAAACTCCCAATATTCCGTGCTCTGATAACAGGCGGGCAAACTCGGTATGAGCAGCTGCGGCATGTCCGTAATATCGGGCTCTGTATTTCTCCCCCATACCGTAGCCAACTCCGAATCCCGGATGCTCTAAAAAAGTACGGAAATCGGCCTTAATTATCTCATCCCTGCCTGTTAAAACACTGGTATTACCGGTGCGAACCCCAGTCAGCGCTTCAGTAGTGCTCAAGCCCTGATACCGGTATAACAGATAATTATTGGTCATTTGATTGGCGAAAATAAAAACACCAACGAAAAAAAGGAGGCTCAAAAAAATGTAGGGCATCGATTTAAAAAGCTGCCGCCGGAAGCCCGGATAAGTGAAATACAATACCGTAATAGAGCCTAACAGCGCCAAGGTACTACCCATAACCCCGCCCCTGGAAAAAGTTAGCAAGGCCCTTAAAATCAGGTAAAACAAGATAACCCAATCGAGCCACGAAAAAGGCGTAATGCTCTCACCATTAATCTTATACAAAAGGGCCAGCATAATGAACCATCCCAGCACGGTGGATACCTGGTTGGGACCAAAACCACCGGATGCGCCAGCACTGGATTGTACACTCGTAAACTCTACAGTAGCCAGATTGGCTACAACGCTCAACCCGGCAATGATTGTAAATGCAGGCAAAAAGGCCCATTTAAGTTGGTGAAAGTAGACATCCTGAAATATCCCTCGCTTATAAAAATAGAGTCCGGCAACCACCAGGCTCATAGGACCAGAAATATTAAACATGATCATGTTATTCAACCTTTCCGGATCTGGATGCTCCGTAAGAAAAATTGCAGGAATCAACAAAACCAACAAGAAAACAAATATCCAGGGAATGAATTTTCTGCCCCCGACAAAAAGGCCAAACAACAACAGAATAATGCTCGCATACTTTCCCAATTCCCATGAATAGGATGCACCGGCCATCCTGTAAACCATTTCATAACCAATCATGTGAAGGGCATAAAACCCAGCCCGTGACCCCCTATCCAAATTGTACAGCACGTCGGCCATAAACAATAAAAAGAACAAGGGATAAGCCAATGCAACTATACCCGGCGACACTTTGAGCATAACCCCTAAAAAGAGGTGCACAAGAATCAAAGTCACATAACCGGCCTTTGTATCAATTAAGTTAATCATTGGTTTATAATTTTTACGTACCTATCCTTTCGCCAGACCGGCATAAAACCGGACGTTTCTTTCTATGATCTGCGCCAGTCCGAAAATCTCCAGGGCATCTTTTTGTCCCTGAACAGCCATCTGCTGCATTTCTTTGGGGTGCTCAAAAGCATAGATGATTTTTTCAGCTATATCAAGCGACTCGTGCGGATTACACAACAAACCATTGCGCTTGTGATCAATGGTTTCGGGTCCGGGGCCCGTATTCGAAAACAATACCGGCTTGCCCATAAACATGGCCTCAGGCGCTACCAGTCCTTGCGTTTCCATGTGCGATGGAAACACACACAATTCAGCCACTTCATATTTTGATGGAATCTGTGATAAGCCAATGGCACCATGAAAAGTCACATGACGCAGCACCTCTGGTGAAAAAGACTCCTTTAAAAAACTTACATACGACCGCCTATCCGGAAAAAACCAGTCCCGGCCAAAAACATCCAGATGCACATCCGGAAAGCGGGGTATGACCAGCTTCAGCGCCTCCAGCAATTGCCGAATGCCCTTTTTTTCACAAACGGTGCCGGCAAAGACCAGGCGATGGGTAATGGTTTTGTACAAGTCGGCCTGCTTAAACAGTTCCCCGTTAATAGGGTAGCGAATGGTTTCAACAGGTCTACCGTCGGTGGACAAGTATTTACCTGTATGCGTTTTTACAAATTGGGAGACGGCCACAAAAGCGTCGGCCCGCTTATAAGAGCACTTTTCAAGATAGCCCTTCCACTTATCCACCGGTCTTTTTTCACTCTCGGCAAAGAAATGGTGACCGCCATGCATTCGGACCACTTTTTTATAGGGCGTTCGCTTTGGGAGCATAAACATCAAGGCTTCAGGAGCCTCCACTACATCGATGGGTGCCTGCCCATGTAATTCTCTCAATTTCTTGCGAATGCGCCACTGGTTTTCGACAAAGCTGGCTTTGCGAAAATAGCGGTTGACTGGTAGTCGGTAAATCTCCACCCCTTCATCGGCCAGTTCTTCAGGGTAAGGTTTATTGCCAATACCCACCACACTCACTTTGTGGCCCTGAGCAACCAAGCCACGACCTATGGTCTGAATAAAGCTGCCAATGCCGCCCGTTCCCCACAATGGGTACTCGTAGGAGAGATAACAAATATGCATGGAATATTGAATTTAAATTATAATTTCATTATTGTGCCGGCAATGCGTTGGGAAGCTTCAGCCAAAGGCTGAAGCGCCACCACCTTAAACCAAGCTGCGCGTGTTTCAGCATCTGGCAAGGGACCATTGAGCGCTTTGTTAACGCAGTCCGCAATTTCCTCTTTGCTGTTGAGCCATACCACACAGTCTTTGGCAGGCATGCTGCGAAAATGCTGATATTGGTTGTTGACAACGGCCGACCAATGGGTAACCGTTGGCTGATCGTAGTTAATATAAATGGCCGGCTTGTCGTAGACCGCAAAATCGTGGGCCATGGTTGAGCCTACATTGATCACCGCATCTGAATGCAGGGCCACGTTAACCAATAATTGAATATCCTCTTGCGTAGGGACAATGAAACTCCATTGCTTCGAATGAGATTTCCAAAGTGGGTCAGAGACTTTAATGAGTTCGGGATATTTCTCAAAAACCGGCTTGAAGCGACCCGACAAGTCGACCGGACAACGGCGCAGCAAGACCTGCGGCCTTTGCTGCTCAGGCATCTCCATCAGCGCCTCGGCCAAATCATTCAAATACTTTTCATCACAGGGAAAGGTCAAATCATTTCCCGAGAAACACAACACCTTTTTTTCGGGATCCAATCCTACCTGTGCAAAAAAGGCTGCCCGGTCCATGTACAAGTCCTTATTAAAATAGAACTCAAATTGGGGGGTGCCGGTCACAACGATTTTTTCCGGACTGATTTCGGGATAGTAGTCGGCCATCTCCTGTTTCATATAATCCGACCACACCACGTAATGATGGGTGCGGACCAACAATCGGGCCTTTGGCAGGTTGTCCCACGAATAAATAGCACCTATGGTCTTAATGCCCAAAACCTTCGCCGCTTCAACAATCACCGAGCCATCCAGCGAACGCTGATGGGTACTGAAAACAATGTCCGGTTGGTGTTGCTTTAACAACCGGATTTGCTCCTCAAAATAGCCGGTGCTTTGCAAATGCTTGCTGTACTTTTTCTCCAGCCACTCAATGCCCCTGTACGAGAAGGAAAAGAAAAACCCAATGAATGCAGCCATGGCAAAAAACAGTCGCGTTACAAAGGCAAAATTTTTCCGCGTCCAGTTAATCATGATGGTGTCATTCTTAACCTTACGCGTATTGTATCTTAGGCGGGCGTAAGTAATCACTTCCTTCAACAACTTGCCTTTAAACGACTCCTGATAGCCGCTCATGGGCACATGTGTTATTTTGTGCCGGTGCGCCAGTGCCACATCTTTCACCACTTCTTGCGGCAATACAGTCAGCAGCATTATTTCCACCTCATCGGGAAATTCATCAATCAATTGACTGTACAAATAGTTACGCAAGCCTACCCCGTCGGGCACTAAGAAACATATCTTCATTCAACTTTTATTATTGAGACAAACCACTCGCCTACTCGTTCATAATCGCTTCAATATACTCACGCACCACACCTTCACCGCCCTTTTTTGACAGTACTCTTATGCCAGGTATAGATCGTATTTTCTGGTCGGCATCGGCGGGACAAGCAGGAAAACCGGCGGTGGAAAGCAATTCCAGACAATTAACATCGTCCCCGATATAAGCCACTTGGCTGATATCAACCCCTTCTTTTTGACAAATATCCAGAGCCGCCGCCAGTTTACCGCCATGCTTTTTACCCTGATACAGGTAATCCAGCTTCAGCTTATTAAACCGGCGCTCAACCATTTGCGTGTCTTCAGAAGTGATAATGCCGGTCTTTATGCCCCTGGCCTTGATCAGTTGCAAGCCCATGCCATCGCGGGTATTGAATTTCTTCAACTCATCGCCTCCCTCCGAATAATACATACCGGCATCCGTCAACACACCATCCACATCGGTGAGAAAAACTTTCACCTGGCTATAATTGTGGGTCTCCGGACTTTGATGCTTGCGCATCAAATTCTCAGCTATCAGCCAGTCATCCTCTTCATCTATTTCAATAGCGGTATATTCCGGCATTACGTATAGGCCAACTTTACCCGACAAGCGATTACCTGAATCCACTATGGCTTGAACTCTGCTGATATAAAAGGCCCCGTTTTCCATGAGCTCACCCTCAAAATCCTGACGGCGCGGCCGCTTATGGTAGTCGTAGTTCTTTGAACTGCCATCGGCATTCCAAAAAAAACGCTTGTAGCGCACGCAAGTGAGCAGGGAATCAAAGGCACCTTGTTCAAACAACCCTATGGCATCGCTAAAATCCTGCTCACGTGTCAGAGGTGAGGTAGCCTGTACCAGCATAAAAAGATCATCCGACTGCAACTTATCACCCGCCCTGTTGATGTAATCGAGCATGGCCGACTCGGTAGAAGCCGTATCGGTAGCACTTTCGGGCGACCGTTGGAAAAGTTCTACTTTGCTAAGTCCAAAGCCCTGCACAACCTGCTCAATCGCCTTACTATCAGTAGATACCACTACCCGGTCGACCCCAGGCGCCTCCTGAAGCGCCTTTAAATTCCAATATATTAAAGGCTTACCACAAAAACTCCGGATATTTTTTAAAGGAATGGATTTACTGCCTCCCCGCACAGGGACAAACGCAACTACTGCCATTTTATCTGATTCTTTTTTAATTTGTTACGCTGAACTTCCTCTATACCAAGAATATCTTGATTCTTATAATTCAATGCCTTGGATACCGCCCGGCAATCGCGGGTCAACCTGCGCAAACCATCAGGTTCCAGTGAAGCCGAATGGTCAGTACCTCTCCAGGTCCGGTCAAGCGTATAATGCCGCTCAATCCACTCAGCCCCTAAAGTCATCGCTGCCACATCCACTGCAATTCCCAAGTGGTGGCCAGAGAAACCCACTGCCTTAACCCGGTGGCCATAGTGCTCCTTCAAACGAGATATCTCATAGAGGCAAACATCATCAAAAGGCACCGGATAACCGGAAGTACAGCTGTATATGACCAAATCCTTGCTGCGTCCCATGCTCTCAAAAAGCTCCACCACCTGTTTTTCCTCTTCATGGCGGGTCATGCCAAACGACACGTGTACCTCACCCGAATAATGCTCACACAAATAGGTCAGCATGGCCTTATTCTGGTTACAAGCCGAGGGAATTTTAATCAATTCGGGATTCAAGGAAGTAATTTCCTTGGCCGAAGTAACATCCCATACAGAAGTCGAATAAACCAAACCGTACTCTTCGCACCACTGTTTTAACTGCCGGTGCTGATCCAAATCAAACTCAAGAAACTCTCGGTGTTCGCCGTAAGTCTTGCCATAAGCATTAATGGGATTGGGGTGAGGCGTGTTGTACTCCTCCTCGGTCAGTAATTCCCTGTTGGTCCTTTTCTGGAACTTAACCACATCCACTTTACAAAAAATGGCGGCTGTTACAATCATCTCACGGGCAATTTCCATGTCGCCCTTGTGATTGCAACCAATTTCAGCTATGATTTTTGGTGCTTTCATCTGTAAATAATTAAATTAATTTGGCCAGATAGCTTGTCCCGATTGATCGGTTTATGCAATTTAAGGCTCATACAACTTTTATATTAATTGTTCTTTTTTAAAATCAGGAAATTTAATCCCCATTTATCAGGAATAGATGCTGTCAACATCCTCAAGATTCTTAAAAAACAGAGGCTTGATTTGCTCCAACTCTTCATCCGGCTTATCCCACCAGGCTAGCGCATCAATTTCATTACCAACCGTCTCTGAAAAACGCCGACCAACCACTTTGGCCGGCAATCCGGCAGCAATGGAAAATGCAGGAACATCTTTGGTAACCACCGCCCCTGCAGCAATTACCGCCCCGTTTCCCACGATAACACCACCAAGGATAATGGCACCATGTCCAACCCAAACATCGTGACCTATTCTTATCTGCTTCTCCTGTTTGAGTTGATACAATTCACCATTAAACAAACTTTGATTGATATAAGTTGACAAATAACGAACCGGATGGTTCGTGGCATTGATCATAACATCTGCACCTATCTGACAATACTTACCAATGTGCACATCCCCATGCACCCAGTTACGCATGCCCAAGGTGGTACGAAATCCAATTTTCACCTTGCCGGAAAAGGTGCAACCATGCGGCACCTTGTTTTCTCCTTCAAACAATACATGGCGCAGTCCGCTAACGCGTCCCCGCACCTCACATCCACGAACATGGCGTGGTGCAAAATAGATTTTCTCAAAGAGTCGCCGCACTAAAGAATATAATTTTCCTCTCATATTTATAAATTACCCATTAAACCACTTTCAACCTTCGCATTAACCTTACCAGTGGATTAATCCAAGTAAAATTAAACCAATTTAACCAGAAAGACCTGTTTTTATAAGCCGGAAACGAAACTTGGCCCGTAGGCAATGCTGCGCGCGAAGGCAAGTCACCGGGCAAGGTATTGCCCATGTGATAAGCGTAGCAATGGGTGGTGGACAAGCGATAATAGCCCAAGCGGTCCGAAAAATAATCTAAATAGGTCTCTTCATAACCATTTTTAAAGACAAAGGGTATTTTGAGAATGGGCAGTTGCTGAAAAATATCCCTTTTCATCGTGGCCAAGGCGTGAACGGCTCCCAGGCAGACCCTATGGTCGCCCTTTTGCAGATAATACTGCATACTGCTCCAGGATGTCTTCTTCCGAACCCCTTTACCAGTATAAATGCCGTGTCCTGCCGCATGTCCCAAACCCTTATCCACTAAATTCATCTCTTCTTCAGCAACCACCTTTCCTGTGCGCCAAGGTGAGGTTGCCACCCATTGGGTATTGTGCTTAAAAGCCAGATTGGCACAGGGATAACAGGTGACCACACCTGCTCTTGGAAAATCAGTAAACACCCTGGCCATTGCATACTCCCATCCTTCAAAAAATAGAAAATCAGCATCTGCAATGGTTATGTAGTCCTCATAAGCAGCCCTGGACTCCGCCAAAATGGGCTCCAGCTTACCGCGGTTCTCACTCCGCACCACATATTTATCAATTAGTCCCTTAGCCACAAAGCTTTCGGCTACTTCAGAGGCGGCGCGACAGGAATTATTATTGATCAGGGTAATATTGGTGGTTTCCGTGTCGATGGTCGCCGTAAGCGAATCGAGACAGCGCTTTAACACTTCATGCTGGTTTTTAAAGTAGTCCTCCTCCATATTGGGGATCCAAAACGGCAGGATGACCCGATGCTGCTTGTGCTTCAGATTTTGAATGTTCGACTTTAGTGGATTTTCCCCTATTCGCATATAGGCTATCTGACTAATTTAAGTTTATAGGCCCACTCAAAGGTGGTGTGGGACATTGATCTGGTATAGTAATATTTCAGGCGCAAATAGTTCTTCCTGGATTGCTGCTCATACACCTCTTTGAACGGTGAATTGTCCATCAAATACGTGCCAATTTTCTGCTTAACCAAATTTGGGTCAATTTCTGGCGCAGCATGCGCATTCATCAAATACAAAACAACGGAAAAACAGATAAACTCCGCCAATTCAAAGTCCCTTTTTTTATCTAGTCCGGCTTCAAGCGCATACTCCTCAATTTTAAAGCGGGATAGAATAGCATCGCCAAAATGAGTTAACGATACGTCACGGGTTATAGACCCGGGACGTGAACGATAGAAATATACCACTTTTTTGAGCAAGACCACTTTTTTAACCCTGCTCATTAACATTGCCAGCAAGGCAGCATCTTCTCCCCTTTTAATGCCAGACTGAAAATCCAGACCTTCATTAAAAAGATCATGATTATACAGTATTCCGCACATGGTAAACATGCGCTCTTTGAGCATCTGCCTGAAAAAACCCAAACGATCACAAGACCCATAGCGCTCAAAATTCTGAACCTTATAACCAGCATCCGTCTCCAATGAATGCTCCCCCTTGACCATATCTGCTCCGGTGGCCAGAGCTTCCTTAAGTAAATGATCAATGGCATTGATTTCAATGGAGTCATCTCCATCCAAAAAGAAGAGATAAGTCCCTGATGCAGCCAAAATGCCGGTTCGCCTTGCCAAAGCAACACCTTCATTGGCTTTATGAATTGGACGTATGCGGCTATCCAAGCGAGCGTAAGCATCAATAATGGCTTTTGACTCATCCGTAGAACCATCGTTCACCACCAGTATTTCAATATTCTGATACGTTTGAACCATGCAAGAATTCAAACAGCTATCGATATATCCTTCCAAATTATAACAAGGAATAACTATAGAAACTTTTGGATGGGTATTTAGCTGCATGTTGTCAATTTTATTTGGCACGTAACAATTCCATTTTCTTGCTGGCAATTTTTCGCAAAACGCCCGGGCTAAAAACAAACAAAGGATACATTTTAAGGCAATGGTTTAGGGCCATCAAAAAAGTATCCCAGCTCGATGCTTCCCGTATCTGTGTCAATAGCAACTTGTTTCTTAGAACATGGTACCTCTTTTTTTTCAGCAAGCCCTTTTTGTAAAACCCGTTAACCACATTGAATAAATGCCAGGGTAAATGAATGTAATCTTTATTGTTTTTTGAAAGGCCATGCTCATGCACTCTGTACTTAACCAGAGCCTCGTTCAAAAAGAAAAAACGTGTATAAAAGGCCAGTCGGTAAAAAAATTCCACATCCTCCCCTGCTGCAGGCATGCTTTCGTTAAAGCCGCCCGCAAGATCCAAAACCTCCTTGCGTATGAGCGGGGTTGACAGCATCACCGTAAAATTACCAACCATATTGTCGAACACGTAACCATGCTTTTTATCGGCATGCAGTTGTCCGGTTATTTGTCCGGTTGCCTCATCGTTCTCATTAATGATTTTGCAATAGCAATGCACCAATCCGTAGTCGGGATGGTTTTCAAGTACTTCCACCTGCTTCAGCAGCTTATTGGACATCCACAAATCATCATCGTCCAAAAAGGCGATATAATGTCCCCGAGCCTGCTTTAGACCATAATTACGGGGAACAATGGGACTACCCGAGTTGGAAATTTTAAAATACCGCACCTGCTTATATTTCCCGCATAACTCTTTGAGGGCTTCACCGGGCGTACCATCATCCACCACTATCACTTCAAAATCACGATAAATCTGTCCATTTAGAC
>DHVH01000348.1 GCA_002412555.1 Marinilabiliaceae bacterium UBA5213 | reverse complement strand
TGCGCGTTCGAGCCGCGCCGGGGGCGCTATTTATTCCAACAAGAAGTTTATGAATAATTCATTTCCATTGGTCCAGTCTGCCAGACGTGGGCTCGGTCTCGTCCATGCCGGGGTCGATAAATGGACACCTCTCGGATAGCAATTCGGAATCATTTTCATTAACATAGTTATTCCTTTTATCACGGAACTACAGCCATCTGTATTAATGAGCAAAAGTCTTATTAAAAAATAAGAGTCTGCTTAGCAGACTCTTATTTTTTCTTCAATCTTCCTGAAGTTCGCAAAACTACCTTTTACGGGAAACTTGTCCGATAGATACTTAACCACCGGTACTTTTATTGGTGCGCGTAAACTTCCCAACCCATGTAGTTTTCCAAGGCTTCTCTCAATACTTGCGCAGAAGGAAGACCACTCATGGCAACATGATGCTCAAAACCATTCTTCACAACATATTTAAGTAATGATTGCAAATTTGGCACCCTCACAACGGCCCGGCTTCCAAAGGTATCAAGTTCATCATCAGTGAACTCACCTTCACCCACATAAGCACGGATAATTCCCATTTGATCATCTGTGGACACCCTTGCAAAACTCAAGGGACCAGCTGGTTTTCGGCCATTGATCGCGCCGTAGGTATTTTCTTTTCCCAAGGTGGTTGCGAGGATATTGGCATACTCCATGCGCGCATCTGGAACAAAACTCTTTGCCCAGTTACCACAATGGAAAAGCACACATTTATCAGGATCATTCCCGTAGTTATTATTCCAGTCCACCAAAGCACTTGGTGTTCCAGTTGCCAGTTGCAATGCATACATTGACACAACACCCGTGATATCCACTTCGCAAGCACTAGGCATGAGTGATTCACTCATTATGCTCATCAGTGTACAAACATTCACGCCGTAATTGGTTTGCAATGAATTCCAACATTGTAATGCTGTGGCTTGAATGTCCAGATCTACCATCCATTTTTTCAAAACAGAGCTAAACTTGGCCATACGCATTATGGATTCATTAGGAACACCCTTAGTGGGCAAATAATTCATGATTATTTCCAATTGTTTTTTAACATCAACGTCATCATCTTTAAGTTTTGCTGCAGGGCCAAGTATTTCAGATAAATCAGCGGTTAATACAGTGATTCCAGTTTCTTGGAGCAATTTTTCGCTGTAACGCACTGTGTTAAATGCATTAGGACGTGCTCCGACTGCTCCAAGGCGTGCTGAACGAAGCCCACGGACCACCTTGCTAACTCCGATAAACTTAACCAAGTCCTGTTTGAATTCATTTGATTTTGGAGAAACAGTGTGTAAATCGGTAACCGAAAAAGAATATCCATATTGACGTAGATTACTACAAACCGATATTTTTCCACAAAATGCATCCCGACGATTGGCAACATCAAAGGCTTTCAAATCATCAGGATAAGCTTGAACCAGAATAGGTACATCCAGACAGGAAAACTTTATCGTATCCACTACCGCTTTTTCATCACCGAAATTTGGAAGAATCACCAAGATTCCATCGATATCATCATGGTGTGCCTTAAACAAGTCCGCACACATGCGAGAGTGCTGATAGGTCTGTACAGCACCGTGGATGGCTTGATCCTCAGGCAACATGACGCTGTTAATACCAAGTTTTTCTAAGGCTTCCTGAACTTCTACTCTTGCCTGGGTCACCAAGTGGGCTGGAAAGAAATCGCGGCTGCTAAAGATAACACCCAATGTTGTTTTCATTTTAATCTCCTAGTAATATTTATTAAGTTTACAGATCGAAGCCCCAGGCACCAGCAACAAGAATGACATTCGCAAAAGGAGTGAACTCAGCAGTTCGAATGACAGCTTTGGTTGTTGCAGTTAGTTCCTTAAATTCAGTGTGCGGAAGTGATTCTATAGGAACGCTTCCAAGCAATTCCTGGATTCCGGCAAATATCGACGAACTCTTTGTCAGGATGTCTTCAGACACGTAAGCCTTTTCCACATACATTTCGGTCAAGACTACTTCGAGAGTCTCCAAGAATCCTGGTACACCTGGTTTTAGAGCCAGATCTATTCGCTTGGTCGTAGAAGGAACAGGCAACCCTGCGTCCGCAACAGTGATCATATCTGTATGCTCTAAATGAGCAATAACATCCGATATTGGTCCATTGATCACTCCAATTTTCTTCATTGATTTCTACTCCCTTCACAAATGAACTGAATAACTTCATTTAAATGTGGAAGTGAAGGCTGCGCGCCTTTCCTTGTTACAGAAATTGCCGCAGCAGCACTCGCAAAATTGGCCGACTCTTCAACGGTTTTACCTTGACCCAACCCAACCGCAAAGGCTGCCACGTAACAGTCTCCTGCTGCAGTGGTATCCATAGCATTCACTTTCCATGCCGGCAGCAGTAAACCAGTTTGGTCTTCGCTAGTGAACAACATCGAACCATTCTCTCCAAGTGTGACGATCAGATTTTTAACACCCTTCGAAATCAACACCTGTGCAGCCTCATAAATGTTTTCATTTGACCGGGAAGGTAATCCAGCAAGAGCAGCCAACTCAAATTCATTTGGGATCAAGTAATCTACCATCTGCAGCAGTTCCGGTTCTAAAACCTGTGCGGGTGCTGGATTCAAAATGACCATGGCTTTTTTCTTTGAAGCGATCATAGCTGCTGTATAGACTGTATCAATAGAAGTCTCCAATTGCATTAGCAAGACATCAAAACCATTAATTGCAGCCAATGCTGATTCAACATCTACGCCCGCAAAACAAAGATTCGCACCAGATGCGACAGCGATGCTATTCTGCGCCTTATCATCCACTTGAATTAACGCTACCCCTGTAGAAACCCCTGCATGTCTTGTGATAAAAGATGTATCCACACCCTCTTTCGAGAGCTGTTCGATCAAATCCCGACCAAAAGTGTCAGCGCCTACGCAGCCTATCATACTGACATGAGCGCCCAGGCGGGCAGCGGCAACTGCTTGATTTGCGCCTTTTCCACCAGGATAGGTATTAAAAACCCCACCAAGTAATGTTTCGCCCGGGCTGGGAATTCTTGGTAAACAAACCACCAAATCCATGTTGATACTGCCAACAACAACAATATTCATATCACCACTATTTAATTGGCACTCTATGCATTGGTTGCATCGCTAGAATTCAACCTCAGCTGTTGGTATTAATTTTACCTTCTGAGCGAGGAGTTTTTGATTCCACTCAACTATTAACTGAGCGGCTTTCTCGTGGTAATTACTGTGGGCATCGCTCACCAAAGTTACGTGATAACCTAATTTTTGGGCACCCAGACAGGTAGCACGTACACAACCATGTGTCACCAAACCAGTGACCACCAGCTTGTTAACGCTCCTATCATCCAAGATTTTACGTAAATCGGTGCCTTCAAATGCGTTTCCATGTTCTTTTTGGATTAGGGAATCAATTTTCTGGTATTTAAGCTGGGGATGAAGCTGCCATTCATCTGAGCCTTTTATTAAAGCAAGATTATCAGAATGCTGAACATAGACCACTAATACTCCAGCATGACGGGCTTCTTTGACTAAAGTGTTTATGTTTTTCAACAATTCTTCTGCTCGATAAATGGGCGTGGCTTTCTGAAAAAGCCCTCGTTGTACATCAATTATCAACAAAGCTGTCGTTGAATTAGGTTCCGAAATTTTCATAAGCTCTCTCTACTATTCATTGATAACTTCTGCACCAGGTAATCCATTTAATAAAGCCTGTACCCTGTCTTGATAAAGCTGCAATGTTGCGAGATAATAACTATAATCTTGCCTTTATGGAAACGGGATCAAGACCTTTCCATACGGCAAGTGTTCCCCTTGGAGGTGG
>DHVH01000334.1 GCA_002412555.1 Marinilabiliaceae bacterium UBA5213 | reverse complement strand
GGTATTGATGTTGGACAGGAACATTTTGGCCGAGGCATAATCCGACGTGATGGGAAGTTGAGTGTATGCTTGGCCCGCAAACACTATCAGCCCCAGCCGGTCGTTCACCAGCCGGTCGGTCAGTCGGGCAATGGCTTGCTTGGCGCGCTCCAGTCGACTGGGTTCTATATCCTGCGCATTCATGCTATTGGATACATCCAGGGCAACGATCAATTCTATGCCTTGCCGTTGAACGGTCTGCAGTCTGGTCCCGAACTGGGGTGCCGCCAGGGTAAATATCAGTGCCATCAGTGCCATCAACAGCAGGTAGAATTTAATGACCGGTCGGAATTTAGAAACATCGGGCATTAGGTGCTCTACCAAATCGGGCGTACCAAAGCGCTTCAGTGCCTTTTTCTTTTGGATGAGAAAGAGCAACTGGATAAAGGCCAGCGCCGGTATGATTAATAGCAGATATAAATATTCAGGATGTCCGAATCGAAACATGGTTTTTTACTTTAATGATGTGTGTTCAAAATCAAATCATCGCTTACGGAAGTGTTCTTAGAACGGTATTCCGCAATATAATTTCCAACAATAAAAACAGAAGCGCCAGTAAAGCAAACAAAACAAACTCTTCTGCATGCCGCGTATATTCCTGGATTTCTATTTTGTTCTTTTCCATGGCATCTATTTCCCGATAAATGCCTTCCAATGCTTGTCTGTCTGTCGCTCTAAAATATTGGCCTCCTGTTAATTCAGCAATCTCCGTCAGCATGGGCTCGTCAATTTTTACCTCCATTTCCTGTACTTGTTGACCAAATACGGTATTGATAGGAAAGGGAGCCATGCCAATGGTGCCCACTCCAATGGTGTACACCCTCACCCCAAAGGTACGGGCAATTTCAGCAGCCGTAAGTGGTGCAATTTGTCCCCGGTTATTCTCTCCATCCGAAAGCAGAATGATGACCTTACTCTTGGCGTCGCTGTCCTTTATCCTGTTGACCGCCGTCGCCAGTCCCATTCCAATGGCGGTACCATCTTCCAGCATGCCAATGCGTACATCGCGGAAGAGGTTAATCAGCACATTGTGGTCTAATGTCAGTGGACATTGCGTAAAGCTCTCTGCGGCAAAAATAACCAGTCCCATCCGGTCACTGGGTCGGCCCTTGATAAATTCAATGGCTACCTCTTTGGCCGCTTCCAGTCGGTTGGGCTTAAAATCCATAGCCTGCATACTGCCTGAGATATCCAGTGATACGATAATGTCTATACCCTCTGAAGTCACATTTCTGAGTTGGTTGCTGCTTTGTGGACGCGCCAGAGCGGTTATCAGAAAGATGATGGACAACACCCTGAAAACAAAGGGCAAATGTCGCAAATAGGTCTTTCGCGATTTCTTAACCAGTGAAAAGAAGCGAGTGCTGCTTATTTGCAGGGTGGCATGTGCTGTATTTTGCTTCCAAATATACCAGGCTATCATTGGGATCAACAACAACAGCAACAAGAAATATTGTGGATGTAAAAATGTATAGTTCATCTTTAAATAATCTGTTTAATTAATGGACACTCTCTTTGGCTGCCTCTTCGGCAGTCACTAAGGGTTCTTCTTTGGTTTGGTTGACAAAGAAGTAGGCGCTTATGAGGGCCAAATCGTTTTCGTCGGGCAAGGGTTCGTACTTGGCAAATTTGGCCAAATCAGCCGTATCTAAAATTCTGTGCAGCTTATCGTAAAGCTTTTTGTCGGGCAACTCAACTCTTTTAATGCTATCCATAATTTCCCCTGAGGTCTGCTCCATGGCTTGAAAATGGTAGCGTTCTTCGAGGTAGCGACGCAGTGCATCCGTTAATTGTGAATAGAAAGTCTTTATTTGTCCCGCCTGCCAGATTTTTTCCTTCTTGATTTTATCCAGTTCCCGCAAGGCTATAATATGCGCAAGTTCTTTGGGCTTTTCTCTGACAAATATCTGACTCAATGGTTTTTTATTCCTTTGAAGGTAGATGATAACCAATGCAATTAAGGCCTGCAACAAGAAGAACAGGGTCAGCCATTTCAGATACTTGAGTAATTCAGAAAGTAAAAATGGCAAGTCAAAGGGCGCTTTGATATCGAAAATACCTTTCTCCGGATCTACCTCCTCAAAAGGGTTAACCACCAATAGGGCCAACGATTGGGTAGATGCCTGCCGCATCATTTCCCCTTCCATGTATTCAAAATGGATGGGTGGTAAATAATGTAAGCCACTGTCGAAAGAGGTAATTCTAAAAGTTTGAGATATGGCTATGCGATTACCGTCTATGGCTGTGGTGTCTATTTTTTGCGCCTCAACAATTTCGACATTGGCTGTAATGGTATCAGTTAATAAGGGAAAGGCAACTTTCAGGTCTGCCGGTTGAACCATCTCTATTTTCAGGTTCATTTGTCCGCCAATCACCATAAGTGTAGAATCCAGCGAAGCAGTTGCCGATACGGCCTGAGCCGATAAGTGACCCGGAAGCCAGAGCCAGAAGCATAAAAGGATGGTGGGTCTGAAAATTTTTGTGTATATCATGGTATTACTTCCTGCCATTTTAACTGCGTTTTTTAAAGAGCGACATCAAAGATTTTACATAGTCTCCATCGGTTGCTATGGCCACATTGTCTACCCCACATTTGGTGAAAGTTGAATTGATGCGTTTTTCATTATTCAGCCACCACTGGTTAAAAGCATCCCGCGTCTTTTTGCTGGAGGTGTTTACCCATTGTAAGTTGCCCGTTTCGGCATCTTTAAATTTGACAAATCCTATATCTGGTAAAAGTGTTTCGCGAGGGTCGTAAATGCGCAAGGCCACCACATCGTGCTTTTGGTTGGCAATTTTCAGGGCATCTTCATACTGCTCATCCAAAAAATCGGAGATGACAAAGGTGGTACACCTCTTTTTAATGGCATTGGTCAAATAACGCAGGACCTCAGACAGGTTGGTTTCTCGTTCTTCGGGCGTAAAACTAATGAGTTCACGTATGATATGCAGAATATGTTTTTTCCCTTTTTTAGGTGGGATAAACTTTTCAATGCGATCGGAAAAAAAGATGACACCCGTTTTGTCATTGTTTTGAATGGCCGAAAATGCCAAAACGGCAGCTATCTCAGTGATCATGTTCTTCTTGAAGCGCCAGGTGGTACCAAATTCCCTTGATCCGGATACGTCAATGAGCAACATCACCGTCATTTCGCGTTCTTCTTCAAAGACCTTGATATAAGGGTGATTGAAGCGTGCGGTAACATTCCAGTCAATGGAGCGAATGTCGTCCCCGTATTGGTATTCACGGACTTCACTAAAGGTCATTCCTCGGCCCTTAAACGCACTATGGTACTCCCCTGCAAAGATATGTCTGGAGAGTCCTCTGGTTTTAATTTCAATTTGCCTGACCCGTTTTAAGATATCCGTAGTTTCCACAATCATTCAGTTTTAACGTTATTATGCTCAGTAATGCTAACAACCTGGTAGTTGTCCGCCACTATGGCACTTCAATCGTGTTCAGAATTTCACTGATTATTTCTTCGGAAGTGATGTTGTTGGCCTCTGCTTCGTAGGAGAGACCAATTCGGTGACGCATAACATCGTGACAAACCGCGCGCACATCTTCAGGAATCACATACCCTCTTCGCTTGATAAAGGCATAGGCTTTAGAGGCCATGGCCAGACTGATACTTGCACGGGGTGAGGCACCGTAGGAAATCATCTCTTTGAATTTCTCCAACTTGTAATTCTCAGGGAAACGGGTGGCAAATACTATATCTACGATGTATTTCTCGATCTTTTCATCCATATAAACATCTTTCACCACTTTACGGGCTCTGATGATGTCATCGGGACTGATCACCTTTGAGGCAGTTGGGAAAGACTGTGCCAGATTGTGGCGAATGATTTGCTGTTCTTCAGCCTTTTCGGGGTAGGATATAACCACTTTCAACATAAATCGATCTACCTGTGCTTCGGGCAGCGGGTAAGTTCCTTCCTGCTCTATGGGGTTTTGGGTGGCCATTACCAAGAATGGCTCAGGCAGCTTATAGGTGTTTTCTCCCAAGGTTACCTGGCGCTCCTGCATGGCTTCCAACAAGGCACTCTGCACTTTGGCCGGAGCCCGGTTGATTTCATCTGCCAGAACAAAGTTGGTAAAAATGGGGCCCTTCTTGACCACAAACTCTTCGTTTTTCTGACTGTAGATCATGGTTCCCAGAAGGTCGGCCGGTAACAAATCGGGCGTGAACTGTATTCTGCTGAATTTGGCATCTACAATGGTAGCCAGCGTGTTGATGGCCAAGGTTTTAGCCAGTCCTGGAACACCTTCCAAAAGGATGTGCCCGTCCGAAAGCAGGCCGGTTAACAGACTTTCTACCAGGTGTTTCTGACCTACAATAACCTTGTTCATTTCTATGGTCAGCAGGTCAACAAATGAACTTTCCTGTTTGATACGCTCATTAAGTTCTTTGATGTCAACAGTTTGATTCATGATTTATCTTTTTATTCTGTTAGAGAATGATAATTATTAGTATACTCAAATATAGCTAATTTGACAGTCAATTAGGTTAATTGGCCGCAATACGGCCTTTTCATATCAATAATTGTTCCAAAATTTTAACTAAAAGCACTATTCGTTTTTTGAAGCTTTTCAACCATATCGCGAGTTTGTTGTTAGTTAGTCAGGTTCTTAATTCAATCATAAATTATATACGAATGAATAACAAGTTTAAATTTTTTGCCCTTTTTCTTTCATTAGCTGCTCTGGCATTTACTGCTTGCAGTGATGATGACGATAAAAAGATTGAGTTCAAAGCGTCTGCCATTGTAGGTATATGGGATATCGATGCCATGACCACCACTGTTGTTACCTATGAAGGAACGGAGACTGGGGTTCAGGAACCTGATATCCGGATGGATTTTAAGGAAGATGGTACAGGTGTTGCCTCCAATGAGACGGCTTTTACCTGGTCGCTGTCCGGCAATTTGTTGTCGCTTACGTTTGAAGGTTTGGATGACGAGGCCGATGGACCTCCCACGGGTATTGGAACGGGCGGAGAATTCAACTTTAGTTTTGAACTTTTGACAGGCTTTGAAACAATTACCCTGACTGTTACAGACCTTGAAGAGAGTTATATGGCTGTTGAGTATGCGCTTAGCTATCCGGGTATGTCGATGAAAATGGTAATGGAGTTGTCTAAATAATTGTCCAATGCCATTTGATAATTTTTAATGTGGGGTGTATCTTCAAGATACCTCCACTTTTTATATACTTTTGAGTTTTTATCTACCCTTCATATCAAATTATAATGTTCGATTCAAATGATTTTGTATGTCGGCACATGCAATTAACCAAGGCCGATATTGTCCGGATTATTCGTCAGAAGCAGCTCTCATCTTTTACCGAGATCCAGGACGAAACAGACGCAGGCACCGTATGTGGTACCTGTGTGGCAGATATTGAAGAAATTCTGGCAGCAGAGTTGGAACGACGTGGTTCCAACGATTTATCTCAGTAAAAGCGAACTATCGCCATAGCTCAAAAACCGGAAGTCGTTGTTCATGGCATAGTCATACACGGCTGTCCAGTTTTTATCTATCAATGCAGCAATGAGGAGCAAGAGCGTGCTTCGGGGCTGGTGGAAATTGGTGATTAAGCCGTCAATTACTTTAAACTGATAGCCGGGTGTTATGATAATGGAGGTGGAGGCTTTAAAGCTGTGTTGTCCGTGGCTTTCCAAATGCTTGATAAGCAGGTTGAGTGCCTCATTTTTATCCATGTCTGAAACCTGCTTAAAACCATCCCATTGTTGCACATTTTGATGGGGCAGACTGAGGGAAAGCAATACGGCAGAGCGGTAAATCGATTCAAGGGTTCTAACTGAAGTCGTGCCCACGGCAATGACGGGGCCACGGTGACTGGCAATTTGTCGCAAGGCATCCAAGGTCACTTCAAAGTGTTCGGTATGCATTTCATGCTGGTCAATGGTCTCTGCTTTAACAGGTTTAAAAGTGCCTGCTCCCACGTGTAAAGTCAACTCAATAAGTGAAATATTTTTTTTGGATAGAGACGCCAGTACTTCATCGGTAAAATGAAGGCCGGCAGTCGGGGCAGCCACGCTGCCCTGATGTTTGGAATAGACCGTTTGATACCTTTCGGTATCAATCTCTTCTGCGGCTCTTTCTAAGTAGGGTGGAATGGGTGTTTGTCCCATTCCTTCCATCACCTCAGAGAAAGTGATGTCGACTGCATCCCATGTGAACTGAATCACGGCGCCATCACTCAGCTTTTTAATCAGAGTGGCAGTTACTTCTATTTCTCCCTTATCATTTTTTGCCTTGGCAAATATAGGACCTTCTTTCCACTTCTTTTGATTGCCTACCATGCATTGCCATTGCACTTTGCCTTTGGATTGGAAAGCCAGTGCTGCGTCAGATGGTTCGTGGGGTTCCAGACAAAATATTTCTATGCGGGCACCGGTGGTTTTGAAAAATTCCAGTCGCGCCCGAATGACTTTGGTATTGTTAAATACCAATAGACTATTCTCTGGAAGTTGCTCTGGCAGCGTAAAAAATGGCGCATGCGCTATTTTATGGTCTTTGTAAATGAGCAGCTGCGACTGGTCGCGATTTTCCAGTGGATATTTGGCAATACGGTGTGGGGGCAAATGGTAATCGTAATCTGTTATGTTGATTTGCGGAATGCTCATTGTTATTTTATCTTTTAAAGGCGCAAAATTAATTAACTTTGGGGCATATAACAGCTTATAAACAAACAATATTATAATATGAAGGTAGAAAAGGGTGATCGCATACGTTTTTTAAATGAGGTGGGTGGCGGCACCGTAACCCGTGTTGAAGGTAGTCTTGTTTTTGTTGAAGACGAAGACGGTTTTGAAGTGCCCAGTTCAGCCTCTGAAGTAGTGGTGATTGAAAAAGTTGCTGCCACTGGTAACTCGTCAGTTAGTCAGGGAGCAGCACCTCCACAACCTGTAAGTGTTAATGAAAACGTGTCAGAGCCCCAAGCTTACAGTGAGGAGTTGGAAGACGAGGAGCAGGATGATTTTCATCCGCGCTTTTACCTGGCCTATATCAAAACAGGCAATAACCAGACTGAGGAAGGCAAGGTGCAGGCTTACATTATTAACGACAGCAACTATTTTTGCAGTTATTTGATTTCGTGGTTGGGTGAGGATGGTTATATGCACGCGCTGCATCAAGGCATTATAGAGCCAAATACCAAATTGCCTTTGGATGAGAAGGCTGCTAGGGAATTGGATGTCACATACGACATTCAATTGATTCTGTTCAAGAAAGGCAAGCCTTACCCGGCTGTTGCACCCGTTTCGACATCGCTGACCATTAAAGCGAGACGCTTTTATAAAGAGAACAGTTTCACGGCCAACGATTTCTTTTATCAACCGGCCGTATTGTTCTCCATCATAAAAAATGAGTTGGAGCAAAAAATGGATTTGCTCACCGTAAAAGAGACCAATGCCATTATTCGGGAAAAGGAAGGAGGAGATACTGTAACGCCTAAAGCCAAACGGAAATCAACCCCAGAGTTGCTGGAAGTCGATTTGCACATCCATGAATTGATCGATTCTGAGGCAGGATTATCCAATGGAGAAATTCTTCAGATTCAGATGGATAAGTTTCATGCCGTTATGGACGACAACAAAAATGCCAAGGGGCGCCGCATTGTATTTATTCACGGAGTTGGTAATGGAATCTTAAAAACAGAAATCCGCAAGCAATTGGACCGAAAATATAAAGGTTTAAATTATCAGGACGCCTCGTTTAGGGAATATGGTTATGGCGCCACAATGGTTATTGTATAATGCCAGTAGAGTGAACCTCAAAGGTGGCATTTCGATAGATATACCGACCATACAATTGGTCGGATATAATCAAATCATCTTCAGTGATAAACCGTCCGTTGGTCAATATACCTTTGATGTCGGTTCTTAGCAAGGAGGTATTGGCACCGGGTTTTTGATTGGGATCTGTTTTGACCGGTGACCATATTATTAAATCGGCATCGGCACCAGGTTCCAAAGCTCCTTTTTGCGGATAAGCGCCCAGTAGTTTAGCGGGACGGGTGGCATACATTTGGCATATCGTCAACAGGGCGTTTTGTGTCACTTTCTTTCCGTCAGTGACATGCTGCAGAAAAGAGTACATGGTTTTGTTTTCAATAAAGCGGTGACTCACTTCTGGCGGCTGTAAAACCGGGGGATCCAATACGATGTTGGGATGAGCACCTAAAGTCGTTAAAACTTCTTTTGTCAATGCCCCCGGAATATCTGCTGGTGTATCGTTGATATTTATAGCAGCAAAGACATTATCAATGTATTTATAGTCGCCAAAAATGATATCCAGTTCCGCTTTGGATGCCACATCGGTAATGAGCACCTGAGCTCCTTCTGCGCGCAACACTTGCAAGGCTTCACTGAGTAGCTTCAGGTAGGCGTCGAAAAATTTTGGGTGTCCGATAAGGGTAGAACTCTTTATGGTGCCTGTTTCACATATAAGCAGCAACTTGTTTAAAGCAATGAATTTCAGTAAATGATTCATTCGACCGTCGATTACCTGATGGATGTGTTTCCATTTTAAAGTAAAGGAGGTGGCACCTTCTTTTATAAAACAATGGTTGAGATCCTCCTCGCTGAGTTTATTGGCAGAAGATGCATCAATATGCAGACTGAAGTCGGTAATGATTGGTTGACTGCTTGCACGAGCTTTTTCGATGGTTTTTTTATAATTGTTTGTTTTGGCAATCTTGAGGGCGTCCATTAAAAAAGTGCCGCCATGAGAGAGTGCAATATAGATGGTGGAGGCCTGTGTGTTTTCATCGATTTTTAAAAAGGGGGATCTAAAGTGTATCAGTCCCGGAAGTACATACTTGCCATGAAGGTTAATAACTTCAGTTTCGGGATTAGGGTCTTGCAAGTGAAAGCCTATCTGCATAATGCGATTGTTACCTATCAGCATGTCGCCTTTAAGTACCCGGTGCGGTTGCACGATTAATCCATTTTGCAGAAGCATGTACTTCATTCAGTATGGCTTTATTTATAAATATAAGATTTTTTTATAGGAAGTTCAATTTCTTTTTGAATTTACTCCAATTCAAATTTAAAATATGTGCATCACACTTTGCTACCCTTGAATTGGGGATGATTGATTGAGGGAAAAATTAAGATAAATTGACGGTTGAAATACCTCATTTACCTAAATGTAAGCTACTTTTGTACTTTAAATAATATTTTGTTATGATTTGGTTATTGCTCACCCTATTTTCAGCTTTCTTTCTGGGGATTTATGAAGTTTTTAAAAAACATGCATTGCGGGACAATGCCGTATGGTTGGTGCTGCTGTACAGTACTTTTAGCAGCGCATTGGTTTTTATTCCCTTGATAGCTTTTTCAAAATGGGGCTATATGGATGTGCAAAGTATGGTTTATGTCCCTCAGATTACGGTAAAGGAGCATTTGTTGATTTTATTAAAAACCTTAATAGTCCTGACTTCCTGGATTTTTTCTTATTTCTCGCTCAAGCATTTACCTCTAACCATCGCAGCGCCCATCCGTGCCACTGCGCCGGTGTGGACGCTTATCGGCGCCATACTTATTTATCAGGAGCGGCTTTCGCCCCTCCAGTGGCTTGGGTTGCTCACGACTTTTGCTTTTTTCTATATGTTTTCAACAACTGGCCGTAAGGAGGGCATCTCTTTTAAAAGCAATAAATGGATTTGGTTTGCCGTTTTGGGGACTTTGTTTGCTTCTACGAGTGCGCTGTTCGACAAGTTTTTAATTCGCAGTGTGGACCGAATGGCTGTTCAGGCCTGGTTTTCAATTTACCAGGTAGTGTTGTTGGCTCCGGTCGTGTTTGTTATTCGCCGGACCATGGCCAATCCTTTGCCGCTTATTTGGCGCTGGAGTATCCCGCTGATCGGCTTCTTTTTGGTGCTGGCTGATTTTCTCTACTTCTATGCCTTGGATTTTGAGGATTCGTTGATTTCTGTGGTCTCCATTGTCCGCAGAAGCAGTGTGGTTATATCCTTTCTATTTGGCGCACTATTTCTAAGGGAGTTGAATATCAGTCGTAAGGCTATTTTTCTCGCTGGAATTTTAATAGGAATTATTATTTTGTTGCTCGGCTAATAAGCGCTTCAGAAGATGACCGATTAATAGATGAAAAAGATAGTAACCCCAACTACCGCCAATATAGATCCGAGGACCTCTTTTGTAGTGATTTTTTCTTTAAACCACAGTATGGCAAAGGGTATGATTAACACCGGTGTTAATGAATTGAGCGTAGACGCTATGCCCGTTGTGGTGTGCTGAATGGCTAACAGACTTAAGGAAACACCCAGGAATGGCCCGAAAAAAGCTCCGGTGCCGATTCTAATCATGGCCTGCTGATTTTTGACTGCGATGAATATTTTACCCCAATTGCGGGTGATGGTAAAGAGTAGCGTAAAGCCTACAATACCTGTTATAACCCTTATCTGGGTGGACATGAAAGGGTCCAGTTCACGCATGCCAAATTTGCTGAGCACCAAGCCCAATCCTTGTCCCGCAGCACCACCCAAGGCCAATAAAATTCCCTTTATGGGATAATGAAACTGCATCTTTTTTCCATGCTGTGGTCGGGCCAGTATGACTAAGGCAATGCCCCAAATGGTGACCATCATACCTATTGAATTGGCCAGTGAAAGCTTTTCTCCTATTATCAGCCAACCGAAAAAAGCCGTTAGTGGTGGGGAGAGGGACATGATGAGCATGGAAATACGTGCGCCTATCACTACAAATGCTTGAAAAAGAAGGAGATCACCTATTACAAAACCTATGAGTCCGGATATGCTTAGCCATATCCAAGCATGTGAGCTAACTCCCGTTGGCAAAAAATGCCCTTGGGTAGCCCAGGTGAAGAGGCCCAGCAGAAAAAAGGCAATGACCAGTCTGATCAGGTTAACTGAAAGGGAGCCGACTTTTTTGCCGGCTGATTCGAATGCCATACTGGTAAAGGTCCAGCACAATGCAGTTGCCAATGCTGCCAGTTCGCCAATATTGCCGGCTATAAATTCACGCATCCTGGATGGATTAAAATACGATTTCGATGCGCAAAGAAAGTGGTTTTTTTAGATAGTTAATGCACGAAAAGGGAGGTTTTTCTTAGGGTGCGATAATATGGGAAGAAGGTTACACAGAGAACCCGGAGGTAACACAGAGCAACACAGAGTTATATTTAAAAATCTCCGTGTAATAAATTTACGAGGATGCACAGAATTACACGGAGAATATGTTAAAATCCTCCGTGTATCTCAGTGTAACAAAAGCCGTGTAACTCTGTGCAACAATCTTAGGTTTTATTTGCAGTTGCAATTGCCACCGCAGGCACACTCTTTCTTGTCGCCTGTCTTACAGCCGCATTTGCCGCCGCACTTGCAACCCGATTCATTCTTTAAATAAGGATCATTGTAAATGTACACTGTTCCTTTGTCCGTTTCATATGAATTTGCCATGGTGTTTTATGTTTTAGGTTGATTTGGTAAATTAACGCATAAGTAGGAATATAAACAAGACAAATGTGTCCGAAATACAAATATTTAACTTATGCCACTAGTTCAGTGGACTTTTTTTATATTTGACTGTGTTAAATTCTTAAGTCATTTATATATCAATGCAAGCAATACAAAACAGAACCGACTTATCGGTTTACGATAATTCGTGGTATTCGCCCGGTAAAGGAGTGGTGGTCAGAAGCCTGTGGTTTATAGTCAACGCACTTTTCTTTATCAATCCGCTTAATCCGCTTTCGGACTTAAAAGTATTGTTGTTAAAGGCATTTGGAGCCAAAATTGGTAAAGGGGTAGTCATTAAGCCTGGCGTTAACATTAAATATCCCTGGAATATTGAGATTGGTGATTATACATGGATAGGAGAGAAGGTTTGGATGGACAGTCTGGGTTTGATTACAATAGGCAGGCATTGCTGCCTGTCGCAAGGAGCCCTGCTGCTCAACGGCAATCATGACTATTCAAAACGGACCTTTGATTTGCGCGTGGAACCCATTGTGCTGGAAGATGGCGTATGGATAGGGGCGCGATCGTTGGTGACACCCGGAATCACCTGCCATTCCCATTCAGTACTATCGGTTATGAGTGTAGCCTCATCTGACCTGAAGGCTTATGCTATATACAGAGGCAATCCGGCAATCAGGGTACGTGACCGCCAGATGCCCGACTAACTTTTTAGAAATTGTAATAGAAATTGCGTAAGGATGTACGGAAACCGAAATGGATCATGGTGTTCGTATCCGACGCCAAATCACTGTCCGCATTCCTGATTCTGACACCCAGGCTCAGATTCATATTGTTTTTGGGGTTAACCAAAAATGAAACCGAGGCTGCCGCATGCTGAATGGTGGTCTTCATTCCCTGGCCAATTTCATGGCCATGTGAGCCGTTCCTGCGCATATTTGAGACAAAAATGTCGCCTCCCCAGCTGATCTGTTCATCATTAGGAAGTTCGCTGTCATAGAAATCTTTTCCGTGAATGGCATACATGCCTTCTAAATGCAGGTACCAGCGATTCCATCTGTAGGTAAGAAACGAAATGCTTTCTCTGAAATTGGCGCCTAGCGGGTGCGCCAATTCCTGGTTGAAATGGCCATAGTTGGTTATGGTCGAATAGTGGGAGTATGTATAGGGCCTAACCTGACTGTATTCAGTTTGCACATCCAGATTCTCAATACCCAAAAAGTTATAATTTTTGAAACCCAGTTGAAAGCCCTGCTTGTTGGCCCACCATTTATCACCACTGAAAACCTCGTCGAGTTTAAATTCTCCCATGACATACTGACCGTATAAAGCGGCATCCTTCCAGGGGATAAATTTCAAGTTGGCACCCATGGTCACGTTATCCGGGGATCCTAAACCATATTCTACGGGTCGGTAAACCACCACTGGAATGAGGTAGTTGAGGTCCAGACCCCGGTATCCGGTTTCATCTTCAGCTGCCCATATAACGCTTTCGAACAATCCAAGTGAAAACCGGTTGCCTATATTCCAGTTTAAATAGTGAAATACGCCATATTTATAAGGGAAGCGTTCGTCACCCAGCCTTTGTAATTTATCGATGTGCTGAAATTGGGCGGCCATCACCATGTACTGAACCTTCCAAAACGTGGTGGTCATTTTGATGTGGGGATAGCTGTAGGTGTTATCTGACAACAAAAGGCTTCGATGGCCGTCCCCTATAAAATTTTTTCCAAACCCCAATTTGAGGTTGATCCATTCGCCGGCGTTGTAGGATAAATAGCCGGTAGACTGTGAGAAATCCCTTCCGTTCTCGCCAAAAACTTTGGCCCGGCCCTGTCCGGGAACTGAACCTCTTTGTTCAACGTAAGCTTCGAGGTATTCAGGAAATACGGCCTGGTTTTCAAATATTGCACCATGGAATGCCAGATTATTGCCCAATTGACCATTGAGCATTACGCCTCGGGTATTTACCCAGGTATTCTGGCCTTGCGACTGTTCTTTGCCTACTTCAAAATTAAAATAGGGGTTTATGGTGACGGTGATGGGGCTGGCTCCTTCTTCTTCCCATTTAACGAGGTCGTCGTGCAAAAAGCGCTGCCAAATATTTAACTCACCTGCAGGTTTGGAGAGGCCTCTTTGAAACAACGAGTCCGTATCCATATAAGCCTCTACCTGGTCTAAGCGGTAGGGTTTTATGGATGAGTGCAGGTTTACGCCAGGTTGATACATGACTCTTGTAATGGCATCATAACCAGAATGGTTATGATTGCTGTAAACCTGTGAAAAGGTTTTTGAGGGCATTAATCCTGCCATCAGCAGGATTAATAACAAGGAAAGCTGTTTATTCTTCATAATAACCGTATCCATATCCATAACCATATCCGTAACCATAATTATAGCCAATCAGGCCTTTTTTTACCTGTATGTCATTGATCAATATGCCCACATTATTGATGCCCTCATCCTGCATTTGCTTAATGGTATGTGCAAATACGTCGCGAACCGTAAAGCCTTGTCGGGTAAGGAACACAATAGAATCGGCATAGCGTGCCAACAGATAACCATCTGCCACAACGCCCATAGGTGGGGTGTCCAGTAGAATGATGTCGAAATTAGCTCTTAGCTCTTCAAATAATTTTGCTGCTGCTGGTGAACCAATCAATTCTGAAGGGTTGGGGGGAATGGCGCCTGATGGCAGTACATATAAGTTGCCAGGACTGGTTTCTTGAATGATGTCTTCCAGTTTGGACTTACCAATCAGATAATTGGACAAGCCGGCCTGATTTTGGAAGTTGAGCACTTTGTTAAGACCGGGTTTGCGCATGTCGAAGCCTACCAGCAAGGTTTTTTTACCTGATATGGCAAATACGCTGGCTAAATTGAGTGCGCAGAAGGTCTTTCCCTCACCCGGCATGGACGAGGAAATGGCAATAATGGGTGATGCCTTATCGCCTGTCATGTATTCCAGGCGGGACCTGATTCTACGGAAAGTTTCCGTAATGACTGATTTCGGATAGAGATCTACCACATTATCGCCCTCTTTTACATTGTGTATAATGTGACCGATAACCGGCAGGCGCGTTATTCTTTCAATATCATCTGTATTGGAAATCTTGTTGTTGAGCAATTGTCTGATTAGTAAAAAGACAAAGGGAATGATCAAGCCTATCATTAGTGCCTTTTGGCGGTCACTGTTGACCGTAGGGGAAACCTGACCGGCAGGACGCGCCATTTCCAAAATGCTATGATCAGGGGTATTGGATGCCTTTTGTATTTGGGCCTCGCTTCTTTTTCGGAGTAAAAAGGTGTAGACTTCGTTGTTTAAATCAAACTGTCGCTCAATTCCAAAAAGCTGACGCTCTTTCTCGGGGAACTGATAGAGTTCCGCTGTAGTTTCTCTGCGCTCCTGTGCAATTCTGTTGAGCTCCTGATCCATCATGGCCATTTGGTTTTCAAGGGCGGTCAGCAGGGTTTGACGGGCCACTTCCATTTTGCTGTTCAGCTCAATCAGGTAGGGGTTGGAGATGTTCTGACTGACATTGGCCGAAATAGCCTGTCGCTCCATGTTGAGCTCCATCAAGGTGCTGATGTGATCGGTAATGGTACCATTGGTAACCGGATAGCTGGCCGGAGCAATGGTACCGTCAAACAGCGTGTCGGCGCTGAAATACTTGTTCAGATACTCGTAGTATTTTTTGGTAAGCATCATTTGTGAGGTTTGCTCAGCCAAATTCTCAAGACGTGAGAAGTAAATTCCTGCCTGGGCCGATACGCTTTGTATCTGATGGATGGTCCTGAACTCGCTGAGTTCAGTTCCCTTTGTCGACAGCGAGTCTGAAATGATCAACAGCTGTTCTTCAATAAATTGAATGGTGTTGGTGGCTATTTGGTTTTTGCGTTCCAGATTGTTGCGTATAAACACTTCGGCCAACTTGTTGAGAAAGGTAACGTTTTTGGTGTTGTTATGCCCGGTCAGATATAAGCGCACAATGCTTGAGTTGTCACTCGAACGGCCATGCGTGAAGCGTGACTTATAAGTGGAAGCCAAGGCGTCAGTGCTGTTAAAGTGAAAAAAGAAGGCCCGGTCTTCCGGACGTGAAAGATCTCCGTTTTCAATTTTGATTTTCATCCAGGGGGTTTCAATCCATTCGCCATAATTGAACTCCTGGCTGAAATGGATGGGTCCGGTTGATGCGCCTGCCCGCTGTTGCCCGTATATATAGGTGCTGCCCGACTCCGTATCGATGCTTAGTCGAAATCTGTGTTGATCAATGACCGACAGGTAAATTGGTGCGTTGAGTAGCTGTGGTGACATGCGGTCAAACTCAACAGCAAAGGGTATGCTTCCATAGAGTTCGGAGCTTTTAACCCGTCCTGTTTTAAAATAGGAAATTTCAAAGTCCAATTCGTTGACAGCCAACCTCATTAACTCCCAGGAGGTCAGGATGGCTATCTGGTTTTCAACGCTGCGCATGGCCGTGCTTAATCCAAAGCCTTCCATCATATTGCTTTGGGGCTTATCACTGCCTCTTTCTTCTACTAATAAGGTTAGGGAGGCGCGGTACACAGGCTGTGCATAGCGGTGAATCATATACACGGTAAAAAGTGATAGGGTAAGCGTAATGACAAAAAGCCACCAATACTGTATTATGTCGGACAGCAGTTTCTTGTAATTAATAACAAATCCGGTACCGGTATCACTCTTGAGCGGATTTCTTGTTGTTTGGTTGTGTGCAGGTTGAATCATTTAGGGCCTTTTAATTTAATAGGGCATTGAGGGTTAAATACATGGCTATGGCAGAAGTGAGCATGCCAAAGGAAAAGGACTCGCCAATTCCCCATGTCTTCGCCTTCATGGGGCGTATGTATATAATGTCATTGGGATAAATGTAATAATGGTCTGAGTCCAACAGATTATTGTCGGTCAAATCCACATGAAAGGTTTCAGAACCATCCTTGGTTGGACGGATGATTTTTACCTGTCGCTTTTTGCCAAAAGGACGCACATCACCAGCCAGGGCAATGGCTTCATAAATGGTCACTTGCTCACGACCCATGCTGATGCGTCCCCGGCTATTGGTCTCGCCCAAGGCTAAAAAAGAGGGGTTTGCCAGTCGCACGGTCACCTGTGCATCGCTCACAAAGGGCTGCAGGGCAGAAATGATTTTTTCTGTGGCTTCCTTGCGGGTGCAGTTTTCCAGATTTATATAACCTACAAACGGAAAGTCTATGTTATAGTCATCGTCAATCGGGTAGGTGTAGAGGGGTGACTGGCTGGTAGCTGCATTGGATTGGTTGCCCATTCCCATGTTAAAAAATTCTGATAGTTTGGGATTGGAGGTGGTAACTCTCACAGATAAGGCATCATTGACTCTAAGCAGATATTTTTCTGAAATGGTTTCCAACTCGCCATATGGATTCTCGTACCCTGAACGATCTTCATGGTTTTGAAAATAGACCGTTTCTTTTTGAGGAATACACCCGATTAAGATAACCACCATTGAAAACAACAGTAGTGCTATGCGTGTACTTTTCTTTATTATTGATTGCATATTAGGATGGCGTTTGTTTACAAATCTTCACAGACCTACAAATTTAGACTTTCTTTTTAAAAAACTGAAAGCATTTGACCATTTGACAACAGTATTACATTAATATTTCAAATATTAATTTTAATCAGTATCTTTTTTTGGTAATTTTGTGCGAGATAAATAGAAAATATGATGGTTGACTACGATGTTATTTTTCAAATTGTTTTGGGCGGATTGGTTGCGTTTATTTTGGTTTTTATGTCTATTCCGACAATTTTGAAGGTGGCTTATTCAAAAAATTTATTCGACGAACCTGGTAGCCGTCGGGTTCATAAAGGGCGGGTGCCAACGCTTGGTGGACTAGCCATATTTTTTGGTATTTTGTTTACCTATTCCTTTTATCTCGATTGGTTTGATTACCGTGCCATTCCATATCTCATTCCGTCTTTGTTAATCATTTTTTCTATAGGCATAAAGGATGATATAATGGTCACCGCGCCAATTATGAAGCTGATGGGACAAGTGATTGCTGCCTTGATTATTGTTGGATTTGGCGATTTGCGCATCACAGATTTTCACGGTTTTTTTGGCTTGACACCCGATTATTTTGTCAGTCTGGCCTTTTCTTTGCTTTTTTTGGTCTTTATAGTCAATGGTTTTAATCTGATTGATGGTGTAGACGGTCTCGCAGCCATAACCGGGATTGTTACCATAACCGGATTTTCATTTTGGTTCTATATCAATGGCGAATTTGTGCTGCCTGTATTGGGTGCCATTGTTAATGGCTCACTGCTGGCTTTTCTATATTTTAATGTGCTTTCCAAATCCCAGAAAATATTTATGGGGGATACCGGGTCCTTGCTCATTGGATTTATAGTGGCTGTTTTTGCCATCCGCTTTATGGAGTTCAATCGGGAGCCTTTACGCCCAGCACTTAATTTTACGATGATATCGGCTCCTGCTGTGGCGCTGGCGATTTTAATTTTGCCTGTGATAGATACTGTGCGGGTGTTTTTTCTGCGTTTGTCTAAAGGACAATCGCCTTTTGCCGCTGATAAAACGCATATTCACCACCGGTTGTTAACCCTTGGGTTTTCGCATATTCAGGTGGCTTTACTGTTAGGTTCAGTCAATGTGATTTTCATTGTCATTTCTTATTGGTTGAAAGATTTAGGGACCATCAAACTCTTAGTGCTGAATATGGTTATGGGCTTGGTAGTGTTTCAGTTGCCTTCGGTGGCTATCCGATACCGTTTGCGTAAATTTCAGTCCCGAAAATTCATTAAACGCTCACCTCAAGTTTAAGGCTATGCAGTTGTCTTTAATTACTGTTGCCTTCAACGCATGCGCATCTTTGGAAGATACCATCCTTTCGGTGCAGCAGCAGCAATATCAAAACTTTGAGTATATTCTTGTGGATGGTGGTTCAATAGATGGAACCCCTGAAATGGTGAAAAAATATCCTGAAACCGTTTCTTCTTTTATCAGTGAACCCGACAAAGGCATCTACGATGCCATGAATAAAGGCTTGAAAAGAGCCACAGGCGATGTGGTTGGTTTTTTACATGCGGATGATCGATTTGCGCATCCACGGGTATTGAAGGATATCATGGATGTCTTTGACAACAAGGAGGTCGATGTCGTTTACGGGGACTTACAATATGTAACCTCCTTTGAACCGCTAAGGGTTTTACGCCACTGGAAAAGTGGTGTTTTTAGTCGGCAACTTATACAGAAGGGTTGGATGCCACCGCATCCAACCGTCTATTTCAAAAGATCCCTGCTCAAGAAAATTGGTTTTTTTGATACTTCCTTTAAAATATCAGCCGATTACGATTGGCTGTTGCGCTTGTTGTTGTCAGAGGGTGTTTCTATTGATTATTTGCCGGAGGTGCTGGTTCATATGGCTACCGGTGGTGCCAGTAATAAGAGTATTCGTAACATCATGCAAAAATCCAGGGAGGATTACAGAGCCATTTGCCAGAACAAGGCAGGCGGTTTACTTACCCTGGCCAATAAGAATTTGAGCAAAATCGGGCAATTTTTACCTCTTTAATAGGGCGAAAGGTAATAAGATGCCGGATTATCGCGATTTTTTTATAGATTCGCTAGCTTGTAGGCTTCACACCGACGATCGTTGTGTTACCAATTATACAAGTTGTTATTTTAACCTATCAAATAAACTATAACAGGCATGGCCATACCTGTCAATCAACCCGGACATATTCCAGGAAAAAATTTGTCGAATGATGGTTTCTCTGATATCAGAAAGATTATTCGGCTGGTAATTCACAATTGGTACTTATTTGTGATTTTTGTACCCATAGGTTTGGGTACTGCATGGATTTATCACCGCTATACGGTGCCAGTTTATAAAGCATCCATTACCATGATTTTCAAGGTGGACCAGGAACGGAGTTTCTCTAATTCTGTGCTGACTGAAGGATTTGGACTTTCGCCCGAAATGCGGAGTTTTGAAAACCAGAGTTTTATTATTCGCAGTCATGCCATGGTGTTAAGGGCCATCAATCGTTTAGATTTTGGCGTCTCGTATTTTTCAAAAGGTCGCTTAAAAGATACGGAAATATATGATCCACTGCCTTTTGAAGTTAAGTTTGATTCCATTCATCCACAATTGCTGAATACGGATTTTGAAGCAACAGTACTGCCCGATGGACAAATAAAATTATCTGTCAAGACGGAAGGGAATCAACTTCATATTTATCAAACTGCCCGGAACAATGGCTTTTCCGGGCCAGTGAGTTTCGACAGGGTGGTGTCGGTAGGAGAGAAGGTGGAACATCCCTCTTTTTCTTTTACCCTTAAAGCACCTGTAGAGGGGCGCTTGCCAGAACCGGGGAATTATATGTTTAGGTTTAACTCCCATTCAGCCATTGCTTCAGGTTTTAGGTCATCCCTATCGGTGTCTCCCTACCGCGAAGGGTCCTCCATTATTTTTATTTCCACCACAGGTCATCAGCCGCAAAAATTGGTTAAGTTTCTGAATACTTTTTCCGAAGAGGTCATTATCAACAATCTGGAGCGCAAAAATGACATGGCCAACCGGTCCATTGAATTTATTCAACGACAATTATTACAGGTGGCTGATACCCTGAAAGTAACTCAGCAAAAACTGATGGATTTCAGACGTGAAAACCGGTTTATGATGCCTTCTGAAATGTCGTCTCGCTTATCGGAGGAGTTTTTTGAACAGGAAAAACAGCGACGCATGTTGGAGGTGAGTTTTGGCTATTTTGTGGATATCAAAAGCCGGCTTGTTGAAAATGATCTGGAAGAAAGTGATTACCTGTTACCAGCCTTTTCAAATGAGCCTGCTGCAATTGTTCAGCAATTTGTGCGCGACCATCTGGAACTTCTTAAGGAGCAGAGCTTGATTACCGGTCAGGCAGGCACCAGCAATCCCTACCAGGTAGAATTGGAAAAGAAAATATTATTGTCGCAACAAACACTGCTCATGGCCATTGATAAGCAGATGGAGAGCATTCGAATGCAGCAGAAGGAGATCGGACGACAAACCTCTAAGCTGACGGCACAAATAGGCGATTTGCCGGAATTGGAACGGGACTTTCTGGCCATGGAAAGAACCCACAAACTCAATGATGCCATTTACACTTTTTTGCTGCAAAAAAGTTCGGAAATGCAAATCGCTAAGGCCTCCAATATACCTGACAATGAGGTGCTGGACCAAGCCTCGGTGGGGGGGCCCATTTCTCCCACCCAAAGTAATAATTATAGCAAGGGGTTAATGGCCGGACTGATTATTCCTGCGCTGATAATTGCCTTTAAGGAACTATTCAATACACGTATCAGAGGCAGGGAAGACATTGATGGCCTTTTTAAGGATACCCCCATTGTTGGTGAGATTTTGCATAGCCGTGAAAATCTCGATAATGTGGTATTGGCTGAGGCGAATTCTGTTATTGCCGAATCATTTCGTTCGCTGCGGGCGCGACTCCGGTTTTTGCTTTCGCAAAATCCGGGCAAAGTTATTTCTGTGACGTCTACCAACACGGGTGACGGTAAAACTTTTTGTGCCGTGAATCTGGCTTCCGTGTTTTCTATATCCGGAAAGAAAACCGCCCTGGTAGGTTTCGATTTGCGAAAGCCCCGTTTGTCTGAAATCTTTAGCCTGAGCAATATGCCTGGTATCAGCAATTATTTGATTGGTCAGGTGGCATTTGATGACATTGTTAAACCCACTGGTCAGGATGATCTGTTTGTAATTCCTGCAGGCGTAGTACCACCTAATCCCTCCGAATTGATCTCTTCGGCAAAGACCGCTGAACTATTTAAACTCCTGCGCAAAAGGTTCGATATTATTATTGTGGATACACCGCCCGTTGGGTTGGTGTCTGACGGACGTTTGTTGATGGATATGGCCGACTGTCATCTATTTGTTGTTAGGGCAGGGGTTACCGAGAAGGAGCATTTCTCAATGACTTTGTCCAATCTTCTTGCTGAAAAGGTTGGCTGTATTGGCTTGGTATTGAATGATGTTACCACTACACGAAAGGGGTACGGCTATTATGCATCCGGCTATTTTAGCTAATTTGATTTCCCTGCAACCAATAAGTGTAAGTCGCTCATAATCAGTAATTTACAAAAAAAAACATAACGAACTATTAATGATAAAAAGGTTTGAGAATTATCCATTAAAGAATCACCATACTTTTGGCCTGAATGTTTATGCGAAATTCTATTATGAATATTCTACTACCAATGATTTACTTGAAATTCTGGGTGATCCGCTATTGACAAATCACGCTTGCTTATTATTGGGAGGTGGTAGTAATCTTTTGTTTTTGGAGGATTTTAAAGGACTTGTTTTGCATTCTGCTATTTTGGGCATCGAAGTGGTGGAAGCCGATGAAAAAACCGTTGTTGTAAAGGTGGGTGCCGGCGTTGATTGGGACGCTCTGGTGGAGTGGAGTGTGACGAACGGTTTTGGGGGTCTCGAAAATTTGTCCTGGATACCCGGAGATGTGGGAGCCGCTCCGGTTCAAAACATTGGCGCTTATGGCGTTGAGTTTAAAGATGTGTTTGTAAAGGCAGAAGGTGTATATATGCACAACGGACAGTCATTTTCAATTGAGAAGGATGCTTGTGCCTTTGGATACCGTGACAGCATCTTTAAAAATGAACTTAAGAATAAGGTCATTATTACACGGGTTTATATTCGACTCGACAAAGATCCTGAGTTTTTATTGGACTATGGCCATGTTCGAAAGGCTGTCGAAAAACTGGGTGCTCCTTCGCTTAAAAATGTTAGGCAAGCCATTGTGGACATTAGAAGTGAAAAGTTACCCGATCCTAAAGTGTTTGGTAACGCCGGTAGCTTTTTTAAAAATCCGGTGGTCGATGCTTCTGTGTTAGCGGCTATAAGAGCCAGGTATCCGGATGTTCCCTTCTATGAAATGGCAGATAATCAAATGGTGAAAATACCTGCCGGCTGGCTGATTGAGAAAGCGGGCTGGAAAGGACAATCGCTCGGCCAAGCTGCTGTTCATCAACATCAGGCTTTGGTCCTTATAAATATGGGCCAAGCCAGCGGACGGGAGATTCTGGTCTTAGCTGAGAAAATTGAAGCGGATATTAAGCACAAATTTAACATCGTACTACACCGTGAGGTGAACGTGGTAGGGTAGGCTCACTGTTGGGTTAGGTTATGCGTTCTCCTGTCGCTGCATCAGCTTCTTAACCTTCCAACGGAATCGTGTCAATAACTGGGCACCGACAAGCATTAGTCCCACCATATAACCCAACCATATTCCTTGCGGTCCCAGATCCAACACAAACCCTGCGATATAGCTCACTGGTAAGGCGATGGGAAAGTAAGCAATGATCAACATGATCATGGGTATTTTTGTGTCCTCAATGCCTCTTAAGGCACCCAGAGAAACCACCTGAATACCATCAAACAGTTGAAATAATCCTCCAACAAGCATCAGTCCGGCCGCAATGGCGATAACCTCCTGATCGGGAACAAACAGCGCCGGTATTTTAAAGCGAAGAGATAAGAAGGTAATTAAACTCAGGGTCATAAAAACAATTACCATATGCAGAGAGGCAAAAACTGCTCTTTTCATTTCCTTAATATCTTTGGCTCCCCTGAAATGACTCACCTTAACTGTGGTGGCAGCAGCTAAGCCCGCAGAAATCATGTAGGTTAATGAAACCAGACTAATGACCACCTGGTGAGCCGCCAATTCTTTTGCACCCATCCATCCCATCATAATGCTCCCAAGTGTAAAGGTGAGCATTTCTACAATGTATTGTCCCCCAATCGGAAAGCCTACTCTAAGCATTCGAAGTGATTTTTTCAGATCGTAACGGCTTAGTTTCCAGGAAATTCTTTCCGGTTTGAAAAAATCGAGTTTAAAGTAAAGCCAGGCAAAGGCCAAAGGCATGATGATGCGGGAAATCAGTGTTGCATAACCAGCTCCCATTACCCCATAGGCGGGAAATCCTCCCTTGCCATAAATCAGCAAATAATTGAGTACAATGTTGATAATATTTGCACTTATGGTAATGATCATAGCAATACGTGTGTTGCCTAATCCTTCAGCGTATTGCTTAAAGATGAAAAAGAATTGAAAGGGGATGAGGGAGGTTACCAATATCAAATAATAAGGTATGGCCAGAAGAACCACTTCGTCAGGTTGTCCCATATAGGGTATGGCCAGAGCAATCAGTCCCATTACAACAGTTAGCAGCAGAGACATCACAGGATGCGTGAGCATCGATTGCTTAAACCAGTTGGCAGCTTCCCGTCGGTTACCACCACCAAAGGCTTTGCCGGCTAATGGGGTCACACCGGTAACCAGGCCAATTCCAAACATCATGCCCACGACAAAAATGTTATTCGCCAGTGCTACAGCTGCCAGTTGGGTAGCGCCTAGCTGGCCAACCATCAAATTGTCGGCTATCACCACAATCATTTGACCGGCCTGCGATAGCATTACGGGCAGTGCAAGTGAGAAATTGGCTTTGTAATGAGGTCGGAAGACTTGAAAATAGTTGAACATTTTTAATGCGACTTTGAAAAGACAAAGATGCCGGATTATTCCCGAATTTGTTGCAAATCCATTAACGAAATGCCTTTCTGAAGAAAACAACTGAAAATTCGATAAGTTGATCTCCTACGCACTAAAATCAAAGCAGATTTCCAGTAAAAATAGGCTGTTGAGATGGAGAGGCTGATTGATAATAGCTTAGCACGGCAAGGGTGAAGGTCTTTGAAGAAGTTGATACAAACTATTATTTAATGGTCTGACATACAAGGTATAAAAAACAATTTTGGGTACAATAGAAAATTTATTATGTATTTGTAAAATATTCATTTGAAATGTAAATTACTAGAATTAGATATAAAATTTTGAAACGATTTTAAAATATTTGAATACAAGAATAAGAATTTCGAATGAGAAATTAAATTAATTAATCATTTGTTACTTTTTACATGTAGTTTTTGAAATTATTAAAATATTAGAGTTTTATTAAATAATATTTGATCAATACAGATTAATATTTATCAGTCGATTAATATTTTTTCAAATTTTTATAAATATTTTTCAATGAATATGAAATTTAAATATATATTTGTAAGATTACATGTAGAATTAAATTGTGAACGATGCATTTTTCAAAACTATCGTTTGATGAATATATGGGCCAGGTGTCAGCTTTAATTGGGAATTCACTTAAAGATTCCAAAATTATGGCAGCCACAAGTCGCTTTGGATATAGTGTAGATCGATTGAAGGAGGGTGAACACCATTACAATGCAGTATTGTTGGTCAGTCGATCCCAGGAAAAAGCTATGCAAGAAAAGCTGGTGGCCCACCAAGAGAGAAAGAAGCTTTATGCTTTGGTTCGCAAGAGTTACATGAAAATGTTACAAATAGCCAGAATTGCATTCGACAAGGATGTCATTATAAGTAAGGCCTTGCAATTAGATGGCCCGAGAATGGTTAACCTCGATGCATGGATGAATCAGGTTTCATTGTTTGGGACGCGATTGCTGGCCGAAGAGCGTTGGTTGAAAATGTTGCACCAATATGGTATCGGCCGAAAGGATATCAAGGAATTGATGGATGGCCTGGACCATTTGCGCTCAGTTGCCTTGCTCTGTGAACAAAGTAAGAAGGAAGCCAAACAACAGACTGCAGATAAAGGGTTGAAATTGAAGGTGCTTCAGGAATGGGTGAGAAATTATTTAAAGATTGCAAAGATTGCACTGGATGAACAGCCGGAGCTTTTACAACAATTAAAAATGTAATACAGACATCTTTTTTTGGCTGGCTAAAAATAACTGCATGTTTAAAATAGTAGTAAACACAGTGTTTTGAAACTTAATTGATGCAAGAACGTAAAAAATGTTTAGGAATTTATAATTGTTCTAAAGAGGACAATTTTGAAGCGCTTTTATTCCGGTGTTTTTGATTTAAAGCAATATGTACGGTGTTGATTACGAAAATATTGAAGCGCTCCGATTCTAGAATTTGAGCCATTGTTTTTCCGCAATGTGTAATTACTAACTTCAAATTCATTTTTGATTTGGATTTTCACATCATTTCAAAGGTGAATAATGGCTCATAAGCCTTGTAAATAGGCGAATTAGATTAATTTTGCATGTTAATTACAAGCCAAATAAACTTGTCTTACCCTAATTGATAGGTTATGATTGAAAGATTTTTACTTAAGATACTCTTACTAATCTCAATTCTTGCTTCAGGGGTTGACTCACTGGATGCGCAGGTTCGGCAAGATCCAAATGCCTTGCGAGCTATTAGAGATGCTGCGGATCAGGCCATAAAAGAGAATCGCTGGGATGATTATATCCAGTTGGCAGGACAGTTTGGTAGAATTGATTGTCTAGAGCCATGGTATTGTAACAATGCCGACTCGGGTGAATTGGTTTTAAATGCTGATTGGAATTTTACTGGTGACTCTATAGGCTGGCGGATTGTGCATAATGATACCAATACTGATCTTACTTCTATTTTAATAGAAAAGGTAGGGTGGGGAGCATCAGCGCAGTTTTATTTAAAGCCAGAATATATACCAAGTCTGTATTTGTCACATTTTTTGAGAGTTGACGCTTTCGAGTATAATGCAGGACTTACATTCAATTTCAACAATGATTATATTCGGATAGCTCGCTCACCTATAGCATACCACGTTACAATCGATGATGATGAGATATGCGCTGGTGAATCCACTACTTTGCGAATGGAATCTAGTGAAGCTGATGTTACTTATTACCTATATAGAGGTGTCAATCAAATTGAATTTAGAAACGGTACTGGTGGGGAGCTTACCTTTAATGTTGATCAATCAGGCACGTATAGAATTTATGGAGAGTTATTAATCGGAACTACATGTATTCAATATATGAAGGATGAACCGTCATTAACTGTTCACCTCCTTCCAAGCCCTATAGCCACAAGCGATAACCCTACTTATTGTGAAGGTGACCCTATTCAATTATTTGCTGACCCGGATGGTATGACCAGTTATTCCTGGGAATATCCTGATGGAACAATCGTTACAGAGCAAGATCCAATAATTGCTTCCGCAGTTCGCAGTCTGCACAATGGAACTTACACCTTGACCGTTGGTAGTCCGGATGGTTGCAGTAACTCAACTACCCATAGCATTACCGTTAATGAAAATCCTACGGTTACCTTACCTGCTGATTTTGAAATATGTGAAGCCAGTGCATTGACCATTACTGCCAGTGTTACTGGCGGTTCTGGTCCCTATTCTTTCTCATGGACAAGAAATGGTAATCCTTTAGCAGAAACAACAGGCACCATTTCGATAGCTACAGCTGGTCTTTCTGATGCCGGCTTATATGAAGTGACGGTTACCGATGCTAATAGCTGTGGTTCATCTTCCGCGAGTATTACTGTGGGGGTTACTCCACGTCCGGTGATTGATGTTATTTCCAATGACGGACCTGCTTGTGATGGTGGTATTATTAACTTAAGTTCTTCTGCTTCTGGCACTGGAACACTTACTTTTTCATGGACAGGCCCCAATGGTTTCACCTCCACTGTGCAGAACCCGGTCATTGATCCTGCAACACTTGCTATGGATGGCATCTATACGCTTGTTGTTTCAGACGCCAATGCCTGCAACAGTCTGCCTGCTACAACAGATGTGGAAATAAATGTTTTGCCAACAGCCACCTTAACCGGTGACACTGAGGTATGCGCCGGATCTATAGCCTCATATTCTGCCGGAGGTGGAGTTTGGTATACCTTTACTGTTCGGAATGCCAGCAATACAGTGGTAGAAACCTCTGGTCGCTTAGCTACTTCCACTTATGATACTTCGGCATTGCCAGCTGGCACCTATACCATAACTGTATTGGTGGAAGATGCCAATGGCTGTACCGATGAAGAAACACTTCCATTGACTGTTTATCCGGATCCTGCGGCGACCATTAGTTTTGATGATACGGCCATTTGTGATGGAGAAAGTAGCACACTTCGGATAGTACTGACTACTGGAGCAACTCCTTGGTCGGTCACCTTCAATGATGGATCCGGTAATGTTGTGCGCAATGGTATTAGCAGCAATACGCATACAGAATCAGTTTCTCCTGGTTCAGACGTAACTTATACTTTGGTAAGCCTTACCGATGCCAATGGTTGTACTGCTACACCAGTTGGATTAACAGCTGATTTGCTTGTGAATGAGGTGCCTACTGCCAGTGTGACCAGTAGTAACCCTCTCAACCAGGTCTGCGTGGATGGCACGCTAACATTGACGGCTTCGGGTTCAGGAGGAAGCGGCAATTATGTTTACCAGTGGAGCCGTGCAGGCAATCCTATTGTTGGCGCCACCAGTAATACCCTTCAAATCACCAACGCTCAGTTATCTGATGCTGGTGCCTACAGTGTTGTAGTAGGAGATGTTGACAATGGCATTACTTGTATGAGTAATCCAGCCACTATAACTGTTGTTGTAACTGAAGCATCTGCTACCTTAACCGGGGAATTAAATATTTGCGAAGGCACGTCAGAAACTTATACCGCCACAGGTGGTGTTTTGTACGCCTTTACCTTGCTGAATGCGGCGGATGTTATTGTAGATACCCGAGCTCTTGATGCAGATGCAGATTATACTACTGACGTCACTTTGCCAATAGGTGTTTACACCTTACGCGTTTTGGTACGTGATGCCAATGGATGTGAAGACGAAGAAGATTTAGCCATTGAAGTAAGAGAATCACCTGATAACACTTTAACACTATCTTCATCGGATATTTGTGATGGTGAAACCATTACGGCCACGGCTACAGCCGGTTATACCTCTTATAACTTCATGGTTAACGGAACTTCTGTTCAGTCTGGTGCTAACAATGTATATAGTTCGAATGCGTGGACGGATAGTGATGTGATAAAAGTAGCCATAACTTTAGGTAGTTGTGCGGTGGAATCTGCGGAAGAAACCATCACGGTTCGTGACCTGCCTACCATTGCTTTGAGTAGTGGTCAAACGGATGATGTGGCCTGTTTAAATGAGGAGATTACTTTCACTGCCAGCGGTGGTGTTGATTATGCTTTTGAAATTAACGGCACTGAAGTTCAGGCTTTTGGCAATGGCAACACCTTGAACATAAGCACACTTGTTGATGGAGACGTAGTTCGGGTAATTGGAGAAGGTGCCAATGGTTGTACTAACTCGGCTGCCATTGAAATCACCATTAACACACCCATAGCTACATTAATAGCTTCTGACACCGAGCTTTGTGCCAACGAAACATTGGTTTTAACTGCCTCGGGCGGTAGCCTATATGAGTTTTTCCGAAATGGAAGCTCCATTGGGGCAGCTGGTACCGACAACGAAATAGAAATTACTGATCCTGCTGATGGGGATGAGTTTTATGTCACCGTTGAGAATAGCTTTGGCTGTACCGAAGTTTCCACAACCATTGAAATCACCGTATTTCCCCTACCGGTAGCTACCCTAAGTAGTGATGTCACAGAGATTTGTGCCGGAGATCCGGTTACTTTTACCGCATCTGGGGGCAATCACTATTCCTTCTATATCCTTAGGAATTCTTTGGATTTGGTGCAGCAGCAAGGTGGCTCAGACCAGTTTGTAACTTCAAGCTTAGAAGACGGGGACTTGGTTTATGTGGTGGTGCGTAACGCTAATTTGTGTAACGGTATTTCTGCCAGTATTGCCATTACAGTCAATGCTTTGCCTGTGGCTGGTATTAATGTATTGCCGTCGAATAATATTGGTGCAGGTGATAATGTTACTGTGGAAGCCAGTGGTGGTGTTGATTATATTTACATGATCAATGGTGTGCCGTACGACGGTGATCCCAATGGCTGGACAACAGATGCCAGTCTTGTTATAAGCGGTCTGGTTGATGGTGATGAATTATCCGTGATTGCCAGAAATACCTTTGGTTGTACAGATGTAAGTGAGGTTGTTACCATTAATGTGGATGCTTATCCCGTTGAATTTGTGTTACAACCTGCTTATTCTGAGTATTGCGCCGGAGAAGCTGGTGTACAGTTATCGCTTAGCGGATATGAAGGATTTGTGGTATATGAGTTATACGAAACTTCTGATTTGATTAATCCGGTTGCCACTTCTACCTTAGTAGGTGGTGTCATGGTCTGGAATGATGTTCCGGAAGGTTTTTATCAGGTTAAAGCAACCAGACTGACCGGATTTGGTACAATAAGCTGGTTCCCAACTATCGTAGAAGTTAGGGAGCAACCAGCTCCGACAGTCTTTAATATGAATCCCACAGGCGTTGTGACGGCTTGTCCTGTAACCATTTCTTTAGATGGTTCAGAAATAGGGTTTAATTATAACCTGCTGTTAAACGGTGAATTCTTTAGTGGTCCGGTTGCCGGAGACAATGGATCTTTAAATATGGGATCTCATTCGGTTGGTGGTGTTTATACCATTGAAGCGGTAGACCTTGCAACGGGATGTGCTTCACTCATGAACGGTCAATTAGATCTGGATGTGCTGCCCAATAGTGGCGTCTTTAATCTTGTTTCTGATCCGGCCAGCGGTATTTATTGTGAAGGTTCTGGTGGAGTTACTCTTATTTTGGAGGGATCCTCTAATGGGGCCGCTTATGAAGTGTATCGCAATAGTAGTTCAACAGGCATATCTGATGTGGGTACTGGAGAGCCTATTCAATTTGGTCCCTTTACCGAAGCAGGTTTTTATCGTGTAATGATTGCAGCAGCAGGCGGATGTCTCTATCCTATGGATGGAGTAGTGGAGGTGGCTATGGATCCTGCACCCGATACTTTTACCTTGGAAGCCGCTAATGGAGGTCATTTCTGTTTAGGTGATCCTACCGGCGTTGTAATTCGTCAGGTCGGACAACAAGCTGGTGTTGTGTATCAACTCTATTATGAGGGTGTTGCTCAGGGGGCTGCTATGATTGGATCAATTAATGATCCCGCTATAGTTTATAATTACGGTACTTTTAATATACCTGGAGAGTACACTGTTATTGGTACTATGCCTGTTTCGGGTTGCGAAGGTCTTATTGGTAGTATTACGTTGACAGGAGATCCGCTGCCTCAGATATTCGAAGTGGATGGAGATCCCGGTTATTGTGCCGGTGGTGTAGCTGTAATTGAATTGTCTGGTTCGCAAAGTGGCGTGACTTACGTTCTTTATCTGGATGGTGTTGCCACAGTTCAATCTGAATCTGGCAATGGTGGACTAATTCAATTCACCGTGAATGCACCTGGTAGCTATTCCATTGTGGCCTCTGATGATAATACTTCCTGTGAGGCTGATATGAATGGTCAGGTGATTGTGGTAGAGAAACCTTTGCCAGATCAAGGTATCCTGATTGATGATGATATTACCGGTATTGATTGTGATATTGATGCTACCATAACCTTGCTCAATTCCCAAGATGGCGTTGTGTATGAAATCTATTGGTGGGTTGATGCAAATAACAATGGCCCCACAGGCTTTGTAGTGACGGGCAATGGTAATAATGTGGACTTCCCGGATGTGGATTTTGATGGCAATGGAAATTATAAAGTCCTTGCCAGTCTGGACGGATGTGAAGTCTTTTTAGATGATGATTTTGAAGTGGATATTCCTGGCGCCATTACAAAATACGCAGTGTTGGGTAACGGAGCCATTTGCGAAGGCGATGCTGGCATTAATATTCGTTTATCCTCATCTGAACCTGAAGTTACCTATGTTTTGTGGTCGCTTGGTGCTGGTGTAGGAGGGGTTGATGTACCTGTTAGAACGATCGTAACTAATTATGTGGGTTATTCTGATGGAGAGTCTTTAGATTTTGGATTGATTTCTGAACCAGGTGATTATATCGTGTTGGCTACCAATGATGATTGCACCGATATTCCAATGCATGGCACGGTTGAACTCAGGTTTAATAATTTACCTGTTGCTTACCAAATTACTGGGTCTGGCGTTTTCTGCGATGTTAGCCAAGGTGCTGAAATTGGATTAAATGGATCGGAAGTGGGCGTTCTTTATACTTTGGTCTATGACGGTGACTTTATTCCACGTGTTCGTGATACTGCACTTGGAAGCGGAGATGTCTTAACTTTCCAAAGTGTGTTTGAGGAAGGTCCTTATACGGTATATGCGCGCAATGAAGTAACCGGTTGTACTTCCAGTATGAACGGTGAAGTTGATGTGACGCTGCTGCCTGCCCCTGATATTTCAGGTGTTGAAGTTGATCCTATTTATTCTTATTGCGATTCTGAATTGGGGGCTACAGTTCGTCTGTCTACCAGTGAGTTTGGAATTATCTACAGAATTTATGATGCACTAGATCAGGAAGTAGCCTCTGTACTTGGAGATGGTGCTGGAGATTTGCCTTTTGAAACTTTGATCCCTGCAGGCACTTATTCAGTCAAAGCCATGCGTATGGGTGGTGAATGTGAAGTTTCTTTTGATACTGGTTTTACTGTTGTACCAGATCCATCGCCAATTGTTCCGATTTTAAGTAACGTTGATGGTCTCATTTCAGTTGATAATGCTGAGATTGGTGTGACTTATACTTTATTCCATGCAATTGATGGTGAACAAACACCTAATATAGCCTTTACCGGAAGTGAAGATGTATCATGGTTGGTGTACGTTAGCGGGTCTTACTTTGTGGAAGCGGCGTGGACGGACAATAGTCCTTGTACCAGTATTTCTCAATCGCTTTCTGTGAACTTTGTTACTTCACCTGTCGATCCATACACCTTATCTGTAGGCCAGGATATGAGCTATTGCTCAGCCGATGGTGCCGGGGTAACTGTTTCATTAGGAGGTACTACACCTGATGTCTATTATGAGTTAGTGGATGTGAATGATCTCAGCACGCCTTTTCAAATAATTAAGGGTAACGGAGGTGCAGTATCCTTTCCTAACTTGGTGACTGGTACTACCACATATACCATTACTGTTCAGGGAGATAATTCAAAATTTAGTTTCAATGGCAATAATTTTTTCACCATTACTGAATACATCACACCTGAGGTATTCACCGTCAACAGTGGAATTGCTAACCAAAGCGTATTGTTGTCTGGTTCAGAGGAAGAGGTTTGGTACTTCCTGATTCGTGATGGTGAATATGCTTTTGATCAGCCTGATTTTGGAATTAGAGGCACCGGCGGTATGCTTGAATTTCTTTCTGTCGAATTGCCTGGTGATTACTATGTGCTAGCCGTTGCTGAAGATGGTGGTTGTGAAGCGCTCATGACTGGGTTTGTTCGAATTCACCAGTCGCAGCTAAAGGCGAATCCTGATACCTTGTATTTAGATGCCGGTGATTTATCCGGATCAATTGATCTTAGTGCTTTGATTACAGGGAAAACGTCCTCAGATGTTAACCTTACCTATAGTGCCAGAATACTTAATGAGTCATTGGGTGGATCTTTAACGGTTGATGCGAGCAGCGGACTGCTAACCTATTACAAAGCACCTAGTTTCTTTGGTAAGGATTCTGTTCATTACACTGTAGCTAACCCATCTGTTTTAGCCAGAAAATCAACATCCTACATCATTATAATGGCTGGAAATAAGGATTTTGGTGATGTTCAATCCTTCCTGTTACCGAATGCATTTTCACCCAATGCGGATGGAATCAATGATCGGTTTGTGATAAGTGGATTAGGATTGACCGAAGAATCATCGCTGGAGGTATTTAACCGATGGGGAACCATTGTGTATCGTAGTGAAGGGAAAAATTATGATAATAGTTGGGACGGCACTTCTAATGTGGGTGCTATGATCTCAATTGGAAAGGAGTTACCCAATGGTGTTTATTTTTATGTTTTTGAAGTCAAAAAGAATGTAGAAGGTACTGTGCAGACCAGAAGGTTTTCAGGCTATGTTGAATTAAGAAGATAGACAATTGAAAGTTATAATAAACAATAGCAACCCAATTAACCTGAAGGGCTTAGCCCTTCAGGTTTTAGTAAGACCCATTGTTATGGTAAAAAAATATCTCATACTTATAGGGCTGTTTCTTTGCATGGGAGGGCACCTTGTTTTTGGACAAAATCAATATCAGTTTAACCACTATATTGCCAATCAGGGCTTGCTTAATCCTGCTTACAACGGAACGCGCGATATCATTAGCGGACTAATGATTCACCGCAGCCAGTGGATCGGCCTCGAGGGTGCGCCTATGACCCAGGCATTGAACATTCATGGTCCCATTGAAGACACGGATATTGGGGTTGGCCTTGCTTTGGTTAATGACAGAATTGGATTTACCAACACGTTTGATTTGTTTGGTGCTGCCTCTTACAAGGTACAACTTGACCGATCAGAAAGGTTTCTTTCATTGGGTTTGCAGTTTGGGTTTAGCTCCATGGTTTATGATGGTACCAAGTCTGTCACAAACGATTATATGGATCCTGTTTTTGCCGGAAAGGAGTCAAAATTGAATTTCAATTTTGGATTTGGTTCCTATTTTTATTCAGATGATTATTTCGCAGGTTTTTCAATTCCTAAGTTTTTCTCCGACCAGTTTGATGAGGCCAGTGCAGGATTTAAGAACTCGATTGATTTTAAGAACATGCACATGTACCTTTATGGTGGTTATATATTTGATTGGTATCCGGTTAAGGTTAAACCTACGATTTTGATTAAAGAAGTATACGGGGCTCCTCTGCAGGTGGATTTTACCGCCAACGTTCTACTTGGAGAGCAATTATGGGTAGGTATGTCCTACCGTACAATTTCGGAAGCTGTTCTTTTGCTGGAATATATTATTAGCCGACAGTTTACTGTTCGCTATTCGTTTGATTACCCATTTAACGCTATCAATCAATATGCAAAGGCTGGATCACACGAGCTGAGTTTGCAGTTTGATTTTTCGTTCAACAAGCGGCCAGGTATGCGATCTATCCGTTATTTTTAATGACGGATTAATTATAATAGTTTAAATTACAGAACTCATGAAACTAGCCTTAAACTCATTATTAGTATTCATATTTCTAATCATCTCAGTCTCTGCAGATGGACAAGGCTCTTTGCGCCGTGCCCAGAGCCAGTATGAACGTGGCGAATATTTTGAAGCACTTGAATATTATAAGACTTTAATAGCTAATGACTTTTCTTTTGCAGTGGAAGACAAAATAAGAATTGCACATTGCTATTTTCAGCTGAATAATATTGATGAAGCCTTTTCTGCCTTTATGGATGTGGAAGATCATTTATCAGGATACGATTTGTTTACTTATGCTGCAGCAACACACCGTTTCGGTTTCTACGAAGGTGCTATTGACTTATATCAACGTGCCAGACCACAAAACCCTACCTTGCAAGCACAGATAGATGAATTGATACGCTCCTGTGAATGGGCCATGGAAAATGACGAGTTCCTTACCAATGTAAGGGTTAACCCATCTTCTATTAATACCTATGGCCAGTCCTTTGGAATTCAATATTATGGTAATGGTGTTGTATATTCTTCGGCCTCACCAGAGGATGAAGGTCGTGCCCGTGACCGTCAGGGCCGTAGTTTCTTGAGTCTTTATTATTCGGAATTAGTTGATGACCAAATTGCCAATACACGCTTATTTTCAAAGAATCTAGTTTTCCCTTACCACGTTGGGGCTATCTCTTTTTCAACTGATAATAAAACCATGTATTATACCCGTACTGTAAGGGTGCGGGGCGGAGGTTCTATGAATAAGATTTTTTCGGTACAATTTGATGGTAATGACTGGATTAATGAAAGAGAGTTACCTTTTAACTCTGATGAATTTGATAATGCCCATCCTGCAGTATCCCCCGATGATAAATTTTTATACTTTGTTTCCAATAGGCCTGGTGGTTACGGTGGTGCTGATTTATGGCGTGTTGAAAGGCGAGCCAATCGCACTTATGGGGCCCCCAGTAACCTGGGGCCTCGGGTAAATACTTTTGGCAATGAGCGTTTCCCATTTATTAGCAGAGATAATGTACTCTATTTTTCAAGTGATGGCCATTCCGGTTTTGGAGGATTAGATTTGTTTAGGGCAGAATATATGAATGGTATTTGGGGCAATACTGAGAATATGATGAAGCCATTTAATTCAGATAAGGATGATTTTAGTTATGTGATTGATCCCAATGATCCCCAAAAAGGATTCTTATCCACCAATCGTTTGGGAGATGGAATGGAAGATGTTATTTTCTATGTTCAATATTTAGATGAGGAGGAAAGTTCTACCCCAAAAGTTGAGGAGCCGATGGCAGACATTATTCGTGCCGAACCTGAACCGGTGGTAGTTCCAATTTCAAGACCTGAACCGGTTGTGGTTGCTGAGCCTATTACTCAACCAGTACGGGTGCCTGAGCCAGTTGTTGAAGAACCTAAGATTGACCTTAGCATCTTCCCTGGTTCTTTCAGGAGCATGGTCACCAGCTCTTTTAATGGGAATGCTTTGGATGGTGCCAATGTTGAAATTTCTGATGCCTTTACAGGAACTGTCATAAGCAGAGGAACTTCGGGCACTAACGGTCGATTTACTTTGACTATTCCAGATACTTACAGACAAGAGGGACAGGAGTTTGAAATAACTGTAACAAAGAGTGAGTTTAATACACGAAGAGTGGTTGGAAATATTATGGAACTCGATGAAATTGGTTCGGCAGGCTTTTCATTGGCGCCCATTTTCAAAGAAGCTGATTTGAATGAAATTAGCGGACTGGCCATTCTATACGTAGGAGAAGAAATTACCCCACAAGGCATTAGTCTGCTTGATAAAGTGGCCGCATATTTGTTGTCGAATCCCAATGTGGTTATCAAACTCAACGGGCACACCGATGCCCGGGGCAATCGCATGACTAACCTTACCACCTCACAAACAGTAGCTGAGAAGGCTGAAACTTATTTAATGTCAAAGGGAGTGCCTGCTGAGAATTTGATACCTCGTGGATATGGAGAACGATATATTGAGAATAATTGCCGCAGAGGAAAGCTATGCAGTGATGCGGAACATTTAATGAACCGCAGAATTGAGGTGGTGGTATGGCGCTTTTTACAGTAGAATATGCTTTTAAGCTGTAAAACTTTTATATGTTAGTGAAAATAGCGAATTTTGACAAGATGGATTGTTTTAATTAAATTGTTAAACAATGAAGCTGATACGAACCTTTATATTAACCCTCTTTATTTTTTCAGCCCTATCGGCTCGTGGAGATAAGCTGGCGCATCTTAGAAGCGCCAGAAAAATTGTCACTGTAGAATCGATTTCGGCACCCTACTATACCATACAGGTGGTTGCTTTGAAGGAACCACCAGGTAATGCTAATTTCTTTGCCAGTTTATCACAGGCAAGAGAGTTTATTTGTACCGATGGTTTTGTAAGGTATACAGTAGGGGCATATGCTACTTTTAGTGAGGCAGCCCGTGAATTGGATGCGCTTAAGGCCCAGGGGTTCTCAGATGTTTTTGTGCTTAATACCAGAAAAATAACTTTGAATAATTCCAGCCAAACCCCGGTCGTCGATAAAAATGCCCGTCCGGTTGCTGGTGTAAATTATACCATACAACTGGCGGCTTTGCGTTTTCCTGTTTATGTAAGTGAATTTGAGCAGTTCGATAATGTTCAGGAGTATTACATGCGTGATCGTATATATAGGTATTGTGTAGGCCATTTTGATGGTGCTGTAGCCCTTGAAGAATTAGCAAAAGTCAGGCAAAGAGGTTATCCGGATGCATTTCTGGTGCCTGTAAGTAAATATCAAGCATTTAAGATTGAATAGATTGTGCAGCAGGCCGGTCTGTCGCTTACTACTTTAGTAGTCAGAGGAAAGTCCGGACAACACAGAGCACCACACTTCCTAACGGGAAGATATTCGCAAGGGTATTGTAGCGTAACAGAAAATAACCGCCGCGCTTGTCGAGGTAAGGGTGAAAAGGTGGGGTAAGTGCCCACCGGTACTATAGGTAACTATGGTAGCCGTACGCCATGTGGGTTGCAAGACCATGTATATTTCGGTTCCCTTAGGGGTACAGGGTTGCTCGCCCTGTTGGTAACAGCCGGAAAGGGTAGGTCGCTCAAGGTTGCAGGTGACTGTAACCTTAGATTAATGACAGGCACCAGATTTATCTGGTACAGGATCCGGCTTACAGGCTTGCTGTCTCAATTTATTTTTCTTAGAACCCTTTTAATTCTCACGCTTGTGGTCAATCAGAAAGTAAAAGCTTTACAGAAATTTATAGAAGAGGACATCTGGCGAATGCGCAAGGACAACACTTCCTTTCGTCAGTTTTGGCTCATCCGTACAGTTCGTATTTTTGTTATAGCAGTCAAACGGTTTTTAATCGATGATTGTATGGTAAAGGCTTCGGCACTTACCTATTATGCCTTGCTTTCGGTTGTGCCGGTTGTGGCTCTGGCTTTTGCCATCGCAAAAGGCTTTGGCTTTAGGGAGACCCTGGAACAGCAATTGCATCAACGTTTGGCGGGTCACGAAGAGGTGGTAACTTGGGTGCAGGAGTTTGCCCTGAGTTATTTAGATAGCACCAAAGGAGGAATGATTGCAGGTGTGGGTGTGGTTGTGCTGCTTTTTAGTGTTATTAAGATTTTGAGCGATATAGAGTCGTCTTTTAACGATATATGGGGTGTTAAGACAGCCCGTAGTGTGGTTCGTAAGTTCAGCGACTATATTTCTTTTATGTTGGTATCTACCGTTCTGCTGGTGCTATCGTCCAGTTTCATGGTGTTTATTACCAGCTCAATAGAAGTCTTTGATTTGGGAAAATTTGCCACGCCAATCATCACCTGGGCATCACCATATATTTTAATTTGGGTAGTGTTTACCATGATGTTTATGCTGATGCCGAATACCAAGGTTCAGTTTACTTCGGCCTTATTTGGCGGTATAATAGCCGGATCCTTATTTTTATTATTGCAGTTTGCCTACATCACTTTTCAGTTGGGCATGTCTAAATACAATGCTATCTATGGCAGCTTTGCAGCTTTGCCTTTGTTCCTTATATGGATGAATTTGTCATGGTTAATTGTTTTGTTGGGAGCAGAACTGTCTTTTGCTCATCAAAATGAAAAGAGCTACGAGTTTGATACGGATACCCTGAACATTAGCGATGATTACCGCCGTCTGGTCAGTTTGCTGGTTGTTAAATTTGCCGTAGATAATTTTAAGAATCAGTTGCCTGCTCCAAGTATGTCCGACTTGTCGGTCAGCCTAAAGCTGCCCATCCGATTGGTGACTGAATTGGTTCGGAAATTGGAAGAGTCGGGTGTTTTAGTGGAAGTCCATTTTCAGGACAATGAACGAGAGGCAGGTTTTGCTCCGGCTTTTGATATTGATAAAATGACCATTAGTTGTGTTACGGATAAACTGGAGAAATTCGGAACTTCTGATTTTCATTTCGAAGAAACCGAGGACTATCAAAAGTTGCGAAGCGTATTGGATGAGTTCAATAGGAATCAGGTTAATATGCCGGCCAATAAGTTGCTGCGTGATTTGTAGATGGATTATCCTCCTTTACACTGGGCATACTTTCTTATTTCATATGTTATAATTTTTTTTCAGTTGCTATATGGAACTCGCCGGGATAATCATGC
>DHVH01000154.1 GCA_002412555.1 Marinilabiliaceae bacterium UBA5213 | reverse complement strand
TTGAGCGTGCAATCAAGGAACAGGTGAAAAAATTCACAGAAATTAAAACAATACCATTTAAAACCTCCCATTCTCAATCAAACTAAAAAAGATAAAAATATTGAGAATTGAGCAGCAATAACCAGTGCGGATGATTTTGTTGATCAGCCATACCAGTGATTGCACATTGTTTTAATACAGTAACCTGACAGTATTCTATTGATATGGGAAAATTATCTTATGTTATCTTGTAAGCATTCAATAAACTGAAATTTATAGAAGGAGAAAAAATTCACTGGATCGAATTACACAAATATTAGACTTGCTTTAAAGTAGGCAAATCAGGTCAAAAATTATACATCGTCAAAAAACCAAACCACGAGATTCTTGGGACCATGTACTCCGAGTGTAAGGATCAACTCAATATCCGATGTTCGGCTTGGGCCAGAGATGAGTGTAAGGTATGGTTGGCTCTTGAATTCCTGCAGACCTATCGAAAGATTGGGCCGTAAATCCGCCTTCGTTAATATCGCCAAATGAACGCGGGGGAGCAGAGAAACGGGCCTGGGTTTTTGGGCGGAAGACAATAAGCCAATGGTGCCCGTTTCGGGGATGAAAAAATCCGCTGTAGTAATGCCCAGATCGCAAGTTGCCAACGCATTCTTATCTGCATTTGCAGGCATAAGTTGGATGCCGTAAGAAGTGAGTTTATTATGGAGCTTGTAGTTTGCAGTACGGTCATCACGCCAGATGGCTGCTTTATGAATATTGTGGTGTTTGATCAAATCTGAAAGGGCAGTATCCAAATCCGCCAGTTTCAAACGAAGAAATTCACCAGAGAGTTTACTGATTTCATTTGAGAATAGGTCGAGTGCTTGTTCCTGATCGTTGTATAGTGGTGCGATCGGCAATTCCGGGCGAGGAGGTGGGACCTGCAAAGGTTGATGGCCGAGTGCGTGGGCAACATTCAGTATTAGTTCAGGTGTATCGGTCATTTTAATCTACCTTTCTTGTTTTTTCGTTCTTATGCCACCAAGAACGGAAACTGCCGATAAAAGCAGGAAAAGGACGGACACGCGTCCAACGATTAAAGGGGGCGGGTAGTTTTTCGATCCACCCTTTTTTACTTAACGGCGCAGTTACTACGGGTAAAATTCGGGTGCCAAACCTGTAAATCCAGTTGACGCCGAAAGCTAAACGCCCGATTTTTGCAGCATTGCGGGCAGGAAGAGAAAGGGCGGGTTGGGCAAATTCATCGCCATCTACGACCCTCTTCCGTAAGTGTAACAAAATTTGGGTAAAGGGCACTTTTACCGGGCAGACATCCACACAGGCACCACATAATGAGGAAGCGAAAGGTAATTCTGCAGCGGCCTGGGTGCCTAAAATTTGGGGGGTGAAAATAGCGCCGATTGGCCCGGATATAAACCAACCATAGGCAAAACCTCCCACATTTTTATAAACTGGACAAACGTTTAAACAACAACCGCAACGAATACATTTTAAAGTTTCTCGGCCTATCGGGTCTGCCAGGATTTGGCTGCGTCCGTTATCCAGCAAGACCAGGTGGAATTCTTTGGCACCAAATTCACCATCTTCCCGGCGTGGGCCGGTGATGAAGGAATTATAGGCAGTAATTTTTTGCCCGGTGGCTGAACGGGCTAGCATGCGTAACAAAAGACCGGCACTTTCCCAATCCGGAACAACCTTATCGATGCCTACTACCGCCACATGCAAGTCCGGTAGTGTGGTACACATGCGCCCATTGCCTTCATTTGAAACAATGACAAGAGTGCCACTTTCAGCGATGAGGAAATTGGCACCGGAGATGCCCATATCCGCCTTTAAAAATTGCGTACGAAGTTGTTCTCTTGCGGTAGCTGTCAATTGAGTTGCTTCGTCGGGTGCATCCACGCCCAAATTTTTTTTAAATAGATCGGCAATTTCTTCTTTCTTCATGTGAATGGCCGGTATGATAATATGAGATGGTCCACAACCAGCCATTTGAATTATGTATTCACCCAGGTCGGTTTCCAGAGTTTGGATACCTTGCTCCTGCATGGCGGCATTCAGGCCGATTTCTTCGGTGGCCATAGATTTGACTTTGACCGCCGTTTTTACTTGATGTTCTTGCGCAATCTTAATTACAATTTGGCGGGCTTCTTCGGCATCTTTTGCCCAATGGACATGCCCCCCGGCTTTAGTAACCTGCTGATCAACCAGGTTCAAATAGTAGTCCAGATTTAGGAGGGTGTGATTCCGCAGGTTGCAAGCCGCATTGCGCATGGTTTCCCAATCCTCCAATTCCGCCACCCGCAAGTTACGGTTACCCATCACCCGACTGGCAGCGGAGCCAACTGCTTGTGCGATATTGGATGGTGTGGAATCGGTGTAGGCACCAAAATGGATATAATCCGGTTGTGAACTCATAAATCTCGCTCCTCTGCTGCCAGAATATCAATCAAGTGCATTGCCCGAATGGATGATCCAGCCCGCTTAAGCCCACCACTAATATTCATTAAACAACCTGTTTCTGCCACAGTGACCACTTCAGCACCGCTCTCAATTACATGTCTTACCTTGTTTTCCATCATGGCTTTGCTTACGCCCGGATATAATACACTCAAGGAACCACCAAATCCACAACATGTCTCTTCTTCAACCAATTCAATAAATTCCAGATTTTTCACGGCTTTTAAAAGTATCTTGGGTTCATCTCGCATGCCGATTTCCCGCAAAAGATGGCAGGAAGCGTGATAGGTGACGCTATGGGGAAAACACGCACCTACATCGGTAACACTGAGCTGGTGAACGAGAAATTCGGTTAATTCAAATGTGCGCGACTGTAAGTCTAAAACCAGATCATGTTCCGGCGTTCCTGCTGGAAATAGCTCCTGATAATGGTGTCGGATTGTGGCGACACAAGACCCTGAGGGCGAGACAACCGGTAACGCAGATTTGCTGAAGGATTCTAACCATGTACGGGCAACTTTCCGGGCATCAACCTGAAACCCGTTGTTAAAAAATGGTTGTCCACAGCAGGTTTGCGCTTCCGGAAATTCCATCGAAACACCCAACCGTTCCAAAATCCGCACCATATTCTTCAATGTGGTTGGATAAAATTGTTCTCCCAAACAGGTAATAAATAGTTGTATTCCGTTTGCCATTTTGCCTCTATTATTGGTAGGTAATGCGAAAGGTTAGCATTTTATTGATCTATCCTCTCAAAAAATCTTCCCTCCGCCAATTATTAAAAAGATGTGAACCATTTAATCATATGCGCTATGCTTTATAGCAGTTTGAACAAAAGCCTCCACATTTTTCAGAGGTGTGTCATATTCGAGAAAGTCGGCGTTTTGAATGATGAAATTGCCACCGGGTTTACCATCTCTCATGGTTTGTTCTGTAGCTTTTCTAACGTCATCCACACTGCCTTGTTGGATCACCAGCACCTGGTCTACACCGCCGGTGATGACGTAAGCATCGTCGACAACTTCTTTTGCTTTTTTCAGGTTAGCATCGCCAAGTTTGGGTGGCGGTGAAAATGGTTCAACCCATTTTACGCCTAAATCTTTATATGATTCTATCAAATTCATAATTTGACCGCAGTTATGATAGACTGCGGGTGTGCCGTTTTCCTGGACGATATCAATGTATTTTTTCTCATAAGGCAGGATGTGACGATCATAATTGCGTTTTCCCAAGAAACCTCCAGCGACATTACCACCGATAATGTGGACATCAATACCGGCAGCATCAATTGCCCGTGTGGTAGTGATTACCCGATTAATTGAAAATTCCATTAATTCGTGATAAAAATCCGGCTCTATTAAAAAAAGTGAATAAAGATTAGTTTCATCTATCAAGCGGGAAGCCGTGTTAAACGGTCCATTGGGTGACCAAACCCCGATAATGCCATCCTCACCCAAGGCTGTGCGAATTTTTTGAACATAATCTTTGACGTAAACCGGAAATGATTCTGCCATACCGGGTTCGTATTTGGCTGCAATTTTTAAATCTTTTGGTGTGTGAATTGGCTTTTTTGTACAGGCGTATAAAAGTGTTCCGGGGCGCACTTCATAGGTAGAAAATTCTTGGCTTAAGGTACCTTCTGGCGTACGGATGGTGGAACGTCGAATGCGGGTTTCGTTGTGTTGAACTTCCTCGTGATGAACTTCCCAATTCTCGTTTTCCTGATCCACATTCAACCCACCAAAGCGCCAATAAATGGGTTCGTATAACCCAAATAGCAAACGGACAAACACATCCGCACCAATTTCGCGTTGAAATTCAATCACTTTGATTTGATTAGTGAGTGTATCCCAGGGATCAACCTGCGGGTAGAGTTGATTAATAAAATGACCTTGGTCCTGAATGAAGAGAGTCACGGGAACACGGTCGGGCATTTCTTTATTGAGCACTTTCAGAAAACGCTGTCTCGAAGTGAGAGTCATATTTTGCCTTTCTATTAATTACCCACGAAAACCTGGCTCTGGTAAACCAGTAAAGCCAGTTTGCAGAATAAAAAGGTTGCCAGCCCAGGGTTGCGCAGGTCTATTTTCCGGTTTCACCAATCCCGATGAAGAAGTGATGAATAATGTGTCCAGTGCAGCACCGCCAAAAGCAAGGCTGGTGGGGCATTCTACGGGTATGGTAATTTCAAAGTCTTTTTCTCCAGAGGGTTGGTAGCGAATTATCTTCCATCCACGGCAAAACACGCTCCAGATACCACCCAGATTGTCGACAGTGAGCCCATCCGGAACACCCGGTTCTGCGCTTGTATCCACCCAAACATGCCGGTTGGCAATTGATCCTGTGGAGGCCTCATAATTATAAGCATAGATAACATGCTGAAAAGAATCGGTCACATACATAGTTTTTTGGTCTGGACTCCAGGTAATGCCATTCGAGACGATAAAGCCGCTATCTGCCTGGTCCCAGGTGTGATTGGTATTGTAGCGATATAGGCTGCTGGATTGGGCTCCTACCTGCATACTCCCTGCCCAAAAACGCCCTTGCGGGTCAACCGCGCCATCATTGAGGCGGGCATTCAGGTGATCCGCTTCGGGGTTGCCGCGCAGGATTAAACCGGTGCGGGGGCGCCAGGTAGCAAAACCACTGCGCGTAGCAGCAATAAAACCACCGCTTTCCCGCCAGCCCAGGGCGGTTAGTGTCACTGACAGTGGGGTTGAGCGCAGTTCCTGGCTGGCAGGATTGTAGGAATAGATCGCCGGATGAGCGCAAATATCAACCCAATACAAGAGCTGTTCTTTCGGGTGCCAGAGCGGGCTTTCACCGAGTTCGTTTTGAACCGCAATTAAGTTAATCGGAACACTCATGCAATATTCCAGCCATGCCAGAAATGGGAATTTGCAATGTGATTTAAACTTGTGCGTATTCCCATTTCTGTTTTAGTTTCCTTATGAAAAATGCTGTGCTATGACCTGGTAATATTCCTCAAACATAGAATCATAGATTGGGTCGGTGGTAAAAGTGGGCTTGCGACAGTAGTCCGAAGCAATCAGGCCACGTTTTTTGAGGATTTTCTTTTCGTAACAAATGATCATTTCCACGTTTTGGCGAATATGATTAAGAATTGCGTTCAGATCGCTATGAATAGCGAAGGCTTCGGCGCGATTGTCTGCCATGATTGCCTTGTATAATTTCAAATAGACATCGTACATGGAGCAACCGGGCATAACTCCGGTGGCGCCACGCTCAAAACCCTCAATCATTTGGAATCCGGCGTTGCCAATGATGATATTGGCCTGATTATTGGTGATTTCCATCATTTTGCTGATATAGGCCCCCGGTGGTTTGCACTCAATTTTGAAATATTTGAGATTTTCAACTTCGTTTGCGAGGTTAGCAAGGATATTAGGCGCTATACTCACACCTGTTTGTTCGGGAGCATACTGGACAATCACCGGGATTTTCACTGCACCAGCTACTTTTTTGAGGTGTTCGACAATATCACCTGCGCCAGGTTTTAAGAAGAAAGGTGGTAAAACCACCAGATAATCGGCACCAGCGGCCTCGTATTCCTGGGCGGTGCGCACGGCTACTTCGGTGGCATGCTTGGTTACAGAGATGACAGATTTTGCCCCCAGTTTACGGCAGTTTTCAATGGTAATGGTTAAGAGGCGTTTTTCTTCCGCTTCAGTGAGCTTGTAATATTCTCCGGCTATAGCAAACAGAAAAATACCATGGCTGCCACCTTTGATTAAGGTTTGAACCAGATTCGTATAACTATCGTAATCCATTTCGCCGTTATCAGTAAATGTTGATGTTATTGCTGGAATAATTCCTTTAAGTTGATTTGTCATAATACCATTCCTTTTTGTAATTATTCGAACTCTCCGCGTTTCATGGCAATCTTCACAGATTGACCGCCATCCGCATGTAAAATTTGCCCGGTGATAAAATCACTATCTTCGGAGGCAAAAAATACGCAAATTTTACCCATATCCTCGGGCACGCCAGCACGACCTATCGGGATTTGTTTCGCCCGATCTTCGGGATCATATAGCGGGTCATCCAGAATGCGCTGAACTTCCACCAGACCGGGGGCGACGGTGTTGACAGTAATTTTATATGGGGCCAGTGCTAGTGCCATTTGGCGGGTCATGGCGTCTATACCACCTTTTGAGGCCGCATAGGCAGTGACAAAGGGTACCGTACAGTGGCTATGGATTGAGCCGATATGAATGATTTTGCCAGGGATACCGGCTGCTCTTTGTTTGATAGCTACCGCTTGAGAACACATGAATGCGCCTTTGAGATTTGTATCCAAAGCACGGTCCCAGTCTTCTTCCGTCATCTCAAAAAAATCACAGAATGGTGTGATACCGGCGTTATTGACCAGAATGTCAATATGCCCAAAAACTTCCCATGCCTGATCTACCATAGCATGCACAGGCGCCCATTTTCCCACATCTGCTTGAATAGCGAGTGCGCGGCGTCCAAGCTTCTCTATTGCGCTTACGGTTTCAAGTGCTTCGGTTGCACTAAAACTATAATTAACAATGATATCTGCGCCTTGTTTGGCAAATTCGAGGGCAATGCCACGACCAATACCTTTTCCGGCTCCGGTTATTAAAGCTACCTTGTTTGATAATTTCATAAATAAGTCTCCGATATCTGCGAGAAATTTGCAATTGTTATTATTTTTTTAAAGTTGGCGGGGTATTCGTTAATGATTACCAACGCCGTGGATTCTCATTGTTCATGAAGATGTGTAATTATCAGGTGTAGTATAGGTAGCCGGTTGCAGTACAATCACGATCTGCTACTAGGCGCACCCAGTGCGCCGAAAAACCAGAAGGAAATTCATGGTGAACGTATCCATTAGCCGGAATCTCAATCTTTGTGTAGGATTTCCAAGTGCCGCAGCCAAGCACATCCACTTCCACGGTCACCACTACAGGTTCAGGGCTATTGTGATAAAGATGCAGCACTTTTTTATCAAATCCGGTCATTAGATAAGGGGTGGAAGGTTGGTTGGCTTGAACGTTTGCTTCCCACCAGGGACCACCCCAACCTTTTGGCTTGCCAAACTGCCAGAGATCATCAATTTTACCGAACCACAGGTTAGATTGTGTTTCTCCGGCGAGATTATTATTGTCTATTCCATATATCAATTCTTCTTGTGAAGAATCTTGCTCCAGTGAGATATCATCTTTCCACCAATGCAGTTCTGTGCCGGGCGACACCTGATTTGCGCCAAACACCAAGCAGCCGCGCCATGTGCAGAAATCGGGAATGACTCGCAAGTGTGTAGAAATAGGTCGCAGGCCCCAGACTTTACCGCCGTAAGCAACGGGTGAGAGTTCGTAGAACATGCCGAAACAATCCATGAGAATGCGTTCGTGTTCAACTTCGCGTAAACGCGTCCACTCCGTTTGCCAATAATGTTCAAAGGTATGACTAGCTTTAGGTACGCGATAGGTAGACCATTCGCCATGCGAAAAGACCTTCAAAATGGCCGATGCACGGTCCCAACCAATGGCATACATGGTATTACCCAGGCTTTTACGCCCCCAAACATCCATAAAACCGGTACGTTCTAATACCGTCCAGGATTTGCCATCCCATTCAGCGAGCAAACCACCCGTCCAATTGCCCTTGAAATCGTCTTCGTAATAGGTGTTATTGGCAACTACCAAACGTCCATTGGCAGCATGACCACCTTTAAAATGTGGTTGGCAGCCTTTAGGAATATCCAGTTCTTTGACCAAATCGAAAAGATGGGTGACATCCAGGGTGTGGACGTCCACTTCAAAGAGATCGCCTTCCATTGTCAAAAAATAGACCTTGTTGCGTGGGTCGAAGAGATGTTCCATTGTAGCGGTAAGACGATGTTCCACTAAGGGAGCGATGGTACGGACATTCCCTTCTGTATCCACAATATGCGGTCCAATAATCATCTGGTTAGAAGGTGCGTGAATTAAGCGGTTGGCATAAGTGCCGACTACACTTTCGGCATGTTTGGAAAGCTGAAAGTTTTCATCCACCTGGTAAAGGCCGGTACCGCGCCCACTGTTGGCTTTGTGGGCTACATAGGTGATTAACCAGAGCCGGTTTGCCCAAGGCATTAGTGCGCCAATGCCACATTCGGTGCGTACCGGAGTTAGACTAGCCTGGAGATTAAGTGAGGGTATCACTCCCCCAATTTGAAATGGTTTCGTTTCTTCATTCATTATTATTCACCTTATAAAAATAGATATATATTATTTGTAGTGTGATAAAAAAAGGCTAGCCCTTGACCCCACCCTGAGTTAAGCCAGCCACCATGTAGCGGTTCAAAAAGACAAACATGATCAATACCGGTAACGAAGCAATTACGGATACGGCCATCATGCCGGACCAATCATATTCATTTTCCATTAGAAAGCTCATAGCGATACCTACTGGCAGGGTGCGGAATGCGTCTTTGTTGATTAACGTGAGACCAAACACGAAATCATCCCAGGAAATGAGAAAGCTATAAATACCCACAGCCAGAATACCTGGCAAAATGAGCGGTACAACAATCTCGAAAATTGTTCTGAAGCGTCCGCATCCATCGATATAAGCAGCTTCCTCCAGGTCGCGGGGGATGGTATCAAAAAAGGATTTAAGGAACCACACCGAGAAGGGCAGTGCAACTGTAATATCAGCGAGAATTAGCCCGCGATAGGTATTAATCAATTTTAAATTGGAGAAAAACACGAACAATGAAATGAGGATAGCGATGATGGGAAACATTTGAATCGAAAGTATGGAAGACATAGCAAAATTGCGGCCTGGAAAACGGTAACGGGAAAAGGCATAGCCCGCAAATATGGAGACAATGATACAAACGAAGACCGTCGAAAATGCTACGATGGCACTGTTCTTGTAAAAATTCAGATATTTAGGCGTGCTCAGAATGCGGATGTAATTATCCAATGTACCGTCACCAGGCCAGAAACTGGGTGGCAGCTTAATCAACGCGCTGTTTGGCTGAAAAGAGGATACGAACATCCAGAAAATCGGAAAAAGAAATAGAACCAGAAATATTAACAGTGCCAGGTAAATTAATGATTGGCGAATTACTTTTGCTGTTTTATTCATCGTTAATGCTCCTTTTATAACTGATTCTGGCGTTCAACAAATTTGTTGTAGAATAATGTGAAGAAGGCCAGTGCAACCAGCCATAAAACTCCAATGGCGGAACCCAAACCCATATTGAATTGGGTAAAGGCTTTGGTGTATGTGGCGAGTGACAATGTCATGGTTTTATTGATAGGCCCACCATTGGTCATGTTGAAGATGATTGTGAATTGTTGAAAATTGTTGATGATTGAAATTAATACTGTTGTGGCAATTACTGGAGTTAACAAAGGCAGGGTAATATGACGAAATATTTGCACATCATGGGCACCATCGATGCGGGCAGCTTCCATTAATTCTGCGGGAATGGATTGCAGCCCGGCTAGGAACATCACGATCATCATGGGAGTGAGACGCCAGGCAGAGGCGGCAACAATGGAAACCATTGAAAGCTGTGGATGCTGTGTCCAAACCAGCGGAGCTTCNNAACATCCAGCTAAAAAGAAGGGCAGTGACGACAGAGGGGATTGTCCACGGAAGAAAAAACAAAGCCCGAAAGATATTTCTGGCAATAATATTCGTGTTTAAGAGCAGGGCTATCAACATGCCGAATAATATTTCGGCACTAACCACAGAGAAGACAAAAACGATTGTATTCTTGAAATAGAGAAAAATTTCACCGGATTTGAATAATTTGGTATAGTTTGCGAAATCATTCCAAACCGGATTGTTGCGAGTGGCCAGGGTATAATCCATAAAGCTCATATAAATCCCACGGCCAATCGGCGCAAAAATGACCAATGCCAGAATGACAAATGCGGGAAGAATTAATAGATAAGCAAAAACATTGTCGTTCTGCTTGCGAGTCAATTTATACCAGGGTCGTTTTGGCATTGGGGTTTGGACTTGTTGTAGAATTTGAGCCATTCTTTTCTCCAGACCGTAAAAACATTCGGCATTAGTAATATCTCAATAAATTATAATTTTTTTGTAGCCGACTACTGAGAAGGGGCAGTCTCAACCATTAATAATAAATATTTTGGAAGGGTCACTCACAGGTGACCCTTCCAGAGAAAATTGTGTTTTTATTGGTTATATAAAGCTTTTGCAGCTGCGTCTAAATCTTTTAACACAGTGGCAGGGTCTTCGTTATTAAGGCTTACACGTTGAATGGCAGAAGCGATTTCTTCCATCGCGCCGAGGAATGCAGAGCTTTTGGCAGGTAATGCTTCGGCATAGGCTAACTGCTCGATGAAGACATTCAAATTCTGGTGTTCGGCGGCTTTGAAGTAATCAATTTGAGCTGTATCAGTACGGATGGGTAGTTTATTTCCACCATTATCATTGTAAATTTTGATACCCTCCGGGCCGGTCAGGTAATCGAGTAACAATGCGGCTTCTGCCTGGTGGGGTGAATCTTTGTAAATGACAAGATTATGCTCAAGCAGAATGGTTTTTCCGGGTTGATCGGCAGAAAGGCCGGGCATAAGAGCTACGCCGTAATCATTTGCAAAATCAGCGCCTTTGGTACTGAGGCCGGCAAAAATGCCAATGCCAGCTTCGATATCCCAGTGGAAACCCAAATTGCCGGTTGCGAATAGGTTACGCAGATCACGGATTTCAAGACCTTCGGGAGAAACGCCTTCGTCAAACAGCATTTTCATTTCTTCAAGTGCTTTAAGGTTTTCGGGGGTGTCTAAAACAATTTTGCCATTGTCGTCAACAAAACTGCCGCCATAGGCGTAGAAGAAAGGCAGAGCGAAATAACCGGCACCTGCTAATTTTTTGCTAGAAATACCGAACCCATAAATCTGGTTGCCCTGGTCGTCTTTTCCGAGTTTAGCAACTTCACGTGCCATCGTGAGCATTTCATCCCAGGTTTTTGGGCCTTCTGTGAAGCCAGCTTTGGCTAACAAGTTTTTGTTGTAGTATACAGTTACAGGACTGGGTGCCCAGGTAACTGCCATGATATTTTCATCGTAGGTCCAACCTTTTAAGCTGGAGGCAGGCCATTGATCTAAACTGGGGATCTGGTCATTCAGTGATGCTAAGACACCGGCTTCCTGGAGTGGACCAACCCATGTGGGGTGGCTCATACTGGCATCCGGCGGTGTTCCACCGGTGGACATAACTAGGAGTTGGTCTTTGGACTGGTTAAATGGGAATGGCATGCTTTCAACTGTGATCCAGGGATATTTTTCCGTGAAACCATTTAACATGGCATCCAATGCTGGTTTGGTGGCATCTTCAGCTCCGATCCAGTTTACGAAGGTAAGAGTTACCGGTTCGTGAACTTCTTCGGTGGGGGCAGGAACATCAGTGGGTTCAGCCATTGCTTCGGTAGGCTGGGCTTCCGCTGTGGTTGGTTCGGCAGGCACTTGGGTTGGCTGCGGTGCAGTTGTAGGTGTGGCGCTGGCGCAGGCTGACATCAGCATGCTAAAAACAACAAGTAGTGCTACGAGAATTGCAATTGACTTTCTCATTTGTAAAGGTCCTCCTGTGATTTTTGGGAATTAATTGGTTCAATAGAACTTGAAATATAGGATGGTTTTTTTTGTATTTCACCTCCATCTTTATGGCGAAACTGATTAGGGGTTAGCCCGGTTTCTTCTTTGAAACGCACAGAAAAATGATTGGCATCATGATACCCAACTGACTCTGCAACTCTGGAGATGGGAATAGTCGATTCTTTAAGTAAGAATTTCGCCGCCTCCACTCTTAGCCAAATCAAGTATTGGCGAAAACTATTGCCTGTACGGGTTTTAAACAAACGGGAAAAATAAGCAGGACTTAAGGAGAATGTTTTTGCAACCTGATCCAGACGCAGGTCTTCGTGAAAGTTTTTTCTCAGGTAATGAACAGCGTCAGCGATCGGATCGTATTGTTCAATATCCAGTGGAGCGAGTTCAGGAAGTACCTGAGCTAATTTTTTTTCTAAATTTTGTTGGCGTTGGTGGTCACTCTGGATTAATTGCAAATTTTCAACTGCTTTATTTAATACCTTGTAAAGCAGTTCAGGTTCGGCTGGTTTTAAGACATAGTCCAGTATTCCCAGACGTAGTGCCTCCTGCGCATAAGAAAAATCACTGTAAGCGCTCAAGATGATAATTTGTGTATCCGGATTGGTCTGCAATATTTTTTTGGTAGCTTCAAGACCATCCATACCGGGCATGCGGATATCTATGAAAACAATATCTGGTGAATGTTCTTCTACTAAGCGAATTGCCTCGAGACCATTTTTTGCCACACCAGCAACATGAACCGGGATGGGCGATTGTAAAAATATATGGAGCAGCGCTTCGCATTCAAGATTTTCATCATCGCACAAAATTATTTTGGGAATCAAAGGAAGTATTTGGAGTGTATTCATCTTGGTAATCCTATCTTAGGAAAATATAGATTTGGATACAACGAAAAAATTTGACCTATTTCTTTGTTTTTATGACATTTTTAAGGGTAACAAATATGAGATGGTGCCTGAAAACTAAGTTTTCAAGGGATATATGAAATTCTTTTTGGAATGTAAAAAAGTAATTAGAGGGATATGGAAATTATATGGGAAGCCGAATCGTTATGAGGGTGCCTATATTTATTGTGCTGGAAATTTCAAAGGAAACTGACTCGCCATAAAATAGATGCAAGCGCTGCTTTACATTTGCTAAGCCAATACTGGTGCTAGTACTACCTATTGGAAGTGATGGTTCTCCACGTTGAATTTGATTCAATTTTTCTTCTGAAATGCCGATGCCATTATCCTGGATTTCAATAATGCATTTTCCCTGACTACGCTGCGCGCTTACCCAGATTTTTCCTGGTGAGAGTTTAGGTTCTAATCCATGAATCAGAGAATTTTCAACCAATGGTTGGATTGAGAAACAGGGAAGCAAGAACCGATGAATGGAGGGAGTATAATTAATTTCATATTCCAATCGTTCCTGAAAGCGAATTTTTTGAATTTCTAGGTAGGTGGATATTTGCTGAAATTCTTCAGCCAATGTAACCGGTTGATCGACTTTACGGAGTGAATATCTTAATATTCGTGAAAGTGCATAAGCCATTTTTTCGGTTTTCGGGGCAGATTCCAAAATAGCTAGGCGTGCAACTGTATTAAGCGTATTGAACATGAAGTGGGGATTTATTTGTGCCTGTAAAGTTTCAAAGCGGGCGACATTTAAATTGGCTTCCAATTCAGCAGCACGCTGTTGTTGCTGGGCAATCCGCAGGCGTTCTTCGTACAGTTCTGCTCGGCGACGGGCATTTAGTTCTCGGTCGATAATGTTTTGCCCTATCAAGTTTACCAAACGCAAAATGGGTTCGAGATCTTCAATTGGAATGACTGCAACCGAATGCAAACTTTGGCGCAATTCCTCTTTATCAATGGGTAGATCGGCGCATTGTTGTAGGATGAATTCTTCCTTTTCTGGTGTGAGTGGTTCCAAAAAAATCTGACCAGACATG
>DHVH01000306.1 GCA_002412555.1 Marinilabiliaceae bacterium UBA5213 | reverse complement strand
ATAAAAATAACCCCCAAAAGTATTTTGTCTAACTTTTGGGGGTCGGTTAAGTCTCAGGAATAGGGATGCTGTTATTTCACGTTGAAGGCAACCCGCAGGTCATCGATCTCCTCATTGCCAATAGGTTGCAGGGGTCCGATGGAAGCTGCCATCACCAGTGAGTTGGCGGAAAACTCAGCCACCTCAAGGTAATCGAACGTATTCAGGAGCTTATCTCCGGTGATAAATATACTGTCGTTTTCCACCAACACCACCCGGTTCTTTTGGAACATCTTCGCTACGCTGTCCACATCGTTGTAAATCAGACCAAAAGGAATAGAAGGAACATCCTGCAGGAAGATCCAGCTTTCGGGGATGGTACGTACATCGAATTTGCTACCGCTCACCGCATGAGCCATCAGGTTCACCGGCTGGGTGCAGATAATGGAATTGATGTGGGGATTGAGCTGGTAGATACGCTGATGCAACGCCACCGAGCGACTCGGCGTTTTACCTGCTTCCGCCATCCCGTTCTTGATCTGTACAAGATCACTGGAGACGATATCCCAACGGGCAATGTTGCTGGGCGTAATCAGGAAGTCGTTGCTGTTACCCCATCGCACTGAAACCGTTCCGTAGGTCGAGATCATCAGGCCCTGATCGCAGGCTCTGCGGATGATGTTGACCATCTCGGTTCGGATGGCCCTCTCCTCCGAAGGATGTTGAATATCCATCGAGTGAGCCACATTAGACGGAAGATGATGTACATACTGCGATACCTGCTCATCGGAGAGGTAGTTCACCTGACCCAGTCTTTTGGCATTTACAATGGTGCGACAGCAAAACTCCAATGTCTCAAAGCGCTGATAGGCATCCATCATATCGGTGCCACCCAGTACCACACCATGGTTCTCCATGATCACCGCTTTGTAATTGCCTTCCCTGAATTCATGGGCAATTTTTTCACCGAGATCTTCGCTACCTGGAGTCCCATAGGGCGCAAAGCCGATGTCGCCGCAGATGTTATGGGCCTGGGGAACAATCTTCGTGTCTGGCACGATGCCGGCAATGCTGAAAGCCACCAGTGCAGGCGGATGCGCATGGATGATGGCCGTCAATTCCGGTCGTGCTTCATAGATCGCTTTGTGAAAGGGTAACTCCGAAGAAGGTTTGTGTGGTCCTATCAGGGTACCGTCCCTTTTCACCTGCATGATATCCTTCACGGTGAGCGAGCCTTTGTCCACCCCCGAAGGAGTGATCCAGATATCGCCGTTCTTGTCCCTGATGGAGATATTTCCACCCGAGGTAGTGGTCATGCCACTTTTATAAATCCGTCCGATGATCACATTGATCTGCTCCACGGGGTGCATTAAGTTTACATCTAATTGTTTCATATTTTTTGAAGCTATCAGCGGTCAGCAGTCAGCTATCAGCTCCTTAGGAGCAAGCTTTGGGCTTTCAGCTGTTTGTAATTTATTGATCAGGATTCAGCTGTCAGGATTCAGGTGTCAGCTTCAGTTGTCTAAATTTTTCAATTTCATCGGTATGCAAGTAATTTGCACATTACATCAGCACATTGGCACATTAGCTGAAGTAATTCAGCAGAAATGTTTCTGCCTCCACACTCCACAATCCTTTGTTTTTGTTGCAGATAAGTGCCAGTTCACGGAACAGATCGTTGTTTTCGCCCAGCTTTTCAAAGTCGGCAATGGGTGTCAGCGGCAGATCGATATGGGTATATATCAGTTTTTTACCGCCCGGGATATGGGGCAGGTTGTTGGTCGCTTCCGCCACTGCATCCAGTCCGCCGATATGGGTAATCAGTCCGGCCGGATCGAGTCCTTTCCCCATGATGTCGAGCGCTTCTACCATGTCGTCATTGTTTCCACCGCTGGTACCCACAATGTGGGTATAGGCATAATGTACGTTGTAAAAATTGAGCAATGCGCTAAAGTCGGGATCTCCCGGTCCGGCAAAGAAGTTAAGGCATCCGTCGAAAGCGAGGATGGCATCCCCCTGCTCCACCACAGGCTTCACCGGAGCGAAGACGAAGACATCGTCGTAGCCGGTATCGCCACTGATGGCTTTCAGTTCTTTCACGGGATCATCTACTTTTCCAGTGTTGACATATTGCAGGTCGATCCCCCTTGAGGCGGCAAAATCGACGGTGTAAATGGAAGCCGCACGATCGAGCCTGGCCTGATCCACGTCGGTCACCACCAGCAACGAGGGTTTACGCTCCTCCCTGTGTAGCGCATAATTGATGGCCGCAAGCCCCATGGGGCCCACACCGGCCAGGATCGCCATCTTTCCGCCATCTACAATCTCCATCTTGTGGACATAACTTCCCGGGGTGGTGTGGTAGTTGGCATGCATGGCACCAATCACACAGGACAATGGCTCCGACAGCGAAGCGGGATAATAACCTTGTCCTTTGTAGGGCAATAAACATCCCAGCTCCATCACCTCATTGGGAATGATGACATAGGTCGCATCTCCGCCAATATGCTGATAAGAGTAACCCGGTGCACTTAGTATCCCAACAGGACCGTCTTCATAGTTTAAAGCAGGCTGAATGGAGAATTTATCGCCTGCTTTGAATTGAGCAGCCCATTTGGCCCCTACTTCAACCAACTCACCGGCAAACTCGTGACCGATCATGATGGGGTTTTCAGCCACATCGTCCGGGATTCTTTTGTGATCGGCGCCCTGGGTGGCGGCTTTGTAGGACGACATGCATATGCTGTCGCAAACCACCTTGGCCAGTATCTCATCGTCCTTTATTTCGGGCAACTCAAATTCCTCCATCCGAAGGTCCTTTTTGCCATACAATCTTATTGCTTTTGTCTTCATACTGTATCAATTTACAGACTATCCGTAAATGAGCTAACTAAAAAACCCATCTACCCTAACAGCCCCTTATTAGACTAAAAAAATACTTACTTCTATTTCAACATAATCTGTCCACCGGTCACAGGCAAAGCCTGACCTGTCTCATAAGCCTGATCAATCAGGTATATGACCCCTTTAACCACGTCCTTGACCGTGCAACCGCGCTGAATGGGTGTCTGGTTCAGGTAAAACTGCTTAACGTCCTCAATCGTTTGGGCACCCGGTACTTTTCCGGCCTCCAGGTACTGCACAAACAGTCCCGTTTCAGGATCGCTCCATAGGGGACCATCGTAGAAATTCCCGGGACAAACACTGTTGACTTTGATGCGATCGGGTGCCAATTCCAGGGCGAAGGATTGGGTGAGACCAATACCTCCGAACTTACCACCTGCATAGGCAAAGTTCTTTTTACTGCCACTCAGACCACTCTTGCTGTTAATTTGAATGATGTCGGCCAGGTAATCTTCTTTGTATTGCGTTTGCAATTTCATCACCTTTGAAACCACTTTGGTGCAATAGAAGTAGGCATTGTAATTGATTTTTGTCACCAAATCAAAAGTCTCCGGCGTCATCTCATCTAGTCCACCGGCCCTTAGAATTCCGGCATTGCTGATGAACACATCCACTGCGCCAAAATGCTTAACGGTCTCGGCCACCAAATGCTCAATCTCTTCGGTCTTGCTGATGTCGGTCTTGACAAACAGGGCTTTGTTGCCACCTTTTATAGCATTCAACTCATCGGCTGTTGCTGCGCCCTTTTCTACATTCAAATCGGCCACCACAATATTTGCACCCTGCTCTTTCAATTCACGGGCGATGCCTTCCCCAAAGCCTTGCGCTGCGCCGGTAACTATGATGGTGCGGTTTTCGACCCGACCTTTGGAAGCCACAGCAGTCCTACTTGACCAATCATTCTTAACCTCCCAGGTATCCACAAATCCGATTTGCGCATCGGTCATGAAATGCGGGCCACCAAAGAACTCCGACAACCAGGAAATCTTCAGCATATCTTCAAACACATCTAGAATGATGTCGGTCTGGGCACTGTTCTCTCCTATAGCCACCATACCAATGCCTTTGATCAGCACAATTTTGGGCGCATAGCCATTTGTTGTCTCAAACTCGGCATAGGCCGACTTAAAACGCTCGATCACCGACTTTGCATTAGGCTCATCTATGTAGATGTATTTCGATTTGCAATAAACAATAATATCCGGAGTAAAAGGTTTGCTCACCTTCTCAAAGGCCGCAGCACTGTCCGAAAAATGCTTCACCAGTGCATTGTATCGTACTTTCAAAGTCTTCAGCTCCTCACTACTGGCCAACATGCGCAAAGCAGGAATGATCTCGGTCACTGCGTCGGGCACCTTCACTTCCTGGGTGGGGACAGGCTGCTTGACTTGCCTGTCGATGCGCTTTAACAGGTGGTCGTAAAGCACAAAAATCTCATCAACGGAGTCGGATGACACAAAAACACCATGATTCTGAAGCAGAATGACTTTTGGATCAAAGCCATGGGCGGCACGATACAATTTGATCTGCTTTTCTACCTCTTTAAACAGAATGTATCCCGGGTCGATGTAGGGAATGTACAAGGCAGCTTCACCAAAAATCGACGGCCATACTTTGTCCACATCATTGGCACACATTATGCCATTGACTGCTGTGGGATGCAAATGAACCACAAAGCTGTAATTAATCACGTCGTGCATGGATGTCTCCACCGAAGGGCGGCGCTCTGGCGTCAGATTGGCAGCTGCCAAATCGTCCTTCACCTGTCGTTCCCGCTCGAAGCTGTCATTGCTGTATGTCTTGCTGGACAAAAGAGCCAGCTTTTTCCGATCGAGTCGGGCAAAGCCCTCTTCGCCAATGGTGGCCAGGGCATGCCCACTGGCCTTCACCCATAAATGGTCGGCCGTTTTATAGGAGGTGTTGCCGCCCCCGGCAATCACAAATTCCTTGCGACGACCATAAAAACGGGATATTTCTATTAATTTAGATAAAGTCATTTTTTCTTGATTTATTATATTTTTTTGGCTCTATTCAATTTTGTGAGTAAACAAAAACCATAATCCTTTTTTATTGCCCTCAAGCCGGGCAGGCTCTTACTTTTTACTCGGGAAGGCATTATTTATATTTGTCCTCATGATTTCGCTTCGCTTCAATTGAACTACAGCCCCAAAAAGTAAGCAAATTTTGCGTTTAGTGAGAGCAGTGAGCAAACTTGTTTGCATCAATGCCGAACTTAGCAAAATTCAGCTTTGCTAAAAAAGGCCGCCGCTGACGAGAAATATCTAAAATTGAATCTTTTTGCCTAAACCCCCCGAACTCGCTACGCTCAAACATCGCGGGCTTCCTAACGGCAAACAGATTCAATTTCTTAACGATTTTTCTCGAAGGCGGCTTAGTTACGGACTAAACATGCATGCCCTTATTATCAGTTTACCCAAAATATTCGACATAGAACCAAAATTTTATGAGGTGGGAAGAGAATCCGCTAATTATAGTAAACTCGAAATTTCAAAGAAAAATTCGCGTAATTGACTACGTCGATCTTCGATTAGCGGATAAAAACCCATTACGCCTCTTCAATCAATGCCCGTCCCAGTTTTTCGTAGGTTTCGCGGCTGGCGACGTCGGCGGTGCCATCCACATCTACGTAGCCTTTTTCTCCGCGGGCCACCAGGTATTGATGGGCGGCGGTGACACAAGCGCCTCTCAGATTAAGTTCCATTAATATGGGAGATAGCGGTGTATTTCCGCGTGCCTTTAGCTCGATGGGTTCCATGGCTGGCGTGTTGTGCTCGCTGCCAAAGGTGACGACAAATCCTTGCTCGTAAAGGTACTCGGCGTATTCTTCCAAAACGGCCAGACTGTTACGGTTGGTGATGAACTCGACAGAGGCAATGCCCCGCTCTTTTAATTGAGCAGCCACGCGCTCCTTGTCGTTTTCAAAGTCGGTAAAACCACCCTTGGCATCATCGGCCAAAAAGGGATAGGTGGGCATTCCGCCGGCCTGCAAAATGATTTGACGCACCGTTTCCATGTCCAGAAAGGCTTTGGGACTTTCAGGCACAAAGGCGCCCCCTCCGGCTTTTAACAGATTACCTCGTATTTCATTCTCCACCGCGGCAAAGTCAGCGGGGTCAGATTTCAATTCCTTTCCGCCAAAAACCTGCTGGTAAAATTCTATTTGGGCTTGCGCATTAGCAAACCGTGCCTCGACTTCCAGGCGCAAAGCTTTGGCCAAATGACGTTCGCGCACGTTTCCATGGGTCAATTCCTTTTCAATCTGTGGATAAGACAAGAGAAAACCGTCCTGGAGACACTCCAATATCTCATTCAGCTTTCCACACATGCGTTCCACGTGGTGGTTCGATTCCTTGCGCACATCCATCAATAGCTGCAGATATGGATCTTTTAACTGCAGGGGAAAACTTAAGCCCTTGCCGCTTAAATAAATCCGTCCCGGATTATTGGGATCGTTGGAACGGACATTATTGGCCTGATCCGCCTTATTCAGACTGATGAACTCAATATTAAAAAGCGGAAGCAAGTGGCGTTTTTCGCATTCCTGCGCCCATTCGGCATAGCCGTCGGTGGTATAAAAATCATTAACCCCTACGACTTTCACCTCTTCGGCCACAGCCATATCCAGTGCCTGAGGAATGTCCTCAAAGGCACTGAAAGAGTATGGTGTGTGCAGGTGGGCATTCACCTTTACAGAAGTCCAGTCGTTAAGACTGGTCGCTTTCTGTAACAAGGTGCTTTTATCTGAAAATTTTGAATAGTAACTCATAATAATTCTTTTAAATGCCTAGTTTTGAACGACGCATCTGCTCGGCATCGGTAAAATTGCTTTTGCATACATGTCCCTTTAGCGGCACCATTTTTTCGTGGATGGCATCCAGGAACCAATCAGCTTGAGGGAAGAAGCTTTCTTCCAACTCATAAGCCGGCGTAATCCAGTTGCGTGAACCAACTACCACTACGGGGGCATCTAAATAATCGAAGGCCAGTTCACCGATGTTACGCGCCAAATCGTTCAGGAAGGAACCACGGCCAGTGGCATCACCAGAGATGATGATACGGCCTGTTTTCTTCACCGACTCAATGACTTTCTCATAGTTGAAGGGAACCAATGAACGGGCATCGATGACCTCGGCCGACAGGTTGTATTTCTCTTCCAATATTTTGGCGGCATCTAAAGCCCGGTACAGGGTGGCGCCAATGGTTAGAATGGTCACATCCTTACCTTCTTTTTTCACATCGGGTTCGCCCATGGGTATTTCATAGTAACCTTCGGGCACGCCCTCTGTGTGAAACTGCTCACCTATATCGTAGATGCGCTGACTTTCGAAGAAAATAACCGGATCCGTGCCCTGAAGGGCACTGTTCATTAACCCTTTGGCATCATAGGGTGTCACGGGGAAAACGACTTTCAGACCGGGAATGTGGGCCACCAGAGAGGTCCAGTCCTGACTGTGCTGAGCACCATATTTGGAACCAACGGACACGCGCATGACCACGGGCATTTTTAGCACATTACCACTCATGGCCTGCCATTTGGGCAACTGGTTAAACACCTCATCACCACAGCGGCCCAGAAAGTCGCAGTACATAATTTCAGGAATGACCCGTCCCCCACACATGGCATAACCAATGGCTGTACCGACAATGGCACCCTCTGCAATGGGCGAATTAAACAGGCGATGGTAAGGCAAGGCTTCAGTCAGCCCGCGGTACACAGCAAAAGCTCCGCCCCAGTCGCGGTTCTCTTCCCCATAAGCCACCACGGTAGAATCTTTGTAAAAGCGATCAATCACCGCCTCAAAAAGACCATCGCGCAGTTGGTACTGCTTCATTTTAGAGAAGGGCTTGCCATCTTTATCAAAGGCATAGCGCTCCTTGGTCTTCAACTGCTTCACACGTGGATTTTCTTCCATGGCATGATTCACCTGTGGCTTATCGGGCAACATGGCATCCACACTTTCATTGGAGAACATCATCTCACCTATGCGCTCAGGATTTTTTTGGATGTCCATCAAAGGTGAAACAACCGGATCGATGGACAACTTCAACATATCCAAAATAATGGATTTCACATCTTCAGAGATGGCATCCAGATCTTTTTCAGAAGCCACACCTGCTTCTACAAGCTGTTGACCATAACCAATGATGCTGTCTTGCGCCTGCCAGGCTTCTACCTCTTCCTTACTTCGGTAGGAGGAGGCATCTGAAGGCGAGTGACCCGAATAACGGTAGGTCAGCACTTCCAGCAAAACAGGGCCTTTTTTATCTTCAATCACCTTGCGCTTGCGGCGGTAAGCATCAATCACCGCCAAGGGATTGTAGCCATCCACACGCTCGGCATGCATCTGATCTTCGTTAACCCCGGCACCGATACGGGCCGCCATGCCGTAACCCATGGTTTCCCCACAGGTCTGGCCGCCCATACCATACTGGTTGTTCATCACATTGAAGATGACCGGCAATCCGCCCTTCATATCATCGTCCCACAACTTGGAGAACTGATCCATGGCGGCAAAGGTAATACCTTCCCAAACGGGACCACAGGCCATAGAGGCATCACCAATGTTGGCCACAACCATGCCTGGTTTGCGGTTCACTTTTTTGAAAAGGGCGGCACCAACGGCAATGTCACCACTACCTCCTACTATGGCATTGTTGGGATAAACACCAAAGGGGGTAAAAAAGGCGTGCATACTACCACCCAGCCCCTTATTGAAACCGGTCTCCCGGGCAAAAATCTCTGCCAGGGTACCATAAATCAGGAAGCGACGTCCCAGCTCTTTCACCGAACCATTGAAATTCTTCTTGACCACCTCCAGGGTAGATCCGTTGAAGAAGGTGTCCATAATTTTGGTCAACTCCTCATCGCTTAATTGGGCAATGGCACTCAGTCCTTTGGCTAGAATTTCTCCGTGACTACGGTGTGAACCAAAAATAAAATCTTCTACCGTCAGGGTAAAGGCCATACCTACGGCAGCTGCTTCTTGCCCAATCGACAAGTGGGCAGGTCCGGGGTGGTCATAGGCCACACCACTGTATTCGCCGGTTGTTTTAATGAGGTTGAGCATGGTTTCGAACTCACGTATCACGACCATGTCATGGTATATCCTCACCAACTCGTCTTTGCTAAAGTTCTTGAGTTCGTCTTTAACCGTCTTGTTGTACTTGTTAACAGGGATCGGCTTAAATTGGATGTCACCCGACTTTCTGGACTCAGTAGGATTCAGGAATTGAATTTTTGGCATATTTTTTATCTTAAATTTTTATTTTACTAACAAGGATGAATTGGAAAGACGCTCAATTAATGCCCCGAAAAGGCAAAAACGTTCTCTTTGAATATTTCTGAAACGGTGGGATGCGGAAACACCACCTCTTCGAGTTCTTTCAGGGTCATTTCGGCTTCGATGGCCATGGCCGCCCCATAAATCATCTCACTGGAGGGGTTACCCAGCATGTGAACGCCAAGTATTTCGCCATATTTGGCGCCGACCAGCACTTTGCTCAGACCGGAACCGCCTTCATTTTCAGCGATGAAACGCCCGGCGTAAGCCATGGGCAAACTCACCACTTTATAATCTATTTTCTTGGCTTTGGCCGCCTCTTCGGTCAACCCCACACCTGAAAATTCAGGATTGGTATAAACCACGCCAGGAATGGCGTTGTAGCGCATCACGTCTTTGCGACCGGTGAGGTTGTTCACCACCACTTCGCCTTCGCGACTGGCGGTATGAGCCAGAAGGGAAAAGCCGGTGACGTCACCGGCGGCATAGACATTGGGAATATTGGTGCGCATATACGCGTCGACCTTGATGCCACCACGGAACAATTCAACGCCGATGTTCTCGAGACCAATACCCTGTGTATTGGGCCGGCGTCCCACACTCACCAGAATTTTATCTCCGCTTACCGTCGTCGTCATTCCGTCTTTTTCAAAGACCACCTCGTGACCATTCACGGCGGTTACTTTAGCCGACAAATGGTAGGTGACGCCTTTCTTTTCGAACAACTTGCGCAGCATGGCGCTCATTTCCGGATCCATGCCGGTCAATATTTCGGGGAGCATTTCAATCACAGTGACCCGGGTACCCAGACTGCTGAAAAAGCTGGCAAACTCGGTTCCGATAACGCCACCCCCAATCACCACCAGTGATTGGGGCAATTCGGTCAGTTGCAGAATTTCCCGGTTGGTCACCGCTATTTCTCCGGCCTCTTTGAGTCCGGGAATAGGTGGCACAGAAGCTTCAGATCCGGTGCAGACCAACACATTTTCAGCCACATAAACTTTACCATCGGCCTCAACCTCTACCCCTGCAGTGGAGCGACTTTTGATAACGGCCTTGGCAGACACCGTTTCTACGCCGAAGGCCTTCATTTTGGAGCCTACCCCGCCGACGAGTTTTTTAACGACCTTGTTTTTACGGGCCATCATTTTACCAAAATCGAAGGTGACATTTTCGGCAGTCACGCCATACTTATCAGCACCTTTGGCATTGTCGTACAGCTTGGCGCTGTATAATAAAGTCTTGGTAGGAATGCAACCTTCATTGAGGCAAACACCTCCCAGGTCCTTTTTCTCAAAAAGCACCACTTTTAATCCTTTGGCACCGGCCCGTTCTGCGGCTACGTAGCCGGCCGGACCACCGCCTATAATTGCTAAGTTGTACATCTTTCGTTTTTCAGGTGATTAAAAATCCAGTTCGAGGTTCTCAATTTCCACGGCTACCTGCTTCACAAAGCGGGTGGCTTCCCCACCATCCAGAGCGCGGTGGTCGTAGGTGAGACTCAGTCCCAGATAAGGCACAAAACCATAGACGCCATCCCCTAAATCTTTGGGACGCGGCACAATGGTATTGACTCCCAGAATGGCGACCTGAGGAAGGTTGATGACCGGTGTAAATAGCTCCACACCATAATTACCCAGGTTAGAGACCGTGAAGGTAGCGGCATCCGAAGCGAGCAACTCAGGGTTAACACTGCCTTTGCGACAGGCGGCAGCGATTTCCTTAAATTGATTGGCCAGTCCCTGCACCGACAAGTCATCGGCGTTCTTAATGACCGGCACCATCAAGCCCCTGTCGGTATCCACCGCCAGGCCAAAATGTACCTTATTGAAAAGCCGCATACTGTCACCCATAAAGTGGGCATTGACCTGTGGGAATTTCTTCAATGCCTTGATGGTCGCAAAACAAATCATGTCGTTAAGCGTGATATTGGTCGGATACCCTTTGTCCATAGCCGCTTTTACTTCTTTGCGAAGCGCCAGCAAGCGACGGGCATCTGCCCCTAAATGGTGGGTGAGCTGTGCGGAGTTTTGCAAGGAAGCATGCATGGCTTTGGCAATCAGCTTGCGCATGTTGCTAATGGGCTTCACTTCAAAATCGCTTCCATAAACAGGATTTTCGGCAGCCACATCTTTACCGGTAACTGAACCTGCCAGTCCGCTTCCCACGGAAACCTTAGAAGCACCCGTTTCGGATGCAACCTGTTTGGCCAGCGGTGTCATTTTCCCCTGGGCATCGGCGGCCGATTTCACATCCCGCTCTATTACCCTTCCTTTGGGGCCGCTACCAGCCACCTCCATCACATCCACCGCTTTGGCGGCTGCCAGATGCCGGGCCCTCGGCGAAACGCCGGCGACTTCTCTCTTCTCTTCAGTTGTTGACTCAGCTTTCGCCACAACTTTTGGTTCAGTAGCTGTCTCTGCAGGAACTTTCACTATTTTTTCTTCTGCTTGAGTACTTGCTTCCTTTGCTTGTGCGTTTCCTGCTGTTTCGCCACTCGGGCGAAATGCGTCGGTCGCTTCACCTTCCTGACCAATGACACAAACATTGGTCAATACCTGCACCTCATCGCCCTCACTAAAAAAAGATGCCAGAAGGATACCATCAACAGGCGCTTCTTCTTCAAAAGAAGCCTTATCTGTTTCATAGGCAAAAAGGATGTCCCCCTTTGACACGGCATCGCCCTTCTTCTTGTGAAATTCGGTGATGATGCAGCTTTCAACGGACTGCCCCTGCTTGGGCATAATTATAACTGTAGCCATAAAAATATTTTTTGACAAATATAACAATCTTAACTTGTAAATACAAGTTGCATTGTTTAAAATTATAAGACTCACCGAGCAATATCTTGAAAGCTACAAATCAACAATCTCTCTAATTTCAATATCTAGTTAAAAAAACGCCTTCTAAACAGATATATGCAATAGATTTACAAACGGTTAAAATATTCACGAAACAAACTTCTATGCTGCATATATCTCATTGAAAAACTTCTATAAAAAATACACTATAACAATACAAGTATATAAAAATGGATATACATGATAAATAATATTGCATTTTTATTACTTTTGTGTTTATTGGCAAAAAAGCAACAATTCATAATTTCAGCACAATGATACAAGCAGGTAAAACACTGCCACCTCATAAACAGGTCTACGAAATCCTACGTCAACACATCAACGACGGAGTTTACGAAGAAGGTAACCTCTTACCCTCAGAACACGATCTGACAATTACCCACGGGGTAACCAGGCCGACCATCAGAAAGGCTTTGGACAGGTTGCAGAACGAAGGCTATATCACCAAACAGCAAGGAAAAGGAAGCATTGTAAAAGGAGCGCCCAAAGGTATTGGCATCTTATCTTTAAGCGGAACAACTTCGGCTGTGGGACAAGAAAACCTGGTCACTGAAATCATTGCTCTCCCCGTAGTTAAAAATTGGGAAGAAGCCATTTCCTTCCCACTCACACAAACAGAAAAGGAGGTTGGCTGCATCTACTTTGAACGCTTACGACTCATGAACGGCAAACCGGTATTCTTTGATGTAACCATGCTGCCGAACATCAATTTGCCAAGGTTTACCATGCGAACACTGGAGAACAAATCGCTTTTTGATATACTCAGAAAAAACTACCAGATTGAAGTCACCGGTGGGGAGCAAAAAATCCTCGCAATTACTGCCGATGAGAAACTACAAAAACACTTTAAGGTAGATCAGGGCCATCCGGTTGTGCAACTCAACCGAAAAATTGAGACCAATCGCTTCGGCTTTTATATCTACAGCCAAGTGTTTTGTAACACTGCTGAGTATGCCCTTTACGGCACATTCTAACCCTGAATAATAATTGACAACCACTTATCCGTCAACTTCCGATCAACAACACAGTCCGGCCATCTGATCAGGCAACCGCAGCACTTGGAATTGTCTTATAGGTTACATTAGCGTATTTTTACAATCCTCAATAAGGGTTTTTGCTCATCAAAGGGTCTTTATTTAAAGAACTGAAAAAAGGGCCCTGGTGATTCATACGGAAAACAAAAAGACCATGAAAACATTAATTCTATTAACTGCACTGATTTTTATCAAAAGTTTTAGCGCAAGCACGCAGACAAAGGTTGTTAAAGGATATGTGACTACACTTAATGACTTATCGGTGAGCAATATGCGCATAACAGCCAAAAAGGCTGGCTCTGCCGTCTTAACCGATAGCTTGGGCTATTTCACCCTGGTAACGCGCGACAAAGACATCCTTCAAATCACCAGTCGCGAAAAGGTCTTCAACGCCAAAAAAGTACGTATCAACAGGCGAACACCCGATCCTTTGATGGTTCAAATCAAATTCTTAAACACGCCTGAAAATCGAGAGATAGCAGTGGGCTACGGCTATATAAAGGAAAGTCAACTTACATCCGCAGTATCGCAAATGGATGGCAACCGTGAAAATTTTTGCCACTATACCGACATTTTTGAATTAATTAAAGGTCGAATACCAGGTGTTCAAGTGGTTAATTCAGGTAGAGAGCCGGAGGTGATCATTCGAGGCATTTCGTCACTTAACGCGTCCAATGCTGCCCTTTTTGTGCTTGACGGTATGGTAGTGAACTCCATTGCTCATATAAGACCCTGCGAGGTTAAGCGCATTAGTGTGCTCAAAGATTCCTCTGCTTCGATGTATGGCAGCAGAGGATCCAACGGCGTGGTGCTCATCGAAACGCTTAAGGGAGGCGATCGATGAGCAATAGTCCCACAAAATCTCCTTTTGTTGTCATAAACGAATTAAACTATTACAAAATTAAGTTGACACTTGGGATGTAATGCGAATAAACTTTAACGAAACGGGCTGCTTTAAGCAGTCCGTTTTTGCTAATATCTCAGAGATTTAATGGTGAATATACCATCTGATCCATACAGTTCTTCATCCATACGAGAAAATGCATCTCCTCTCTCCTGATATTCAACGTCTAAAACCATTGTGATAAATTCGGATAAAAAAACCCACATAGAATTTAAAAAAAAATGGGACTTTAGCTTCACATAATTATCCCGCAAGTTATCTTGCAAGTCACCCTTAGCTAATTAACTAAACTATTCATGAATGAAAAAAGCAATTTTATTGATTCTCGCCTTGAGCATCCCAGCTACCACATGGCCCCAAAAGCCTATTGTATCTGATGTGTGGGTGTCAGACCAGGGAGACGGGACCTACAAAAACCCCATTATATTCGCGGATTATTCTGATCCGGACGTTATTCGGGTGGACGATGATTTTTACATGACGGCTTCCAGCTTTAATGCGATTCCCGGACTGCCCATTCTGCACTCCAAAGATCTGGTCAATTGGCAGCTCATTGGTCATGCCCTGCCAAGACAATTTCCGCTGGATCATTTTTCCAAAGTGCAACATGGCAAGGGTGTTTGGGCGCCTTCCATCCGCTACCACGAGGGCGAATTTTATATTTACTATGGCGACCCCGACTTTGGCATTTACATGCTTAAAGCCAAAGAAGCAGCGGGGCCGTGGAGCCAACCCCACCTGGTAAAAGAAGGCAAAGGACTCATTGACCCTTCTCCACTATGGGATGAAGATGGACGTGCCTACCTGGTGCATGCCTACGCAGGCAGTCGCGCCGGCATCAAGAGCATTCTGGTATTGGCAGAAATGCACCCCGACGGCACCCATTTACTCAACGAGGGCAAAATGATTTTTGACGGACATGCGGCCCACGAAACCATTGAAGGCCCTAAATTTTACAAGCACAACGGTTACTATTATATATTTGCACCTGCCGGTGGAGTCACATTCGGGTGGCAGGAAGTATTGCGTTCGAAGAACATCTATGGTCCTTATGAGCATAAGACAGTCATGCACCAGGGAAATACTGACATCAATGGCCCCCACCAAGGCGGTTGGGTACAAACGCAAAGCGGTGAACACTGGTTCATTCATTTTCAGGACAGAATAGAGTATGGCCGCATCACCCACCTGAATCCCATGACCTGGAATAATGGCTGGCCAATAATAGGCAAAGATATGAATGGCGACGGAATAGGTGAGCCTGTGCGCGCCTATCGTAAACCAAACGTAGGCGCAATCCATCCAAGCGCAACGCCTGCCGACAGCGATGAGTTTGACAACCTCGAATTGGGTTTGCAGTGGCAATGGCAAGCCAACCCTAAAAACACCTGGGTCTTCCTTGATACAGGCGCCAAAAGACTTAGGCTTTTCTCGGATAAATTTCCAGATGATGCTACAAATTATTATGAGGTACCCAACTTATTGTTGCAAAAAATGCCTGGAGAATCCTTCACGGTTGACACCAAAATGATTTTTAGCCCCAGTGATAAAAATCTGAACGAACGCGCCGGCATTATTATAATGGGACGCGGTTATGCCTCTTTGGCTTTAGAAGACCGGGAAGATGGTATTTATCTGGTTTACAACACCAGCGACGATGCGCAACACGGAAATCCGGAGAAGGCTATCTTTGCAAAAAAGATAAACAGCAACACCATTTATTTCAGACTTTCTGTGACTGCTGACGCCATGGCTGAATTCAGTTACAGCGAAAACGGAAAAAGCTTTAAAGGCTTGGATACCCCATTTAAAATTCAACGTGGCTACTGGATTGGTGCTAAAATAGGCCTGTTTAATGTGCGTCAAAAAACAACCAACGACTCAGGCTTTGCCGACTTTGAATACTTCCGATTGAGAAAATAAGCAGAAAAATGATCGTAAATTCAAAACTTATAGAACTTCTTATTGCCCATTATCTAAAAAAACGTCTATCTTTGCACCTCAAATTTATTATAGAATAAACTGTTATGTATTTGAATCAAGAAGTAAAAAAAGAAATCTTCGCTAAGTACGGAAAGTCGAATACTGATACTGGTTCTCCCGAGAGCCAGATTGCATTATTTTCCCACCGTATCAAGCATTTAACTGAGCATCTCAAGTTAAATAAGAAGGATTATAGCACAGAACACGCGCTTGTAAGTCTGGTTGGTAAGCGTCGTCGCTTACTTAACTACCTTAAAAACACCGAAATCAACCGGTACAGAGCCATCGTTAAAGAACTGGGATTACGTAAGTAATCCACTCTAAAAGTCAAAAAAGCCATTCTCGTTTGAGAATGGCTTTTTTATTATATGCCTCCCCCAACTTCCCTCTTAATTGCACCCCCTAACAAATAATCATTCAAAGAGATATCGATTTTTAGCAGATAATCCCTATCTTTGGCGCGAAAAAATGTTAAAAAAATATGATTACACCAATTGAAAAAGTAATTGATCTTGGCGATGGAAGATCAATTGTGATTGAGACCGGAAAGTTGGCCAAACAGGCCGACGGCTCAGTCGTTGTACGCATGGGAAACACTTATCTCCTGGCCACTGTAGTATCTGCGAAAGATGCCAAACCAGGTACCGATTTTATGCCCTTATCGGTTGAATACAAAGAGAAATATGCTGCCATAGGTCGCTTTCCCGGAGGTTTCCTCAAAAGAGAAGCGAGACCTTCTGATTACGAAATTCTTATTTGCCGTTTGGTAGACAGAGCCCTTAGGCCTTTGTTTCCTGAGGACTACCATGCAGATACCTTTGTAACAATTAGCCTCATTTCTGCCGACAAGGAAAGTACGCCCGACGCATTGGCCGGACTGGCTGCTTCTGCTGCATTGGCTGTTTCTGATATTCCGTTTAACGGACCCATTTCTGAAGTTCGGGTAGCACGCGTTAACGGCCAACTGGTGGTTAACCCTACGGCATCTCAAATGAAAGAGGCCGATATGGACATCATTGTGGCGGCATCCATGGATAATATTATGATGGTTGAAGGCGAAATGAAAGAAGTTTCAGAAGCCGAGTTGCTGGAAGCCATGAAAGTGGCGCATGAGGCCATCAAAATTCAGTGCCAGGCCCAAATTGAACTGGCCGAAGCGGTGAAGAAAATCAAACGCGAATACAACCACGAAGAAAACGACGAAGATTTGCGTGCTAAAGTTTGGAAGGAAACTTATGACAAAGCCTATGCCGTTGCCAAAAAAGCCAATCCCAACAAACACGAACGCATCAATGATTTTCGTGCTGTTGTGGAAGATTTTGTGACAGCCAACTATGCAGATGTAGATGCTTCGGAAATCCCAATAGATCTTATCAAGCGCTACTACCACGATGTGGAAAAAGAAGCCGTGCGCGCCATGATGCTGGACAACAACATTCGTCTGGATGGTCGTAAAATGGATGAAATCCGTCCCATCTGGTGCGAGATTGATTACCTGCCCGGCCCTCACGGTTCTGCCGTATTTACCCGTGGTGAAACACAATCGTTGACCACCGTTACTTTAGGTACCAAAATGGACGAGAAACTGATTGATGACGTGCTTAACCGCACCACCGACAGATTCTTACTGCACTATAACTTCCCGCCCTTCTCCACCAACGATGCCAAGCCTTACCGCGGTACAGGTCGTCGCGAAATTGGTCATGGAAACCTGGCTTTACGTGCGCTTAAACCCATGTTACCCGAAGAAACGCCTTATGTTATTCGTGTGGTTTCTGACATTCTGGAGTCTAACGGATCATCATCTATGGCTACAGTTTGTGCCGGAACTCTGGCGCTGATGGATGCCGGTATTCAAATCAAACGTCCCGTTTCAGGTATTGCCATGGGTCTGATCTCCGATTCCAAAACTGGTAAATTCGTTGTATTGTCAGATATATTAGGTGATGAGGATCACCTGGGCGATATGGACTTTAAAGTAACTGGTACCGAAAAAGGTATTACCGCTACGCAAATGGACATTAAAGTAGAGGGCCTTTCCTACGAAATTCTTGAAAAAGCCCTTAATCAGGCCAGAGAAGGTCGTTTGCACATCCTGAGCAAAATCACCGAAACCATTAGCGAGCCCAGAGCTGAATTGAAACCCCATGCCCCACGTATCGAAACCGTTCGTATTCCTAAGGAAATGATTGGTGCGATCATCGGACCTGGCGGAAAAATTATTCAGGAAATTCAGGCTTCTACAGGAACCATTGTGACGGTTACGGAAGAGGGCCAGTTTGGTATTGTAAGTGTGGCTGCCGATAACAAAGAGGCCATTGACAAAGCCATGGCACGCATCAATGCCATCACAGCCATTCCTGAAATAGGCAAAGTATATTCCGGTAAAGTTAAATCCATTGTGCCTTTTGGTGCTTTTGTGGAAATCATCCCCGGAAAAGACGGCCTTTTGCACATTTCTGAAATCGACTGGAAGCGGGTTGAAAAAGCAGAGGACGTACTCAAGGAAGGTGAAATCATTGATGTTAAACTGATTGAGATCGATGCCAAATCAGGTAAACTGAAACTTTCACGCAAAGTATTGCTTCCGCGAGAGGAAAAACAATAGTACTTATTAAGCACTTTTTATAGGCATCCCTAACGGGGATGCCTTACCAACAAGAAAGAACAAGGGACTGCCCACAAGGGCAGTCCCTTGTTCTTTCTTTATAAAATCCGAAAATCCCTCCTCCAAACACTTGCATTATATAAGATAATTCCATTAAATTCGAGTTTTCATTCAACAATTCAATTATTCTGTAGTGACCGACCAAGCGAAAACAATTCAACAGTGGCACGATATTCTGAACCAACGATTTGAGGGCACTCCCCGCGAAGCTGCCAGGTATTATGGTATACAGATCTTACCAAGACTCCTGCACCGATTGGAAACCCAAAAATCCACTTGTCAACACTGTGCTGCCTACTATAGCCAACTGGAAGAAACGACCAGACAGGCTTCCGGTTGGATGATAAACAATGATCCCCAATTGAAGAACTTTCAGCACCAACTGCGTGAAAGCGGGCAACATTTATCGCACAGGCACGGGTTTGTTGCAAAAGGACTGTGGCTGGCCCGATTTACTGTGGCCGGATTGGTAACAGGCATCCTGGTTGGACTGGCGGTTGGACTTACTATTGTTACGCTTGATTTACCGGGCATAATTATGCTGGGAGCTGCAGTGGGACTGGCAATCGGATGGATCGGGGGTAAAATGAAAGAATCGACCCTAAGAAAAAAACACAAACTCTTTTAACAATAGGTCGTTAGGTCATTAGGTCGTTGGGTTGATAGGTCATTAGGTCGTTGGGTTAATAGATCATTAGGTTGACAGGTAAAATTAATTATATGATATTCAGTAAGTTATGCTTTTGCAAACAGCAAATACAAGTCATTTAAAATCATCAATTTACAAAACAATAACGAACTATAATTTACATTTCAACTGATAAAAATGAAAACATCACACCTTACCATCATTGCAGGCATAACAGCTTTAATCATGATTCAAAGCTGCCAGAAAAAATCAACCCGATTAAATTATCCTACAACGGCCAAGACGGATTCGGTGGATGTATATTTTAATACGCAAGTGGCTGATCCTTATCGCTGGCTGGAGGATGACAACTCAGAGGAAACCAAAAAGTGGGTTGAAGCACAAAACAAGGTGACCAACAATTATCTGGCGCAAATTCCTTTCCGGAACGCCATTAAAGAACGCCTGGCCGATGTCTGGGCTTATACCCGACAAAGTGCGCCAACGCAAAAGGGCGATTATCTGTTCTATTCCCGGCACGATGGTATCAGCAACCATGCGGTAGTTTATGTAAAAAATATCACTGACAGCATCGAACGGGTGCTTATTGACCCCAACCTGTTCTCTGAAGATGGTACCACTTCGCTGGCCGCTACCTCCATCTCGTCCGACGGCCAATACATCGCGTACGCCATTAGCAAGGGCGGCTCAGACTGGCGGGAAGTGTTTATCCGCGACGTGGCCACTGGGACAGACCTGGAGGATCATCTGCAATACATTAAGTTCTCCGGCTTTTCGTGGGATGCCAATGGCTTTTATTATGGTCGTTACGACCAGCCTGCCAAAGGCAGTGAATTGTCGGGCAGCAATGAATATCAAAAGCTGTTCTACCATCAACTGGGTACGTCACAAAGTGAGGACCGCCTGGTTTTTGAAGATCGCCATAAACCCCGCCACATGTTTTCGGCCGAGGTGGATGACGAATTTCGCTATCTATTGCTTTACACCAGCCAATCGACCCATGGCAACAAGCTTGCTATTAAAAATTTGAAGACAAAAGGCGACTGGATCCTGGCCGATCCTGACTTCGAAACGGAAACCACTTTCATCGGCGTAGTCGATAAGCGTATTTGGGTACTAACCAATTTTGATGCTCCCCGCTACAGAGTAATGGCCATTGACCCAAGCAATCCCTCCATTGAAAACTGGAAAGAGGTACTGCCTGAAAGCAAGCATGTTTTGAACAGCATCACGCTAACCAACGAATTTGCAGTAGCCAACTACATGCAGGACGTTCAATCTCAGTTGAAGGTCTTCAATAAAAAAGGTGAATTTCTTTATGACATTGATCTGCCGGGCATTGCCTCTGTATCGGGCTTAGAGCCTGTCAAAGACAAGGACTTGATATACTTTAACTACACCTCTTACACCTCACCCTCTCAGGTGTTAATGTACCACCTGAACCAACGACAGCTCGAAGAGGAATTTACACCTGTGGTAGACTTCAAATCAGATGATTATGAAAGCAAAATTGTGTTCATTGAAGCCCAGGATGGTGCACAGGTACCGGTCTCTATTGTGCATAAGAAAGGCCTCGAACTTAATGGCAATAACCCTGCGCTTTTATATGGCTACGGCGGTTTCAATGTGGTGTATCCGCCCAGATTTGATGCGCGCCTTATTCCCTGGTTAGAAAATGACGGTATTTATGTCAATGCCCACATCCGGGGAGGAGGCGAGTATGGCGACGACTGGTACAGAGGCGGAACGCTCATGAATAAGCAACGCGTATTTGACGACTTCATCCTCGCTGCCGAATACATCATTGCTCAAAACTATACCAACCCTGAAAAATTAGCCATCATGGGCGGATCTAACGGCGGTTTACTAGTGGGTGCTGTGGCCAACCAACGGCCCGATCTTTTTAAGGTGGCACTTCCGGCAGTGGGTGTAATGGATATGCTGCGCTACCAGCATTTCACCATTGGTTGGGCATGGGCTGGTGATTACGGACGGAGCGACGACAATGAAGAGATGTTCTCTTACCTGTATGGGTATTCACCCATACACAATATCCCTGAGGGTGAGATTTTCCCGGCTACAATGGTCACCACAGCCGACCATGACGACCGGGTGGTTCCAGCGCACTCGTTCAAATACATAGCAACCCTTCAGGAAAAATACCAGGGAAATAACCCCGTCCTTATCAGAATTGAGACCAAAGCCGGGCATGGAGCCGGAAAGCCACTCTCCATGCAAATTGAAGAAGTGGCTGATAAATGGGCATTTACATGGTACAATATGGGTGTAAGCTATTAAATATTAATATTATTAATTGCTCATTAACAAATAAATTGATTAACTTGTAGGGGTAATAGTCTTTTAATTCAATAGCATCGCTTGCAAAATTTTTGCAAAAACCTGAAAAAACTACCATTTCACAGGAAGAAAGCTTATATTTGCAATTAATGTTTATCGAAACTTTTATTTTTTGAAAACATTATTATATTTGTGAGAGAGAAACGAATTAGTTCAAGAACAAATAATTAAGCTAACATTATGAAAAGAACGAGAATTAAACTTTTTGCTTATCTGGCACTTGCCGCCGTTATGACTAGTTGCGCTAGTCTCGAAAAGATGAGAAAAAACGCTGCCGATGTTAACTATTCAGTCACTCCACAGGTTCTTGAAGCCCATGGAGAGAAAGTGGATGTTGCCATCAACGTACGTATCCCAGCAGGATACTTTGATCCAAAAGCAACTTTAGAAGCCACTCCTGTATTGGTTTATGAAGGCGGAGAAACTGCTTTCCCGAGTTACACAGTTCAAGGCGAAAAAGCTGACGGAAATGCTCAGGTCATTACCAAAGCCAATGGTGGACAAATCAACTATTCCAATTCAGTGGCTTACAACGAAAACATGCGGGTTTCTGATTTAGTAGTGCGCATCCGTGCCACCAAAGGAAACAACTCACTGGATTTCGAACCTGTAAAAGTGGCAGAAGGTGTTATTTCTACATCAGCTTTGGTTGAGGCTAAAGGCATCCAGGGCACTGTTGGAGCTGATCAGTTCCAAAGGGTTATCCCCATTTCAAGAACTGCTGAAATCCTTTACATCATCCAGCAAGCTAACGTTCGCAACACTGAATTAACCAAAGAAGAGGTTAAAGCGTTGAACGACTTCATCAAAGAAGTAAAAGCGGCTGAAAACAAAGAATTCAAAGGTGTTAACATTTCTGCCTATGCCTCTCCTGACGGCCCGATAGATTTGAACACCCGTTTGGCTTCTCAGCGCGAAGCTTCTGCTAAAACTTACCTGAATCGTCAATTCACAAGCGCAAGAGTTGAAGCAGCTAAATCATCTGATTTCTTCGATCTTAAAAATACTCCAGAAGACTGGGAAGGTTTCAAAGCTTTAATGGAAAAGAGTGACATTCAGGACAAAGAATTAATTCTTCGTGTTCTTTCAATGCACACTGATCCTGAAGTACGTGAGCGTGAAATCAAAAACATGTCGAACACTTATAAAGTGATTGCCGATGAAATTCTTCCTAAACTGCGTCGTTCAAAAATGAGCGTAAACGTTGAGGAAATTGGCAAATCAGACGAAGAAATCGCTGAACTTGCTGCCGGCAACCCTTCTCTATTGAATGCTGAAGAATTTCTTTATGCCGCTACTTTGGAAGAAGATGTTGATGCTCAACTGGCTATATACAGAAAAGCTGCTGCTCAATATCCAAACGACTGGAGAACACATAACAACGTAGGTTTAGCTTTATATCAAAAAGACGACTTAGCAGGTGCTAAAGTGGCCTTTGAAAAAGCCAACTCTGTTAAAGCCAACCAACCAGAAGTTATGAATAACCTTGGTGCAATTGCACTTCGTGAAGGTGATCTTGCCAAAGCTGAAGAGTTCTTCGGTTCTGCTGCAGGTGCCGGTAGCGAATTAGACAACAACCTGGGTGTTCTGGCTATCAAAAAAGGTATGTATGACGAAGCTGTTCGTTACTTCGGTAACAGTGTAAGCTGCAACGCTGCTTTGGCTAAAATTTTAGCCGGCAACTATGATGCTGCCCTTTCAACACTGAATGCCAATACCAACGAAATTGGTCTTAAATACTACCTGAAAGCTGTTGTAGGTGTTCGCACCAACGACTCTGATTTGATGTTCAGCAACCTGCGTAAAGCGGTTGAATTGGACAGCAAATACAAGGCAACTGCTGCTTCTGACATGGAATTTGCCAGATACTTCGGTGACGCCACTTTCAGATCTATTGTTCAGTAACAATTTTACAACCTATTTTAAAAGAGACTGCCCTTCAAAGGCGGTCTCTTTTTGTTTACTGCTGTTTTGTTAGCTTAAAATATCAAAATTGCTTTGATATTCCACTTCTTAATTCCTTATCTTTATACTTCTATAAACAAACCAGACGCGAATGAAGTGGCATGTAATTGTTT
>DHVH01000309.1:66682-72568 GCA_002412555.1 Marinilabiliaceae bacterium UBA5213 | reverse complement strand
AATTTGACTAATTACAATCTAAGTGATTGTACCCTTTACACCACTTGCGAGCCCTGCCCCATGTGTCTGGGAGCTATTTACTGGGCGCGCATTCCCCATGTTTTTTATGGCAACAACCGCCAGGATGCGGCTGAGATTGGCTTTGATGACGACTTTATTTATAAGGAAATTCACACGCCCATTGAGCAACGCAGCATACTGATGCAGCCCCTGCTCGGCGAAGAAGCCATCGCCACATTTAAGCAGTGGGCCATTATGCCCCACAAAACGGAGTACTAACGGTTGCCCGGCCACTGCTGTTCGGGCAGCAAACGGAACCAACTGCCTTTAAAGACAGATTAAGTACTGCGCCTACCTAAGCGGCAGAACATTCGTTATCAAAAACTCAGGGGAAAATCCGATTCTAAAACCATAGGCATAATCGAACTGTGCATTGGTCATATCATAATAGCCATCCAAAAGTAAAGAAAACACCACATCGGGCAGCACTTTTTTATGCCATAACAGCTTTCCGGTGAGCATGGACCTGTCGGCAAACCAAGTGTCCTCCAAAAAATTCGAGACTGAATGAAAAATGGGATTCCCTCGCGATGACAGAAAATGATCTGCCTTCCAGTAGCCCACCATTAAGCTGTTTTCCCGGGACTCTAAAACTATTCCTGTATAAAAGACATGGCCCTTATTAATACCGGAAGGATGCGCGTTCTTCAAATCATTGTAGAGCAGGAAATGACCAAACCATCCCGTCTTTTTGATAAAACCCTCCTGCCGTTTCTCAATTTCCAGGCCTGTCGATAGATTCAAAAAGTTGGTGCCTGCTTCATCAAAATCACTGATTTGACCGCCCCTGTGCATTATCATGGTTTGAAACGGGAGATCCAATTTCCATCCGGAATCAGATTTAAATAAGTGCCTTCGGGCACTTATGCCTGCCGTGAACACTTCAGGAATGCTATCTCCCTGCTCAATGTAGTGTTCCCAGCTCATCCAGGCATCGCCCCACCATTGGTCATCTTCATACACGAATTGAAAGCCGTTCTCTACCGGATTAACAATGCTCCGCTCATAGTGAAATAAAGCATCCGACAGGCCATGATAGAGGTGTCCGTTAATGGCTCCCATGGTGAGTTGCAGCTGATCAGAAAATAAAACAGTGGCAGAAATGACTGGTCGGACCTTCATGTTTTCATTTTCCCCAAAAAACTGCTGCAAATGCAGTCCACCTCGCATGCGAAATCGCTCACCGGCATAATAAACCACCGAAGGTTCAAGCTGATACGCAGGCAAGGTATAGCCCTGCACAATATCTCCAAAAAACTCATTGTTGATAAAGAAGAAAGACGAAGCCATTTTAAAAGTCAGATCGCCCGCCTGCCGAGTGGGCACTGAATCCTGAACCACCGGGTGCCAGATGAGCTGCTGGCCGTGAAGCATTGGCCCCACTAGCAGAAATAACCCAAAAAACCTCATCCGATTTATTAAAAATGCCATAGCAGTGCATCTGATTATATATATGAGCAACCATACAAAAATAGCGATAAAGATGCTTTCTTTGACGGGGCTGATATAAAAATAGCAAAAGTACTTATAGCTACCCAACAACTAAAAGTTTACTTTTGCAAGATGACAATGGAAATGGGATATTTGGCCTTATTTGCAGCCAGCTTCCTGGCTGCAACGGTACTGCCCTTTAGCTCAGAAGTGGTGCTGTCGGGCATGTTGGTGGCAGGTTTTGACCCCTATATCAGTCTGGCCGTAGCCACCACCGGCAACTGGTTGGGTGGCCTCTCCTCATACTGGATAGGCTGGCTGGGCAAATGGGAGTGGATCGAGAAATATCTGAAAATTAAAGCCGAAAAAATAGCCCGTCTCCGGCAAAGAATCGCCGGCAAAGAGGGCTGGATCGCTTTCTTCTGCTGGCTACCAGTGGTAGGAGACCCTATAGCCGTAGTGCTGGGCCTAATCAAAGCCCGCTTTGTACCTACCGCCATTTGGATGCTAATCGGCAAGGCTGCCAGATACGCCGTATGGGGCTACCTCACCCTTAAAGGCATCGAACTTTTTGCCTGACATACCCCCTAACCAGCTACTGTCAAACCTTTAACTATCAATCCCTATCTTATCCCGCTTCGCGGGGCTGCGCTTCGCTTGCCTCTCAATCTAATAACCTCTCACCCTAAAATCCCTTCCTTCCCTATCAACCCTTCTCCCCCTCTCTTATCCCGCTTCGCGGGACTCCGTTACACTTCGCCTCTCAACCTAATAAACTGCTGGCGCGAGTTTGTAACTCGTGCCCTTCCCTTTTGACCTCTTGACCTCTTGACCTCTTGACCTTCACTCCATCGGCGTAGCAAACACCTGCACCCAATACTTGCCATCCTTGCTAACGGCTACACCCATATGTGTAAATTCCGGGTTCATAATGTTTTTGCAGTGACCCGGACTACCCATCCAACCCGCCACAACAGCCACTTCACTTTTATAACCGTCGGCAATGTTCTCACCCACTAACATCCAATCAAAGTTTTCCTTGTCCACACGACTGCTCACCGTAGATTTATCAGAGCCGGTATGACTGAAAAATTTCTTGCGGGCCATATCATCGGCATGTTTCTGAGCAGCACGCTCCAATTTTTGGTCCCACACCAAAGGAGGTGCTGCTTTAAACCGTTCATTGCCGCACTTACACTTCAGGCCTCTGGCTTTATTGACTTCCTGTAACATCACGTTGGCATCCACCTTCTGGGCCTGAGCTGTTGCCATCCAAAACAGCATGCCCATCAAAATTATGATTCCTTGTTGCCTCATTGTCTTCCTATTCATTTATAAACCGCTACTTTTCTATCCAACTCCTATACCCTAAATATAACAAAATGCATACCCAATTTTTTCCTTATAAAAACTACAACTCAAATTCTTCCTGCTCATTACAAAAAGCTTATTGGCCTATCGACCTAATGATCCCGCTTCGCGGGACTACGCTTCGCCTGTCTCCAACCTAACGATCTTATACAACGGAAATAAAATTGAAAAGTTTCTATTATTTCGACTCGGGCAATCTAGGGTTGTTGGCCTTTATAGACGCAATGGCGAGGTAAAAAATAAAAGCCAAAGAAGGAATGGCCACAAAAGCATAGGAGCCAATTTTTGTGTATGACAAACTGAAGGCCACCGGCGCCAGCGCACTGGCAAAAACAATCATAGACATAGCCTTACCCGAAATAGTTCCAATAAACTTACGTCCAAACAAGCGCGGCCATGCCACCGCATTTAATACAGAAAACATACCCCCCGAAATGCCCTGCCCTGCAATCAACAAGTACAAGCCCCATCCATGACTCATCCCGATCAACCCAACACCAGCCATAAAACCACCAGAAATCATGATATAGAGCAGCAGCTTCAAGCGCACCCAGTCCGACATAAAATTAAAAAACAGTGAGACTGACACAGAGACAACCGCCATTGGAACAAAAATAGAAATAGCTTCTGAACGGGCATAGCCGGAAGACTCAAATATGGATACTACATGAAAAGTAAAGCCGGTAATAAAAAAGGAGTTGAAAGCCAAAATTAAGGAATACATCCAAAACGCCCGCGTTTTGAAAGCCTCATGCGGCTCAAAACTTCGCAGCTCCTTGCTCTCAATGGCTTTGCAATGTTCACTGGCCTTTCGCCCATCAGGCACCAATCCGTATTTCTCAGGACTATCCCTAAAAGTAAGCACCGCTAACCCGGCCATCAGCAACAAGCACAAGGCCATTATCTGCCAGGCACCATACCATTCGAAACCAATAATCAGTCGGTCAATCAATACCGGCGCAATGGAAAAGCCCAAGGATATGGCTAAGGCACTAAAGGCATTCACTCTTCCTCTGAAACGCTCAAACCATTTCATCACCATGTTGCGTGACGACATGGTGAGTATGCCCTGCCCGGAAAAGCGGAAGACGAAAAAGAGAGCCACCATTAAAATAAAAGGAACCAACCAATGCTGGATAGCCAGAAGCGACTGGATGCCGGCAGACATAACATCGACAAACGAAGCAATAAACAATCCTAAGGCCAAAACAAGGGCCGAGCCGGCAGCCACCATGCGCGCACCGTAACGGTCGAACCAGCGCCCGGCGGCACTGATAAAAAAGGAACTCAGAATGGTGCCAATCATGTAGGCCGTACTAAACTGGTCACGACTCAAGCCCAATGCATCCTTTACCGGATCAGTAAAAGTAGAAACACCAACTGTCTGCCCGGGTAAACTTGCCCAGACACCTATGGTGCCTGCAAGTACGACCACATAGCCATAAAAAAATGGAAACCTGGCCGGATGGAAAAGTCCCTTATAATTCATATCCGGCAAAGTTATGAATTATAATACCAAAATGTGGCTGTCTAAAAAAGTCATTTTGTAGTAACAAAATGACTTTTTTCACTTCTAAGGTACTGCGTTATTTCTCCGTGTACCTCTGTGTAACTAATAATTTTGTCTGGTCGGCTAATACCTTTTTCTATTGGCAAACCACACCAAAGAAAGCATCACAGGCACCTCCACCAACACACCCACCACAGTAACCAGAGCTGCCGGTGAATGCAAGCCAAATAGCGCAATAGCCACTGCTACAGCCAGCTCAAAAAAGTTACTGGCACCAATCATGGCAGCAGGGGCACAAACCGCATGGGGCAGCTTAAGCCAACGACCACTGTACCAGGCAATAAAAAATATAAAGTAAGTCTGTATGACCAACGGAATAGCCGCAAGCAGAATAATCAGGGGATTGTTAACGATGTTTTGTCCCTGAAAGGCAAACAATAACAGCAAAGTCACCAATAGCGCAACAATGCTTACAGGACGTAGCTTTTGCAGAAACACCTCTTTGAACCATTTATGGCCATGCGATTTAATCAGTATTTTTTGGGTAATGACACCCGCCACCAGGGGCACAACGACAAACACAATAACACTGGCCACCAGGGTGTCATAAGGAATTGTAATATTGGTAATGCCCAGCAACAATCCTACAATAGGCACAAAAGCCACCAATATAATCAAGTCGTTGACCGAAACCTGCACCAGCGTATAATTGGGGTCACCATTGGTAAGATAACTCCAGACAAACACCATAGCGGTACATGGGGCTGCTCCTAAAATAATGGCACCGGCAATGTACTCCCCAGCCAGTTCAGGCTCTATAAAAGCCCCATAAATTTTAGAAAAGAACACCCAGGCAAAAAAGGCCATGGTAAAAGGCTTAATGAGCCAATTGACAACCACGGTAAGAATAATGCCTTTAGGCTTTTGCCCCACCTTTTTCACACTGGAAAAATCAATCTGCAGCATCATGGGGTAAATCATCAGCCAGATAAGAATGGCCACCGGTATATTCACATTGGCTATTTCCCAACTGCTTAAGAGCTCAATGGTATCGCCGGCCCATTGGCCAAGTAAAATGCCACCCCCAATACACAACGCCACCCAAAGCGTCAGATACTTTTCAAAAAATGCAATTTTTCTTTTTTCTGCCATAACGGTCCATTAGCTTAAGAATGGTTTAATCTGCTCAGAATAGAACTTGTGAAAGCCCGCTTTAATTTCATCCCTTACACGGTAAAATTCGCTCATGATAAATTCAGGCGTGCCTTCGGCATGCGAGGGGTCGTCGAATCCAATGTGTAAGCGGTGCTTTACTTTTCCCCTAAAAGCCGGACAAGCCTCATTCGCTCCACCACAGACAGTAATTACATAATCCCACTCGTCACCCAAATACTTTTCTACCGAATCGGAAGTATGGTGGCTGATATCGATGTCGATCTCTTTCATTACCTGAACGGCTTTTTGGTTTAATCGGCCCGAAGCCTCAGTGCCGGCACTACAAACGGTGATGCGAA
>DHVH01000309.1:0-66677 GCA_002412555.1 Marinilabiliaceae bacterium UBA5213 | reverse complement strand
TTTTAGTTGTCGTATGGAACTCGCCTGGATAATCCTTACCCCTTGTGAGGAAAAACTCCTATGCTCGTTTCATCCTAATTATTTTTAGTTATATGATTTGCCTCTTGAAACTTGCATGTTAAGTAGCTTTAATGTTTATCTATGAACACTTGGATGCCGAACAACTGTGAATGGAATCCAGAAAATGGACGCCCATCTTCCTCAAGGCTTCGATAACATCCCCATTCAAACAATAATTGACCCGAACGCCTTCAACCTCACCTTTAATAAGGCCTAAATCTTTAAGTGCTTTAAGATGTTGGTTGACGGTGGTCCTGCTTAAGGGCAATTCATCAGATATATCACCCATAATGCAAGTGTCTGTCGACGATAGGTACTGCAATATGGCTAAGCGCGCAGGATGCCCAAGGCATTTAAAAAAACGGGCAGCCGCCTGCAACTCCTGATCAAACAACTCTTTCTTTGCCTTTACCATTGCTTTATTTTGTTTCCATTGGCAAATATACAACACAAAATTTATTTGACGTATAATTACGTCAAATAAATTTTGCGCCATTTAAAATTCGAACGCTCTTCGCATAGATATAAAGGGCTTTGCGTTTTAATTGACATTTTTGCAAAAATATCAATAATTTGTTTTTCAAACACTTAGCTTTGCATGCTCGAACATATCTAAGCCAGGGTCGAATTTTTCGCAACATTTTGGTTATCAATAGAGTTTAAGTAGTAATACAACCATTGACCAATAATGCGCATAACCATAGCATTCAAAAAAATTCTGTTAATTTTATTTCTGGTGGGACAAGTGGCCGTCTCACTCAGTCAGGTTGTGCTGCGCGATAAGCATTACAATACATTTCGCAGGGGAATCCTGGCAGCCGACGAGGGCAACCATGAAGCAGCAATTGGCTTGTTTACACAAATAATTAATGAAACGCCTGATCATATCGACGCCCTGACTCAGTTGGGCGTTACTTATATGGAGTCTAACCAGCAAATGGACTCTGCCATCATTCTTTTCGACAAAGTCCTCTCACTCATACCACCTGAAGACATTTATGACCCCTTTGGCATTTATCTTCATCAGGTAAAGGCCAGAACCTATAACCTTATGCTTAAGCCCCGTCAGGCGCTTGCAGTGCTTAACAACATCAAAGACTCAGTTCGGCTCGACGATTTAAAAGCCGAAGTAAGCCTTGAACTGCAACAGACAGCCAACGCCATTATTCTGCTTGACAATCCCATCAAACTAAAAATAAGCGATTTGGGACCCAGCGTAAATTCAGAATTTGACGATCACAGTCCGCTGGTCAACATTACCGGACAAGAGATGTATTTCACTTCGCGCCGCCCACTTGGCAGAGACCGAAAATTGCCCGACAATCAATATTTTGAAAATATTTACAAATCGGTAAACACAGGTGATGGATGGCAACCGCCTGTAGCGGTTGAAGAGCTGATTAAACGCAATGAACACCTCTCCATCTTATCACTTTCTGCCGATGGCAATATGTTGTTTATATATAAGGATGAGGGACGTATTACGCGCAACCTATTTGTCAGCCACCGGGTTAACGGAAAATGGCAGGAGCCAGTCAAACTCCCTGCCCCTATCAATTCAGATTTTGACGAGACCCATGCCAGTCTTTCACCAGATATGAGCACCCTTTATTTTACCAGTAACCGCCCCGGCGGTTATGGGGGCTTGGACATCTATGAAATAACCAAGGACAAATACGGAAAATGGGAAGAACCCCGCAATCTGGGGCCAGCCATTAACACGGCCTACGATGAAGAAACCCCCATGATGCATCCCGATGGCAGAACCCTCTATTTCAACTCCGACGGACCATCGTCTATGGGAGGTTTCGACGTGTTATACAGCCAAAAGCTGGCCGATGGGCACTGGGCTGCCGCTGTTAATATGGGCTATCCGGTTAATAGTCCCGACGACGACCTTTTTTTCATGCCCACTCTGGATAAAAGCGAGGCCTATTTAACCACCTTTCGTTTTTCAGAGGGTCACGGCCACTCCAGCATTTACCATGTAACTTTTGAAGATGCACCTGGTGGCGCTTTAGCAGTAATCGAAGGCACCATGGAGAACCCCGATAACCTGCCATTGGAACATCTAAGAATTCTTGTGTGGCGCGCGTCAGATAATTATAAAGTCGGCGAATTCCGCGCGAACCCCCATACCGGTAATTACCTGCTTGTATTAGATGCCGACGAAACTTACAGAATACAGGAAGCCACACCAGAGGTAGCCAGAGACATTGACACCCTGCACATTTCCAGAGAAATGGCCGTGAAGCATAAGAATGAAATACTGATGGTCGAAGATGTTAAAATGTTTTCGCCTATGATTCCACGGCAATCACAAGAGCCTGAGGCTCTTGTGACTGTTATTCCGGAAGTCCCCGAAGAGTCAGCCTCTTCAAACAAACCTGCTTTGACCGTCCCCGAAAAAGTCGCCCCCGCAAAACCCTACACCATACAAATATTGGCACTAAAAAAGCGTCCACTTGCCAATGATCGTTATTTAGCAGGGCTCGACACGGCCGAAATCAAAACCTACAGGGGAAAGGACGGCTATCTTCGCTATGTCATCGGTTACTTTGATGACCAATCGGCGGCCGAGGCCTATTTAAAAAGCCTCAAAAGCAATAACCGCTTTCACGATGCCTGGATCCGAGAGCTATCCCGTCTTGAAAAAATGTCCTATTGAGCAATTCTGTTGATTACACTTTGGCCGTTTTTCCAGTTCTCTTCAAAAACATTATCTTAGTGCAATAAAACTAGATAAATAATTATGCGTCCAATTTCCGGCTTCTTAATCTTTTGCATTTTTTGGTTCTTTGTCACCACACTCTGCGCCCAAAAATTTGGGGGTGGATTTAAAGGCGGCATGGTAGCCTCTGAAGTATCCGGCGACAATCTGGCAGGCCCCAACAAACTGGGCTTTTATGCATCGGCTTTCACCTTTTTACCCATCGGTCAGCAGGCTTATATCCAAGGGGAAGTCATGTACATTCAAAAAGGCAGTCGCTCTGTACCCAACAAACACAACAACTATTACGATTACCGCTTTACCCTGCAATATGTTGAAGTTCCAGTACTCTACGTTCAGGATTTGTCGCGCTTCACCAGCATCAGCTACCTGTCCAATCTCGTGGTGCATGGCGGGCTATCCGTTTCAATTCTGACCCAACACGAAGAAAACGAAGGCGGCTACACCCTGCCATCTGATCCCAGCTCCTTTAACCCGGCAGAGCTCAATTTGCTATTGGGCTTTTCCTACCCTATAAGTGAAACCCTCTTTTTCAATCTGGGCTATTCCAACTCCGTCACCCCCATCCGTCCCCACTCCAGCGGCGAAACCACCTGGAATAATTATGGGCAGTACAATACACTGTGGACTTTAGGCATGTCCTACGTTGTTTGGTAAGTCCATGTCTTTTGTGTTGCAAAACATTTTTTTGACTTTGCCAATCCCCAAAAAAAATCCTATTTTTAAACCGGACTTTTTTATCTTGTTTTTGATTTTCTATTGAAAACAACCCTCTAAACCTAAAATATGTTAACCCCTACCAATTTATGTTTCAGTAATTCTGCCATCAAATTAGACCTGATATAAATAAAGAACTTTTTCTTTATATTATTTTTAAATAGTGCGCCAAGCGACTACCTTTGCACCGCAAAACAGGGGCTTTACAGCCCTCTCATGCAATAGGCGGAACAGCGCAGATCCAACAAAAAGGCAAGGTGTTTAACCGCAAGCCATTAAAAAATAAAAGCGGTCCAGTATTGGCATTGAAGCGAGCATTACAAAAGAATTAAACAATAGACATAATAAATTAAAACAAAATCTTTATGAGCAGTTTACTTTGTTCTTCCATCGGGAAGAAGTTGCTGATGGGGTTATCAGGGCTTTTCCTGATGATGTTTCTGCTAATTCACCTCGCGGTGAATTCGCTTTTACTGGTGCCAGATGGTGGTGACACCTTCAATGCAGCTGCCCACTTCATGGCCACCAATCCGGCCATCAAAATCATGGAACCCTTATTGGGAGTCGGATTTTTGATTCACATTGTATGGGGCATTCTGCTAACCATTCAAAACCGCAAAGCACGCGGCAGCAGCAGGTATGCCTCCGGCAACAAAACCACCGGCGTTAGCTGGGCTTCCAAAAACATGTTTATTTTGGGTGTCACCATTCTGGCTTTCCTTGTATTACACATTGCTCATTTTTGGGTAAAAATGAAAGTCACCGGCGATCCATTGCTCGAGCACACCCTGGTAAACATTGGTGGCGTTGACACAGAAGTAGAAAATGCCTACCGCTTGGTAAATGCGACCTTTAGCTACCTGTGGATCATGATTGTCTATGTGGTAGCCGGTATAGGTCTGGCTCTTCACCTGTCGCACGGTTTCTGGTCATCCTTGCAGTCCATCGGTTTCAGCAACGAGCTATGGCGCAAACGACTCAATACCGTAGGACAGTTATATGCCTGGATAGTGGGATTAGGTTTCTCGCTCATCGCGCTGTTGCAATACTTATTCTATCAAGGTTAATTTTTTAATCACCAGAGATTATGGTAAAAATAGATGCAAAGATTCCACAAGGCCCTATGGCTGAAAAGTGGACAAATTATAAAGCTCACCAGAAATTGGTGAACCCTTCGAATAAAAGAAAACTGGACATCATTGTAGTTGGAACCGGTCTGGCAGGCGCCTCTGCGGCTGCTTCATTTGGCGAAATGGGCTTCAACGTAAAAGCCTTCACCATTCAGGATTCTCCCCGTCGTGCCCACTCTATTGCTGCTCAGGGTGGTATCAACGCGGCCAAGAACTATCCCAACGATGGTGACTCGGTTTACCGCTTGTTCTACGATACCGTTAAAGGTGGTGACTACCGTGCCCGCGAAGCCAACGTTTACCGTTTGGCCGAGGTCAGTAACTCCATCATCGACCAGTGCGTGGCGCAAGGTGTGCCCTTTGCACGTGAATATGGCGGCTTGCTCGACAACCGCTCGTTTGGTGGTGCACAGGTCAGCCGTACCTTCTATGCCAAGGGACAAACAGGTCAACAGTTACTACTGGGCGCTTATCAGGCACTGATGCGTCAGGTTGAATTAAAAACTGTGACTTTATATACCCGTAACGAATTGGTTAACATCGTTATGGTGGATGGCAAAGCACGCGGTATCATCACCCGTGATTTGATCACCGGAAAAACCCAGCGCCATTTTGGTCACGCCGTTGTTTTGGCTACCGGTGGTTACGGCAACACCTTTTTCCTGTCGACCAACGCCATGGGCTCCAACGGCTCAGCGGCCTTGCAGGCCTATAAAAAAGGCGCCCTATTTGCCAATCCCTGTTTTGCGCAGATTCACCCCACCTGTATTCCGGTACATGGCGAGTTTCAGAGCAAGCTGACCTTGATGTCAGAATCCTTGCGTAACGATGGCCGCATCTGGGTACCTAAGAAAAAAGAAGATGCAGAAGCCATTCGGGCCGGCAAAATGAGGCCGACACAAATTGCGGAAGTGGATCGCGATTATTACCTGGAGCGCAGATATCCTGCCTTTGGTAACCTGGTGCCACGTGACGTGGCTTCACGCGCCGCCAAAGAGCGTTGCGATGCGGGCTATGGCGTTGGTAACACCGGCTTAGCCGTTTACCTTGATTTCAAAGAATCGATTGAGCGTTTGGGTGAAGCTACCATTCGCGCCCGTTACGGCAACCTTTTCCAGATGTATGAAAAAATTGTGGACGACAATCCTTACGATACGCCCATGATGATTTACCCCGCCATTCACTATACCATGGGTGGTATTTGGGTAGATTATGAACTGCAAACATCCGTTCCCGGATTGTTCTGTGCCGGAGAGGCCAACTTCTCCGACCATGGCGCCAATCGCCTGGGTGCCTCTGCTTTGATGCAGGGACTGGCCGACGGCTATTTTGTATTGCCTTACACCGTTCAGAACTACTTGGCGGATGACATTGGTACGCCGCGTATGACGGGTGATGAAACAGAATTTGTTGAAGCTGAAAAAGAATCTCAGGACCGCCTGAACCAACTGCTTTCGATCAATGGACAGCGTTCGGTGGACAGTCTGCACAAGGAACTTGGTTTGGTCATGTGGGATTTCGTTGGCATGGGCCGTAACAAAGAAGGCTTAGAAAACGCCATTGAAAAAATCCGTGCCATCAAAAAAGAATTCTGGAGCAATGTACGCATCCCAGGATCCAACGATGGTATGAACGTTGAACTTGAAAAGGCCAACCGTGTGGCCGACTTTATCGAAATTGGCGAGCTAATGGCCTTGGATGCCTACGACCGTGAAGAGTCGTGCGGTGGTCACTTCCGTGAAGAACACCAGACTCCTGAAGGGGAAGCTTTGCGCCATGACGAGCAATACGCTTACGTTTCATGCTGGGAATACCAGGGGGATGACAAGGAACCCGTGAAACATGAAGAGAAGCTTGATTTCGTAGAGGTCCCGCTGGTTCAGCGTAATTACAAGTAATGGTCAGCCAATTCAACTTATTAAATGGAGTTTAATCATGGAAAACAATATAAACATCAAACTTAAGGTCTGGAGACAACAAAACGCCCGCGACAAGGGCCGCTTTGAAACCTTCAAACTGGACAATATCTCAACAGACAGTTCGTTCCTCGAAATGATGGACATTTTGAACGAGCAGCTTGTCAACGAAGGCAAAGAGCCGATAGCCTTCGATCACGACTGTCGCGAAGGCATCTGTGGCATGTGTTCTCTGTACATCAACGGTCGCCCCCACGGGCCCGATGACGACATTACGACCTGCCAGTTGCACATGCGCAAATTCAAAAATAACGAAACCATTACCATTGAGCCTTGGCGTTCGGCTGGTTTTCCGGTCATTAAAGACCTGATTGTTGACCGTACCGCTTTTGACCAAATCATTGCAGCCGGTGGTTACGTTTCGGTGAATACCGGCGGTATACCCGATGCCAACGCCCTGCCTATTTCAAAGGATGAGGCCGATGAGGCCATGGATGCTGCTTCATGCATCGGATGTGGTGCCTGCGTAGCGGCCTGTAAAAACGGCTCTGCCATGTTGTTTGTTTCTGCCAAAGTCAGCCAGCTGGCCCTGTTGCCACAAGGCAGAGTAGAAGCTGCCCGCCGTGCCAAAAACATGGTGGCCCGAATGGATGATCTCGGCTTTGGTAACTGTACCAACACAGGTGCCTGTGAAGTGGAATGCCCCAAAGGCATTTCCCTGGCCAATATCGCTCGCCTCAACCGCGAGTTTTTGGTCGCCAAAATCCAGGACTAAGATCATCAGATCTTTTATATAGCAAGGAGCTGTCCAAAAGGGCAGCTCCTTTTTTTCGGCTGGAAATTCAAGGATTCAAACAAATGCGGTCTGATAATATTTCAGGGAACCACCATAGCCCTTGACGGCAGAGGACTTTTTAATCATGCCAAACAGGCTATATTGATTTTTTCGGACCTCTTCATGTACTTCGTCGTACCGTTCCTTAAATGCATCAGAGAGGAATTTTTCTTTGGCTGCCAATATGGCTGTGTTATCAGATAGGTTTATTGGGTTTAGTAGCAGTTCATAAAGAATGACTTTATGGTTTTTGGTTTGAATATATCCGGTGATTAGATTTTTAATTCTGGGATAGGTCACCTCGTTGGCTATATTGTTTTCATTATTGGTGCATAAGATCACCTGACGCCGGCCCCCATCAATGTTGTTTTGTTCCATCACTGCATGTCCGGTTGATCCACTTCCGGCAAAAAAATCAAGGATGACTGCATTCTTATTGGTGCTTCCTATCGAAAATAAAAACTTTATAAAATCTACCGGTTTCTTCCCATTGCGAAACTCCACACCACCTTCATAGCCAACATTATTGAAAGCCTCCTCAAAATCAAGAAAATTTGGATAAGGTACTTCCTTAATATCGTCCTTGCCTATGGGCACACCCTGAAAATAAGAACCGTTATGTTGATCCTCGGATTTTCGCGACAAAAAATACCGGTGACCACAAGCATCATCCCCCATATCGGGGACCTTATACAAATAATTGAACAGGTGATTCCTTGCTTCGAGGTGTTGCATATGAAAACGGCCGGAGCTATTGCCTTCCTTAAGAGATCCCCGAATATTAATTTTTTGAAATTTTTCAATGAATGGCTCCGACCGTACAATTCTATACTCATTTGGCTTGAATACAAGCACGTCTTTTGAACCCATCCTTATTTTTTCAGGCTTATCTGTTAATTCTTCAATCGCAAAAACATACTTATCAATCGATGTATTGTCCTGCAAACGTTTGATGGCTTTAAACTCAGGTGATTTTCTATACATGAGGAGTTGCTCAGTCGTTTCATGAAAGTCCTTATCGCCTTTCAAAATACGATCTTCATGCCTGACCTTCACAGTAAATGAAGTCATGTAATTAGTACCCTGAAAGATTCTATCGCACAATAGTTTAAGTTGCGCATACACTTCTTCGTTGATTGAAATAAAAATAACTCCCTCAGGTTTAAGCAGCTTTTGCGCCAGGTTCAGACGTTTGTACATGAAAGACAGCCAATCGCTGTGTCGCAAGGCATGTTCTTTAGGCACATCTGACCCATCCGGAAATTTCTCGAGCACCCTTTTGTCGCGGTAGCAGAACCCGGATAAAACAGAATATGCAATTTAATGGGAGTGTATTTTTTTTCGATGAAATCCAGTCCGTTTTGCTCAAATTGAGTATTTATTTAAAGATTATCATAAACTAAGTTTTTTTTTGAAAAACCTTGGTGTATAAGGCACTAAGGGTTTTCCCATTATAGATATTAAGCAATTACCAGTCAGTTAACAAAGGGTAGCAGATAGTATTCAGTTTTCCAAAATTAAAGACAAATATGTTTGACATACCTCTGTCTGAAAAAGGTTATCTAAAATCGCTCCCAAATTGATCGATTGTTCTTGTTGCTATTACTATCACCTTTTTAACTTCATCTAAATTTGATTGGTATCCTGCATGAATCGCTCTGTTTCGAACATTTGATAGGAAATCAAGATAATCTGATTTCTTCAGGGGTAATTCTATATCTAAACTTTGCATTAATTCAATCCGTCCTCTTAAACTGTGGAATTTTTTTAATACTGAATTTATTAAACCATCGGGAAGGACATTCATATGTTTAAACTCAACCAAAATTCTTTTTGTTAGCGCTATTTCAATTGCTGTTGTTGCATCCAAAATAGCACGTCTGAATTCATACCTATTCTTATGAAATATTGAGTCTCTTAAAAAAAGGTGATCATCACAAATTTTGTGATTTGAGTTGGTATGTTCAATTGCCTGCCTAATTATTTGTTCAGGGACAAAATCACTATCAGGGTTTATGGTCACTACTATGGCATAAGGAGTGATATCTGCACTACTTATTTTAAGGTACTCATCAATATAGAGGTAATCACTACCCCCTGTAATATAAAGACCTTTACAAGAATTCTCGTCGATAGCAATTCTGGCTAACACCTCTACAAATAAAATAAATTGGTCTATGTAATTATTAGTCTTCTCGTTAATACCCAAGCTAATATCTTTATAGTTTTCCGCAGTGCACGGAAACCAAATCATGCATTTTTTCACATAGCTATTCCCCTGTGAATCGGTAATTCTCCCCCATTCTTTGTCATAATCATAGAGTGTTTTGCATAATTTCGAATTTTTGGGAGGACGTAAATCGACTTCTTTAAGTTCTCTATTGAAATTTTCTGGCAGGTTGGGGAAAGCAATAGTTCCTCTTAGCTCCCCAATCATAATCGGAAACTCAGCTCCTAAAACATCCTTTTTACAAGGAATTCCATATTCAAATTCAATAATTGTCTCAATTCTTGTCATTAATTTCCATTTTTGGAGCCAAATTATTTCCCACCAACCATTCCATTAATAAAGGTCTCCACAAATCCCACTATCTTATTCAATATTCTGTCACCTGTTTTTTTGCGTTTAAGCAGGGTCGGTCTTTCACCCTCCAGAAGTTCCAAGATCTCATCACGCATAGGTTCTTTTTCGCTGTACAGATAGGTTTCAATTAATGCCTGAGTGCGTTCACGTGAGAGGTTTTCTTCTTTCACCAGTTTCAGAAATGATTTTTCCTGTTCTTCATTCCAAAATTTATCAAATTCCTGAGGGATGTCATCGGTATTGTTAATGACGGGTAGATTCTCATTTATAAATCTTTCAATTAACTCCTTTTTACTACGGAGTTGCACTTCGGTATTTAGTAAATTGGTAATCTCTTTTTCTATCTGTTCAGCATCCTTCTTCTGGTTGGCACTGAGTTTTATCAGTAGTTGAATGATATAGGTAACATTGATTTCATCACGGTGGATCAGTTCCAGTTCAAAATCCACATCGTCCAAGATGCTCACTTTCTCCTTGTCCTTGTCACTTTTTGTTTTATCATGAAGATCAAGGTATTTGCTTTTGTAGTCTTCGAATAGCTGCTCATTCATCTCCAAATCTTCCCATGTGAAATCAGAAAAGGAGGTGAGCACATTTTTAACCCGCATCAAATCACGGAATGCTTTGATGAACTTTAGTTCATCTTCTTCGGTTTGGAGTTCATTGACGCTATCCACCGTAGGGGTTATCTCAAGTAATGCTTTGTATGCCGTATTGAATGCTTCCGTATAGTCTTCATACGGTTTCATGATTATCTCTTCAATGGCATCTTTATTACTGAATAGGGTAATGGCTTCATCGGTGGCTTCTTTCAGATTGCGGAATACCACTATATTGCCCTGAGATTTAAGTTCATTAATAATGCGGTTGGTGCGGGAATAGGCTTGTATCAGTCCATGATATTTCAGATTTTTATCAACATAAAGAGTGTTGAGAGCAGGACTGTCAAACCCTGTCAGAAACATATTCACCACTACCAACAGGTCAATTTTTCGTTCTTTTACCTTCTTCGAGATGTCGTTATAATAGTTGTAGAAACTCTGGCTGTCTTTGGTAGAAAAGGACGAACCAAACATCTGATTGTAATCATTGATACAGTTGTCCAGTTTTTCACGTGTGTGCTGGTTGGTCACATAGGGTGCAGCATCTTCAGCAGCAATGGGTATTTCATCGGGTATAAAACCATTGGCATCCATATCTTCTTCATTTGCGGTGTAGGAGAATATGGTAGCAATTTTTAAATCGTGCTGGCCAAGCATTTTCTTGCTTTGCAGGGCTTCATAATACTTAATCAATACAGCAACACTGCTGACGCAAAACATGGCTGTAAACTCTTTGTTATGCGTTTTTCGCTTATGGTTTGTAATGATGTAATCCGAAATCTTTTCAATGCGCTGTGATGATTCCATCAATTCAGGAACATCAATGTCTTCTACTTGAATGTCGATTTCCGTAGCACTATCTTTTCGCTGGTATTTGCCCACATATTCCACCGAGAACTTCAACACGTTTTCATCTCTGATGGCATCTGTAATAACATATTTGTGCAGGCATTCGCCAAACAGTTCTTTGGTGGTGCGTTTGCCCATTTCATTTTTAACGGCATTGTCGGCAAAAATGGGAGTCCCTGTAAACCCGAACATCTGGATGTTGCTGAAATAACTGGTGATGCGTTGATGGGTTTCACCGAACTGGCTGCGGTGGCATTCGTCAAAGATAAACACTATGCGTTCATCTTTTATCTGCTCCATCTGTTCCAGAAAATGCTTTTTACTGATGGCGGTATTCAGTTTCTGGATGGTGGTGACAATGAGTTTTGTGTCATCGGTAAATTGTTTTACCAATGCACGTGTATTGTCTGTTCCATCCACACTGCCTTTGCTGAAACTATTGAATTCTTTATTGGTCTGGTAATCCAAATCTCTGCGATCGACCACAAACACCACCTTGCGTACTTTCGGCAACCTGGTAAGAATCTGACTGGCTTTAAAAGATGTGAGGGTTTTGCCACTGCCTGTGGTGTGCCAGATATACCCGTTTTTTCGGCTGTGCTTCACACGATCAATGAGTGCTTCCACTGCATAATATTGATAAGGTCGCAGTACCATCAATATTTTGGCGGTTTCATTCAAAACAATATACTTGCATATCATCTTGCTGATGTGGCAGGGTTCAAGAAAATCGGTTGTGAAACCATTTAATATGTTGGTCAGCCGTTTGTTCTCTCTGTTCGTCCAGAAAAAGGTCTGCTTAAAGGATTGATAGCGATTATTTGCGTAGTATTTTGTATTTACGCCATTGCTGATGACAAATATTTGAACGTACTGAAACAATGCCGAACTTGCACCAAATGAGTGACGTTGGTAGCGGTTCACTTGATTGAATGCTTCCTTTAGTTCCAACCCCCTTCGTTTAAGTTCTATTTGTACCAATGGTAAACCATTAATAAGAATAGTCACGTCATAGCGGTTTTTATACTTACCCTCCATGGCAACCTGATTGGTGACTTGAAACTGGTTCTGACACCAATGCTCTGTCTGTAAAAATTCAAAATAGAGGTTATCTCCATTGTCACGAATGATGTGTTGCTTTTCTCTGAGTGTCTTTGCCTTCTCAAACACCGAACCTTTGCTCAGGATGTTCAAGACCTTATCAAACTCCTTGTCGGAAAAAACAACACCATTATGCCTTTCCAATTGGGTCTTCAGATTGACAAGTAAGGCATCTTCATTGGGGATGGTTATCTTCTCATAACCTAATTCCTGTAATTGGGTTATGAGTTGCTCTTCCAGTATATTTTCAGGTTGTTTGGTCATTGTCTGAATCTTAAATGCGTAAAAGTTTTGGTATTGCGCTTGATTGTGTAAATTATTTACGCAGATTTGTATTGAGTTCATCCTGCCATTCGGAGGAAGGTAATCGAAATACGCAAGCCAAGATGTTCTGCGTTTTTTATTTGATTTGGCTAACATGACTCAATTGTTAATTTTGTTAATTTCGTTGTTTTAGAAATATAAGCATCCTATCTTTACAGTGTTCTTTACCATTGGTCTGGAATTTACAAAGGTTTTAAACGTTGAACCCGAATCAACGTTTTTTTAATTTTACCCAAAAAATCTTTCACTTCTCTCAAAATCAGGACTGGAAAGAATGTTTCTAATGTCATTTTTTTCGTAGGCAGTTATAAATTTTGCCTTAAGTGACCCAATGAATCTTATAATTACCACATAATTCCCCTTAACCACAGCAACCCGCCTGTCGGTATAATACTCCTTTTTGTCTTTGTTCCATCCTTTTTTCAATATGGCATCAGGATCTTGCAAAGTATCTTTAATCCATAACATTTTTTCCAATCGGTTGTAGGATAATATGGATTTATCATTCTTAATTCTATTAGCACTTTCAAAAAAAGCATGATCGAACATATCTTCATAAAACTTAACAGCAACTCTATCGAATGTAATTATCTCTTTCACACAGTATTCTTTACGCCAAATCTCTCTTAATTCGGCTTCTTTCATATTGTGGGCCTTTAATTTAGAATACATCATTACCATCCCCCCTGAAGATTAATTTTAAATACATTAAACTTCTCTTCGCTTTTGGGAGTATGTGCAATGGTTCTTCCGATGTGTTTTTCCACGCTACTTATCAATTCTTTTTTCGCAGTGCTGCGGATTTCGCAATTGAATTTTGCTGTAGCCAGCCCTGTTAGAATATCAGCAAGCTGGATCCCTAACGATTCATCAGAATGTAAAGCCTGTACCTGTTGGATATCAGAAGTAATATTTGATGCATTCAAGACATCCTTTAGGACTTTTAACCTTCCTTTATTGCGGTTTACCTTATAGTCGAGATAGATATTGTAGCTGTTAAAATCAAGTATCCAGTGGTGCAACAATTGATAATAAAACTTATAGAACCCCAGCTCAGCATCTTTATCATGAAATCTTATATTATTTACAATGCTGGATTCAATTAAAATTACCCTGAAGCGAAGTTGTGGTGTGGAAAAGAAATACGCTAATACTTCTTTGTATAAGTCAAGATAAGCAGGTGATACTTTTTGCCATTTTAATTCACCATTGATATTGTGTTTCGCTTTGATGTTATTCATAGATGCTTTAAACTCGATACGGTAATCAGCATGCATCCATAAACTTCCAATGCCCGTGTAATCATGTGCATCTTTGCTGGTTAATGCTTCGAGCCCACTCTCATCGCTATAGACTTCAATATTCATGATATGTCTTTTTTACTAAACAAACATTTTCTGCATCAATCCTTTTTTCCACTGTTCTGCCCGTTCAATCTGCTTTTGGGTGTGCTGGATTTTATTATCAATTGCCGATAAAAAATTGGCGATTTTGGTTTGTTCTTCTTTTGAGGGGATTCCTAAAATAGTTTGATTAAAAGCGGTAAATGGAAATACTTTTTGGGATGTACCTACACTAAACACACTTATAATTTTCCAATGATAATTTAGAAACTCTACAAAAAATTTATTATCTCCATCAATAGCCGTAAATACAGGATAATAGGTGCTTATTACTCCTGTTAATCCTAAGTTATTCATATTGAAAGTAAAAATGCCGTTATCACTCCTTGAACGGTAAGTGATAAATCCTTCAGGAATTACATTAAAACCTTTGTTTTCTCTTTCTGTTATCCTGTTATCTCCATAATAATCTTTTTGTAGCAATAACCCTTTGTTAGAAGAAGTAAGAACCTCATACTGATTATTAAGAGTAGAGGCTTTTCTAAATTCTTGAAATACCTCCCCCAACCTCCTCAACTCCCAATCAGGAAACTCCTTCCCATCATCCCCTTCGACTTCGCTCAGGGCAGGTTTAAACCGTATTTGCTGTGAAAAGATTTTCTGCATCACCCCTTTTTTGTATTGTTCCAGCAGGGTTTTCTTGCGTTTGAGTTGCGATATCTTCTGGTCTATAGCAGTGAAAAAGTTGGCGATTTTTTGTTGTTCGGGGAGGGTGGGGAGATTTATTGGAAGTGATTTTAAAATTTGCAAATTTAACCCACCTCGACCTCCTTCACCTGTTGATAGCTTTCTTAGCTCATCATACCTTCCATCAAGATTGTGATATAAGAAATCAGAATTATAGATGTTTTCAGCAGGTAATATGGCAGCAATTGATTGGTTAGTGCATAGTTCAACCATGTTCATTGCAACCGTCCCCCGTGTTTTACCTTGTCCTGCCAAGCCAATAAGCACTGAATGTTTAGGAATTAACTTGGTGCTCGAATGTTTTAAGCCTTTCTCAGTAATCCGATTTTCTACTTCATAAACTCTTTTTAGATTTAGCTCCCCTGAATTCATCCATCTAATAGTTCCACCCCAATAATCCCCATTCATAGTACTTGGTGTAGCACCTGTAATCAAAAGAGTTATCTTACCCAATTTTATTCTCTCCCATTTCCCTCCATATTCAGAAAACCGCAATTCAGGTATGCTTCGACTCCGCTCAGCATGCATACCTCGACTATTCTCAACAAGAGAACCTTCTAATTTTTGCATATCTTAAAATGGTGTTGAGATGTTTAGTTCACTGCAATATTTCTCAATGGTTTCATCGATGGCTTTCATATCATTGTCAAGTTCTTTCAGTTCCGATGCTACTGCAGCAATATCTATGGGCTCTTCTCCTTCAAAGGTATCCACATATCGGGGAATGTTCAGGTTGTAATCATTCTCCCTTACTTCTTCCAGCCTGGCTACATAACTGTATTTGTCAATTGTAATGCGTTTGGCATAGGTTTCTATAATGCGTTCCACATCTTCATCACGCAGGTAGTTTTGGGTCTTCACCTTTTCGAAATGCTTACTGGCATCAATAAACAGAATGTCATCGGGTTGTTCACGACACTTTTTAAATACCAGAATGCACGTGGGGATGGATGTGCCGTAAAAAATATTGGAAGGTAAGCCAATCACGGCATCGAGATAATTCTTTTCTTCAATCAGGTATTTGCGTATGTGTCCTTCGGCAGCACCCCTGAAAAGCACGCCATGTGGCATTACCACTGCCATCACTCCATTCTCACCCAAATGGTAAATCATGTGCTGAATAAAGGCGAAATCAGCTTTGGAGGATGGTGCGAGTTTTCCGTATTCGCTAAAGCGGTCTTCGGTGCTATGTAACGGACTGGCACTCCACTGAGCAGAAAAAGGAGGATTTGCCACAATGGCTTCTGCATTAAGTTTATCGTGCATCGGGTGTTCCAAAGTATCTTCCAGTTGGATGTCGAACTTACTGAAATGCACATCATGCAAAATCATATTCATGCGGCACAGGTTGTAAGTGGTTCGGTTACGCTCCTGTCCATAGAAATTTAACACTTCGCACTCTTTCCCTAAACGCAGGATCAGTGAACCACTACCAACTGTGGGATCGTATGCGGATTTGATGCGGGTCTTGCCCATGGTTACAATGCGTGCCAGGATCTTACTGGCTTGTTGTGGAGTGTAGAATTCACCCGCCTTTTTACCTGCTCCACTGGCAAACTGTCCAATCAGATATTCGTAGGCGTCACCCAGTACATCAATTTTGGATTGTCCTAGTTTAAAATCTATTTTGTCGAGATGAGCAAGTACCTTTGCAATGATTTCGTTGCGTTGCTCTGGTGTTCTGCCCAGTTTGGTGCTGTTTAAATCCATATCCTCAAAGAGATGATCAAAATCCTCTTCGCTGGCAGTACCCATTGTGCTGTTCTGGATATTGATCAGGATTTTTTGTATATCTTCAATGATAAAATTGCTCTCTTTTTCACCATTTCCATTCCCACGTTTTGCCACCTGCTTAAAAAGTTCCGATGGTTTTAGAAAGTAACCCAGTTTTTCCAGTGACTCTTCTTTAATGGCTTCCAAGTATTTCTGTCCTTCTGCATTTTTTTCATTGATATCCAAATACTCCATTTTATCTTCAATCAGGATCTCATTGGCATACAACTCCATCTTTTCTGACAGGTATTTGTAAAATATGAATCCCAAAATGTAGTCACGGAATTCATCGGCATCCATCTTTCCACGCAAGGTGTTTGCAATATTCCAAAGCTGCTGATTCAGTAAACGTTTTTGTTCGTCGCTCATTGGTGAGTGTCTGTTAAAATTTGTTGTGTGGCTAAAGCGCTAAGATAGGAAAAAAGCATAAGTATTTTTTGAGCTTGTAACTAGTCCCAGCCTTTCATATGTTTCATGCTCAAATAAATTTAACTGCATGATTTATTGAAATAAAATTTTGAACTATTATTTGAAGTCTGTAGATTTATGTGAATTAATTAGAAGTTTTCATCCAAATAACAATCCAATATGAGCAGAAATAGCTCCAATCAATATGGAAGAGCTGCTGTTTTAGCTGTTGAGATATTGACAAAACATCCTGCACAACATCCTAAAGATGCATGGTCAAAAGCGATGAAGGAAGTTACTGATTCCAAAGAATCCCAAATTAAGTCATGTCCCAAGAGTGCTTTTCTTGGTTTATGCGAAGAAGGATTTGTTAAAGGTATCCCCAAAGGGAAATACACAAAATCAGCCAAAAATAAAAAATATGCGGTAAGAATAGCTGAGTACATTCATATTCATCCCATGGATGAATATGATAAAAATGAATTGTGGTCTTATGCCATAAAAGATGAGGTTTCTTCCCAAAAACAAGATCAGCAAATTGTAGGGGTAGTTCTTGCAATTAAAAATTCGGGGCTGTTAAATAATTTAAAATAGAAAAAACTATAGATTAATCTCAATTTCTTATTTAAAAGAGACGTGACTCAAAACACAAAGTGCTGAAAACAAATGCTATACAAACATCTAAAAAGCGTAATCAGGTTTTTAAATAAGACGAGTAAACATTTGCAGGCAAAAGACACTGATCGGGACACTTGTAATGCAAAACCCGCTGATAATCAGCGGGTTTTTGTAGCCTCACCAGGACTCGAACCTGAATCTGAAGTTTAGGAAACTTCCGTTCTATCCCTTGAACTATGAGGCCGCACGGAACAGTTACCTGTCCGGTTTAGGATGTGCAAAAATAGGGTAAATTTCGAAAGATTTCAAATTTTGTAGCGGAAAGTATCAAAGACGGCTCAATGCTTCCACTGCCCTGTCCAGCAATTCATCCGGGCGACCGAAGTTGAACCGGAGTAAGGACCGCTTTTGCTTTTCATGAAAGAAGGTGCTGAAAGGAACGGTGGCTACCCCTAACTCATCAAACAATCGTCTGGCAAACTCTTTATCTCGCTCGTCAGATATTTTGGCATAACTGAACAACTGGTAACAAGTGCCATTGGTGGAGACTGGCACAAAGCGCGTACGCTCGGTCATCATCTGATTGAAGCGATCGCGCTTTCGACCGTATCGTTGCGCCAAATCACGGTAGATCTCTTTCTTGGCCAGGCACTGGGCCAAAAGCATTTGCAAAGGGGCAAAATGACCACCATCGGTCACATGTAAAATGTAGCGAATCTGTTGCATCATGTCAGCAGGTGCAACGCAGTAACCTACCGGCCATGCAACACGGCAGCTTTGCGACATGGAATTGACAATAATGCTGCATTCGGCCAGTTTAGGATACAAGGCCACGCTTTGGTGCGAAGCCCCATCGTATATCAGATGTTCAAAGCACTCATCGCTCAGAACTATTATTCGGGTGCCATTTATGACCTTCTGCAATCGCAGCATATCCAGTTCGGATAACACCATACCGGTCGGGTTGTGTGGTGTATTAATGATAATCATTTTGGTATTACCCGTAACCCTGCGCGTCACTTCTTCCCAGTCGATGTGAAAATCAGGCTCTTTTAGTGTCACATATATTGGCCGGGCGCCGCTCAACATAATGATGGGCAAATAATTCTCTGCGGCAGGTTCAAAAAGAATGACTTCATCCCCCTCCTCCAAAAAAGCCGTCATTGCAGCGAATAAGGCATGGTTGGATCCGTTGGTAATGGTTATTTCCTTTTCGGGACAGTAAGTTCGATCAAACTGGAATCGCATTTTATTGGAGATCTCCTGTCGTAGCTCAATTAACCCATAGGTTGACACCACCCGATTAAACATGTCATCAGGCAGATTTTTTAAATCATTGGCAATGGAGGACGGCAGGTCGTCCGACAAGTAATTACCTGCTAAATCAATGGCTCCTGCTAATCTGGCATTTTCACTTAAGGTGGCAACGAGCCCCAAATCTATTGAAAAAAGCTTTGAATAAATCATGATTAAGGTGTATTGATGTGTGCAACCTTAAGCAAATTTACCGCCATTTTTCTACAAATGCACGTATAATCTTTGGCCTTTGTCCTACACATATCACAGATGGTAATAAGAATTGGGGTCACTGGTCAAATATTCAGGCGCTTTCTTCAAATTAAAATCACTAAATAAACAGATCTCTTAATACACTGATCGACCTGATCTTACCTATTCCGGGCTGGTGTAATTCATAAAATAAAACCAAGGCTTCCAGCAACTGTCGACGCTCATTCACATGGACAGCAATGGCCGACAAGTCCTTGCGGTCGAGTTGCCCCATCTGATGAATGCGCAGACTTAGTTCTGAAGATAAATAATGCGGATGAGCCGGTTCCCGGCTCACGAAACAACCTTCGCCCAAATCAAACCAGGCCATTTCCTCACTGTAGTTATCATGTGGTTGAAAACCCAAAAATCGGGTCAACTGAAACAAAAACCAAATGTGGAAATTCTCGAGTCCAACCTGGTCTGAATCCAACATCCCAATGGACTCTTCAATAAAATGAAACAATGGGGGATTGGCCCCTTCCCCCCTAAGAACCCGCCCAAGAATCTCGGTCAGCAAAAAAGCTTGTGCCCGCCGAGTTTGCGAATAGGGAATATAGGATAACAAGGCCTCCAGACGGAACTCCTTAATACGGTGAATATCCTTATTTTCATGGTGATACACTTCCAAATCAAGCACATTCAAAGGTTGCATCAATACTATGTTTCCCTTCTTCTTTTTGCCATAAGCGCCATTGACCATGTAACTTTGCATGCCAAAGACGGTGGTGTAGATATGCACGATGGCACTGGTCTCCCCGTAGCGTGTATGGTTTAAAACTATTCCTCTTGCCTTATGTATCATCCCAGATTATTAAGCCCTTGCAAAAATAATGAAATTTATCCCTTTCTAAAGTGCCTTTTTGTTTGGAAGGAAAGGTGCAAAATCCTATCTTTGCCACGCAAAAATCTTAAAGAAGTTTGCCCAGATGGCGGAATTGGTAGACGCGCTGGTCTCAAACACCAGTAGGTTCACCCCTGTGCCGGTTCGATCCCGGCTCTGGGTACCTAAAAGACCTGACAACTTTGTTGTCAGGTCTTTTTTCTTATGATCCTATTTGTGAGAATTAATTCACTAAAATCTAGTCAGTGTTTTGACGCTGCAGAAATTCTTGTCTTCACTTATAATTCTTGTCATTTAAGTAAATAATGGCATTGAGATTTTCGTAAAGGGATTCTTCCATTGCGTTTATCCAATTTCGTGCCTATTAATAGCACCCCATGGCTACCAGAAAGGCAAATCCAAACGACTACTTAGAATTAGTTTAAATAAAAATAACTTCAGGGCAATAATAAGGTAATTATATCGTAAATTTGATAAAGGGACCTGAAATTGATTCGGAAAATAAAAACATATCAGAAAATTGCAGGGCCCCCAATTTTAGCATTAGCTCGTTTTCATGGTAGAATAATTTCAGTCATAGTTTGTGATTAACCCATTAAATAATCACTATGAACCAGACATCTGAATTTTTTGAACAATTCTTCACAACCGACAACTGGCCGGCGAGATGGCACTGCGGAGAGTGGACAGAGTTTCATGGTTGGCTATATATTATTTCAGATGTCGCTATTTGGGCCGCTTATTTTGCTATTCCTTTCTTTTTAATACAGTTTATAAAAAAGAAACCCAATATCCCTTTGCCAAGTGTATTTTGGTTATTCGGAGCATTTATCCTTTTTTGTGGGCTAACGCATCTTATGGACGCCGTCATATTTTGGTGGCCAAATTATAAGTTAAGCGCATTGCTACGGCTAATGACCGCCATTGTTTCATGGATAACGGTTATCGCTATTTATAAATTCTTCCCCGTTGCATTAGCCCTGAAAACCGCAAAAGAGTTCGAAGCTGAAATATCAGCAAGAAAAAAATCAGAAGCCAAATTCATGGTCTTACTGGAGTCTGCTCCTGATTCAATGGTTATTACAGACAAGGATGGTAAAATAAAGATGGTAAATGCACAAACAGAGAAACTATTTGGATTTCAAAGAGAAGAGCTTATTGGTAATGAAATAGAAATCCTTATTCCTCAACGCTTTCATAAGAGCCATGTGGGACATCGCCTGGACTATAACAAGCATGCAAAAGCACGAGCCATGGGATTAGGGATGGAATTGTATGGCAAACAAAAAGACGGTACGGAATTCCCGGTAGAGATCAGTCTAAGTCCCGTGAAAATTGAAATGGAAGCTGATGCCATGATAATTGCTGCCATACGGGACATTTCAAGAAATAAAGAAATAGAATCTGAAATAAAAAAACTGAATGAAAACCTTGAACAATTGGTTGTTGAACGAACAGCCGAATTGGGACGCGCTTTGCAGGAAGAAAAGGCGGCCCGTGTAGCTATGAATGAGAATAATGAGCGACTCACTTTCCTAACTGAAGTAAGTGAAACACTGGCCTCTTCGCTCAATTATTCTGACACACTGGTAAATATCGCCCAAATGCTGACACCAAAAGTTGTAGACTGGTGTGCTATAGACGAGGTTGAAGGGGGCGGCTTGTTAAAGTGTTTAGTTGCATCGCATGTCGATCCGGAAAAAACCAAATTGGTCTATGAATTAGCCCAGAGATATCGATCAGATCCTCATGCCCTGCAGGGAATATATCAAGTAATCAATAGCAAGGAAGCTAAATTATATAAAGACATTTCAGATGAATTAATCACAACTTTTGCAAAAGATCCGGAAGAGCTGCAATTAATACGCAAAGTAGGACTTAAATCAGTCATTATTGTTCCTCTGCTTATCCGTAATAAACTTTATGGCATCCTTACCCTTGTCCTGGCAGAATCAGGAAGGCATTTTAACGAAAAGGATTTTGATTTCGCCAAAGAACTGGCGCAACGCGCTGCTCTTGCCATTGAAAACGCAAAGCTTTATAAGGAGTCACAAGACATTAACAGCGAACTTGAAATCAGGGTTGCCAAACGTACCCAGGAACTCGAAGCCATCAACAAAGAACTGGAGGCATTCTCCTATTCAGTATCACATGATTTACGTGCCCCTTTGCGAAGTATAGATGGATTTAGCAACAAATTATTGAAGGATTATGGCGAGCTGTTTGACGAACAGGGCAAAGACTACTTTATGCGGGTTAAGAATGCCAGTCAACAAATGGGGCACCTTATAGACGACCTTTTGAAACTGGCAAAACTCTCGCAAATTGAAATGTTCTCTGAAACAACAAACCTTTCAGCGATGATAGAATCAATTGCCTCAGAACTTAAGGCTTCAAATCCTAAAAGAAAAGTCAACTTTTCAATAGAGCAGGAAATAATGGCGAAGGTTGACCGGAACTTAATGCATATTGCCTTGCAAAACCTCCTTGGCAATGCATGGAAATATTCAAGAAACCAACCTGTGTCAGAAATAGAATTCGGAACTTTTTTAAAGGATGAACAAACGGTTTATTATATCAGGGACAATGGTGTAGGTTTCGATATGAAGTATGTGGACAAGCTATTCGGGGCATTTCAACGACTTCATCGCACTTCTGAATTTGAAGGTACTGGTATTGGCCTGGCAACGGTACAGCGAATAATGCTCAGGCACCAGGGAACAATATGGGTCAAAGGTGAAGTGGATAAAGGTGCCACCTTCTATTTTACATTTAAAAACTAAAAAAATGACAACTATAGCAAAAAATATTCTTCTTGTTGAAGACAATCCGGATGATGAATTATTAACCCTAATGGCATTTAAGGACAACAACATTAAGAATGAGGTAATAATTGCTCGTGATGGAGAAGAAGCACTTGACTATTTGTTCGGAACAGGAAAATATAAAGACCGTAATTCGAAGCTATTACCCCAGATCATATTACTGGATCTTAAATTGCCAAAAGTGGATGGACTGGAAGTACTAAAACAAATTCGCTCCAATGCACTCACTGAGCTTTTACCCGTTATTATCCTAACTTCTTCGAAAGAAGATATGGATATAATAAACAGCTATCAGTTAGGAGCCAATAGCTATATCCGTAAACCCGTTGATTTTGAGCAATTTTCAGAAGCAATCAAGCAACTGGGTTTATATTGGCTTGTGCTTAATGAGGTTCCACCGCAAAACATCGGTTGATATGAAAAAAACAATTAATATCCTTGTAATTGAGGATAACGAGGACGATGCTATTTTAGAGATAGATGAACTGGTTAGCGGAGGTTTCGATATTTATTACGAGCGGATAGAAACAGCCGAAGCCATGCGTGAGGCTTTAATGCATAAAACCTGGGATTGCATTATTTCTGATTACTCCATGCCCAAGTTCTCTGGACTCGATGCATTGGCTAAGTTTAAAGAAACTGGAATAGATATTCCGTTTATTTTAGTTTCCGGCACTATGGGAGAAGAAACCGCTGTAGCGGCTATGAAAGCTGGAGCCCATGATTATATCATGAAAAACAATCTTAAACGGCTTGTTCCTGCATTTGAACGCGAATTGCGGGAAGCAGAGGTCCGCAATCAAAAAAGGATGGCAGAAGAAGCCACCAGATTCGAACGTATGCTACTTCGCACCCTCATAGATAATTTACCCGATATCATTTATATAAAAGACACCGAGTGCCGTAAAATAGTAGCCAATAAAGCCGATATTGAATTTATGGGATTCAAATCTGAAGCTGAGATTATTGGAAAAACCGACTTGGAAATCTTTTCAGAAGATAATGGCAACCGCAGCTACGAGGACGATAGGTCTATTATGAAAACAGGTCAACCTGTAATTAATCGCGAGGAATTTTTTTTCGATACAAAAGGGAAACAACATTGGGTGCTAACCACTAAAATACCCATATATAACGAGCAAAGACAGATTTCAGGATTGGTTGGCATGGTTCACAATATCACTGACCGCAAGGAGACAGAACTTGCATTAAAAGAGAGTGAACATAACCTGAAGAAACAAAATATAGAATACCATACTTTAAACGCAGAATATTTATCGCTTAATGAAGAGCTAACGGAAAGTATAAACCATATTCGAAAGATAAATACTGACCTGATTGTTTCGAAAAATAAGGCTGAGGAATCAGATAAGCTTAAGTCGGCATTCCTGGCCAATATGAGCCATGAAATTCGTACTCCCCTCAACGCAATCATGGGGTTTTCGGGTCTTCTCAAAGATCCTGACCTAACTCAAGAAAAAACTGAGCAATTTGTTGAAATTATAGGCTCAAATGGAGAACAACTTTTAACTGTTATAAATGATATTCTAGATATATCAAAAATTGAAGCAGGGCAAATTACCATCTCATCAGAAACTGTTAATGTTGACAAATTATTGAAAGAGCTACTTCAGCAATATAAGAAGCAGGGGGATTTAAAAAAGGTTGATTTATTTCTTATAACGGATCCCCAAAATGAGCATATCATAACAAAAACGGATGAGCACAGGCTTCGGCAGGTCCTTTGCAACCTTTTGAGCAATGCCTTAAAATTTACCTCAGTGGGCCGAATCGAATTTGGCTATAAATTAAAGGAGAACTTAATTGCTTTTTACGTCAAAGACACTGGTATCGGCATCGCCCTGGAGGATCAGCCTATTGTCTTTAAACATTTTAGGCAGGTTGAAACAACATTTACCCGCAATTATGGGGGAAACGGATTGGGGTTATCCATTTCCAAGGCATTGGTTGAAAAACTTGGCGGAAGTATTTTCGTTAATTCAGAACCAGGTATAGGTTCAACTTTTACCTTTACAATTCCCTATATAAAATGCAATGAAAGCAATGGTCATCAAGATTTACCATCTGAGTCGGAATTTTATCAAAGTTGGGATAGTCATGTCATCCTTATTGCAGAAGATGAGATGTTTAATTACTGTTATATTGAAGAAATACTGTCCCCAACGAAAGTTAAAATACTCCACGCCTGGGATGGAAAGGAAGCGGTGGATTTTGTAAAAAATCATCCAAATATTTCATTGGTATTAATGGATATTAAAATGCCTGTCATGGATGGTTATACAGCGACACGAATAATCAAAGGATTAAAACCGCTCTTACCTGTTATTGCTCAGACTGCTTATGCCCTAAATGAAGATCGGGAAAATGCGCTTAAAGCCGGGTTCAATAATTATCTTTCAAAACCTGTTGCCCGAGATTACTTTCTGGAAATCATTGGTAGCTATCTTGATTAATTAAATAGGTCCATTAATAGTTCCTTCAAACAATAGTCAAGAAAGGCCGGTTATTTCAATAACCAGCCTTTCAAACGCCAATCTAAATGCTATTTTTTGATTATCAATTGCGTGACAGTTGACTTTTGGGTATCCATTTTCAACAAATACATACCCATTTTGAGCTCTGAAAGGTTTACCCTATGAGCTTGATCATCAGGCCCAGAAGTCAGGTGCATAACTTTTACCCCATCCAAAGTAAAAATTTGTAAGGAGGTAAGTCTTTCATCTGATGGCCAGTCAATGTTAAGCCAATCCTGTACAGGATTTGGATACAGTCGTATGCCTGGCTCTTTATCGGGGAATGACAGATCTTCCACGTTTACTATAATGTCATCCTCCTCTCCCGATCCATAACCCTGAATTCCAAAACCATACTGAAATAGGGGATCTCCGTACACCGGATAAAGAGGTTCATTGTTGGCAATTTTAGAACGTATCTCTTGTCTTTCTGCTGCTGTTGCGCCTAAATCAAAGGGCAGATCCCAGCGTTCAGCCTGATTGGATACATGGTCAGAACCAATCTGCTCCATGGAACGAGGCAGTTGCCAGGGCAACCTGCCGCTAGGCGCATAATCGCCAAAAAGCACTTGTGAGAGACCTTCTCCTCCACCATCTCCGGGTCGGTAAGCAATAATAACAGCATCTGCCATCTCAAGGAGTGCCTCAATGATATATGGACGAGGCATAATCACCACTACGACCATTGGTATATTCATTGCCGCCACTTCATTCAGTGTGGTTAAATCATGTTCTGTATAATCACCTACCTGGTAATGGGCATCATGGACCCACGGCTTTTCAGTAGCCCACATGGTCCCATGTGTATAGGTAGGTTCACCAACCACAACCACAGCTACCGAGGGATTGGATTCTGCATCCTGGGTGACGTTGAATCCGTCCTCCTGTCCCCTTGCTGCAATGGCTTCATACATGGTTTTGGCACCCAGCTCGCGGTTAAAATAGCTGGTCCAGATGCGGTAACCATCCCCGTCATTGGCGCGTGAGCCGGTAACCAACAGGTTGGACCCATAGGGCATCTGTAAGGGCAAAACGCCATTGTTCTTTAACAAGGTCATGGCTTTTCTGGCTGCATCAACAGCGACTTCCTTGCTGTCTTCCGTAGCCCATGCATTTTGGCCATTCACCGGATCACCGTAGGGATCTTCAAAAACCCCTAACTTAAACTTAAGCGTTAAAATGCGCCGTACGGCTTCATTGATGCGCTCTTCCGGCACATTGTCAATAAAGTTTTGCAGACTAAAGCCGGCAGCTCCCGGATCAGCACCTCCCATAATATCAGAGCCTGCATTGGCAGCATTAACCCATGCACCATAAGGCAGCCAGTCGGTACACACAGGCCCTTCAAAGCCTACCACCTCCCGCAAATAATCCAGGATCTTTTTACTGTCACCAGCACCCGGGCCACCGGGATCAAGATAGGTACTGCCTGCATATCCGGGCATAACAGTTGCTCCGGCTGCATCCATGTGCGCAAACCAGGGTTTTAAATGGTATTTTGCCGTAACAGCATCATAAACCACTACCGCCTCACCACCAGCACCTTGTCCAGGCCAATGCTTAGTGGTCACCATTACTGATGAAGGGTTTACTTCCGGGCCTCCCTGCAAACCACAGATCATGGCGCGCATCATGGCTGCTGCCAATTCGGCATCTTCGCCACAGCCCTCCTGAATTCGGGGATATAGCACCTTAGTACCAACTTCGGCAAGGGGACCTAAAACCCCTCTGGCGCCGACTGCAAACTGCTCCTTGCGGTGAATGACCGCGCACTGATAGGCCAAGTCCATATCCCGTGTGGCAGCTAAAGCACTTTGAACCGGATACGTGGTTTTGTACCCATGAATGTTATCGCCGGCTGAAACAAAGGGTATGCCCAATCGGGTTTGTGCGGCCAGCTTTTGTCGTTCAAACATATCATTGACTGTACCTGGACCAAAAGCCCATCCTGCTCTGGGAAAAGATTGTGCGTTGTAAAACATCTGCAAGGCCTTCTCTTCCATGGTCATTTTCGACATCAAATCATCCACCCGCTGATTAACCGGCAGACGCCAATTCTCATAATCATCCATCACCCCATTCTTATTCAAATCCCGGGCGCCATTCACAATAGCGATGCCATCACTTATAGGGGTAATTACAGGCAGGTATAGACTGAATACCCCGAGATCGGAATACGCCAACCCTTCAGGCTTTTGGGCCACGATATACCACTTGTAGGTCCACCTGTCGGTCAAATCCTCTTCCATCACATAACTGGTCGAAGTAACTTCGGCGACTTTGGTAAAGCGATCTAACAAACTGCCCCACGCGTACCAGTCATAATCATCACGGGTAATATTGACCCATACCTCATAACTGATAGCCCCATCCACCGGCTCCCAACTAAGGGCAGGTCGGCGAGTTTCAATAATCATGGACTGCTGAGCGGGAGCAAGAACAGCGAAAGTAGAAGGGCCAGGCGGAACCGGAAGAGGATTTGGATTGGGGTTCGGATCTGGCACATCATCCGGCCCGCTTCCGGGACTATATACTTCAAATTCGAAAAGAGAATAGCCCCAGGGCGTATTCCTTTCGACTCCCTGTAAACGTATATACTTGGCCGTTACCGGCTCAAAAGTCAACTCGTCGGTCCTGACTTCATGCGGCAACTCTTCTTCTGAAAAATACTCGGCCACTGTTGCCCAGTTAACATTATCGTCGGAGACCTGGATCAAATAATGCTTGCCAGAAGCTACCTCCCAATACAATATTACCCTGTCAATGTGATAGAACAACCCAAGATCAACAGACATCCAGGCATTGTCTTCAGCCGAACTTTCCCATCTGGACCCTTTGTTTCCGTCCACGGCAAAAGAGGATACATTGCCACCATCTCCTGCCAGTGCTGAACTCTCGGTGGACATGGCCAAGGCTATATTCCCAATGCCATACCGGGCTTCACCATCATCCACATATCTTTCTTCAGTAGTCACAGAAATGGCAGCCTCGTCTGAGCCGTTTCCGGCAGCATCATAAGCCCGGATACTCAATTGATAAGTAGTGCCGGGGTTAAGGCCGCTAATGGTCATTGATGTAGTATTCGCATCCATCAAAGCATTGAAAACCCCATCCTTAAAAATCTTATAATGATCCACACCCACATTGTCTTCAGATGAATTCCATGTCAGGAACACAGCATAAACAGCAGGGCTTCCAAAGAAACTACCAGGAGTTGTAGGCGGCTCATTATCAACAACGCCACCACCCTGAACGCCATAAACTCCCATTTCCCATATAGAATAGCCATACACGGTATTGCGATTTAAACCTGTAAGTCGCACATACCGCGCTTCAAAATCTAAACCATACATCCTGTCAACTCTTTCACCCTGAGGTTGGTCTGCCCGAGTGAGCACTTCGTTCCAGGTGCTTCCGTCCACCGATGCTTCAATGACATAAGCACTGGCGTTAGCCCCTTCCCAGGAAATAAGGATATCAGATACAGCATGCATCTGCCCAAGATCAACCTGAATCCATTGCGGGTCAGAAAAGGTACTCTCCCATCGGGTGTGCGGGTTACCATCAAATGCTTCCACAGGGGTACCTGACGAGGAAGTATAGGTTTTTCCCAATGCCACATTGGGATTGGCTGGCAAAGCCTCTATCCAAACGCTTCCTTCAGCCCCGCCACCGAGCGCTGTTACCTGATACAATCCAGGCTGCTGGGCCAAAAACACGCCCTCAGAACTGATGGTGGCCCCTTGAGCATCTACAGTCCACATAACCTCCCCTTCAATCCCGATAGGCTCACCAACCTGGTCAAGCCCCTGGGCAGTAAGTGATAACTCATTGCCCACCGCTACAACATCCTGACCAGCACTGACGGCCAAAGCCGTCAGTGCTGGTAAAAAAGGCTCAAACACTTCAAATTCAAACAAGGCATAACCATAGTCCATCTGACGCGTAACTCCCTGCATTTTAATGTAGCGACAAGTTAGACCCAGATCCTTCAGCACATCCACGCGATTTCCGGGTGCCATATCCGTATAATTTAAGGCACCCCAATAGGAAACATTGTCGTTGGAGAAACTGAGATTATAGGCTTTGGCGTTGGCATTTTCCCAGAAAATCTTTACGGTGCCAACTGCCTGCTCACTGCCCAAATCAACAACCAGCCAGGCATCATCCACATTATCTGCATCTTGCCACAAACCGGCAGTAGTATTTCCGTCAAAAATACCTGTAGGTGCCTGCCCGTCTGATGAAAAGGCGGATAAACCACTGTATTTCTGAGCAAAACCACCAGCTAAACTCAAATATAAAAAGCATGACAACAGCCATGAGTATCTAAACAAATGGTTCTTCACTTGCATAATTGTAGCCTTAAATTTATTGTATGACGATGCGTTTTACAAAGGATGCCTCACCCGAAACAACTCTGAAAAGATAGATGCCAGCCGGTAAATTGGAAACATTCAGCTCAACAGACCCACTTAACGAGGACTGCCCAAACAACCTCACTCCCTGCAAACTATAAATCTCAATGTCGTAATTGACCCAACTCGACTGAAAATAAAAATGACCATCAGACGGGTTGGGGAAAAGATCAAATTCGGCATTTACAACACTTGGCATTGTTGAGGTGGGGGTGGAACGACCATATACTTCAAACTCAAATAATGAATAACCGTATGGGGTTCCCCGCTGGATACCAAAAAATCGGATATAGCGGCCAAAGGCTAAATTATCGACCGAAATGGCATCCACATCCCCGTCCCCATCTTCAATACTTGCCAAAACTGTATAATCGTTAAAGTCCGGGTCATTACTGAGTTGGATTTCGTAATGCGTTGCATAAGCACCTTCCCAGTGAAGGATGACATCCACAATTTGATATTCATACGCCAGATCAATTACCACCCATTGCGGATCAACCCCCATTTCACTGCCCCAGCGGGTACCCAACTGGCCATCATTAATGCCCTCAAGGAACCACGGCTCCTGAATGGAAGAAGCCCATGCGGGTTTATCTAATGCTATGTTGATTTCGGTAACATCCGGTATTACCGTAACAGTCACCTGACCAGTACGCGAGGCGCCATCGTTATCTGTCACTTTTAATTGAAAAAGATAAACGCCATGCGTCAGATCATTGACCCGGGTTTCAACTGCATTGGGGTTGACAATGGTTGCCGTTCCTCCGCTGATTAAACTCCACTCATAACTGGTAATGGTTCCATCCGGGTCATAACTTTCAGAACCGTCGAGCACCACAGAATTTTCAGGTGACTGGATACTGATGTTGCTGCCTGCCTCAACAACCGGACGCTGGTTGGTGTTTTGCGAATTATAAAATTGACGCGGACCAACCGTAATGGTTTCAATTAAAGCGCCATCTTTGTAAATTCCGACATCTTTAGCGGATGCTGAATGGTTGTAGACAAGGTAAGTTAATTCACCGTTGGCAGGGTTTTCATAGACTGCTCCAGTGGGAAGACTGGTATGGTAGCCTGTGGCCGGTCGGCCATAGGTTACATTCGCATTTGACGTATAGTAATTGACTGCTACATTAACATGATCGGTCCATTCTCCGCCCTCATTCTCATATAAATCATCCAGCATTGAAGCTACCAGTGAGGGGTCATAAGCCTGGATGTAATTCAAATGGTAGCCGCCGAGATAAGCACCCATCTTGGAAATATTCTCATAATAATCCGTATTGTTGGCTTCACCAAAAGTGATCCTGTCTTCAAGCATACCATCATAAGTGGCGGCAGCCAACGCCGGATCATCACCCAAATAGTAATGATAATAGAAATTACAGGGGACAAACTGTATGCCAATGGCCCATGCGGGGTCACCATGAAAATAAGTGGCCATGGCCAAATTATTGGCTCTGTTAATGCCTACATAATCAAAGGCATACTCCTGAGGCAGATCCCCGTGTCGATTAAACCAGTAATTGGCAGTGGCAATGCCTTCCAGGGTAAAACCAGTGGCCCCTAGCGACATAATCTCATCATCTTCAAGGGCTACGCCCAAAAGATAGATCGCAAACCATGAATGGGTAGCTTCAGAGGTGGATTCCTGGTTGTTTCCATCCCATGGGCTGCCAATTCCCCCGGCCCACGAATGGCCCATATAGGGATCGAAGGTCCTCAAAAAAGGCTGCTTTGAATCGTCGTTTTCTCCGTAACGCTTCCAATTGGCAAAGGATTTGGCAATCTCCTTCACCATTTCTCCATACTCATTTTTAAACGCATCATCTACCATCATTAACCTTGCGGCTCCCATAATAAAATAACCATAATGGAAGTGCAAATCATTCAGCGCTTGTGAACCATAGCCGGAGGGAAAACCAATCAGGGCTCCAAACTCAGGATATTGTGTAAAAAAATATTGGCCCTCAGCAGCCTCACCCGGGTCGAAAGTCAGCCAGTCAATCAATTCATTTTTAACATTGTCCCTAATAGTACCAAAGCCGGGATGATCCAGCTGTTTTGCCATCAACATAATATTGGTTTCCTCTCCAAATCCTTTGGCATAGGTATTTCCATTGCGGGAACTGTTGGAATGTGCCACGCGGGTGGTAATCATATCATAAAGCCGCTGTTGCTGAACTTCGCTGAGATTGAGCGGTTCAGGCAGGTACGGAGGCATACCACCAAAATTATAAGCAATTTCAATGGACGACCCTGAAGTCGTATGCATTTGTCCCCTCATGGTTTTATAATCGGCACCGGGTATCAAGGATGGATGGGTGGTGTTTCTATAATGATGTGGAAGCAGGGCCAGTAATGTTGGCTGATTAGCAAGGCCACTTTCATAATGCTTTGTTTCAAAATTAAAACCGGAAACTATTTGACCATTGGTCACTTGATAATCCCATTCAAAACGACTATCCACCACTTTGTTTCTGGCATGGTCATCATATAAAACAATCAGGGATTCATCAGGAATCCATGACACCACCAGGTAGTGATTATCCTCTGTTGGGAAAGTCACCGAATACCCCCCACCAGGGTTGACATCAAATTGAGAACCATAGGGCGCATGCACACCAAGCAAATCGCCATCCATTTTCAAAACCAGGGTGTTGGTGACAACCGGAAATGAAGAGACAAGTGCCCCCGAGCCATCAAAAATTTGCTGGGGAACAGCACTTGTTTCCATGATGGGCTTTACGCCTTCCATATCGATAAAGGTAAAAGGGACTCCATGAACCACTGTGCCGTCCATGCGATTCTGATGGTCGTCTTCTAACCTGAAAACCACTCCCAAATCGGACCAGTCATACACTTTTGCATCCTGAGGCCAAAAGCTGCTAGAGAAAGAACTACTGACCTCTGGAGAATCACTGAACACAATGTTGTCGCACATGATAAAACCCCAACCCCCGGAGGAGGCGTCCACAATTCGGATCTCAGCTGATTGCCCTATGTAGGCAGAAACATCCATTCTCCGCCAGGTGAGTGCCCCGCTGTTTTCTCCTGTTTCAGACAAGACGCGTTGGCCATTGATAAACAATCCTACATAGGTATCATCGGGGTTATTGCCGCCCCCAACCAACATGTGGATATGATTTCGTTCAATGACGAATGCTGGTGAAGTTAGACTGACCTGAGGAGCATCACCATAAAAGGTATTTATAAATCGGCTGCCTAAAAAGCCAAATGGTGCTGGGGACTGATCAATGTCACCCAGAGAAACCGGACCCGGATAAGGAGGGTTCTCTGATATCTGCCAACCAGAAGGATAAAATTCGGATTCAAAATCGGCAAAAATTTCACTCTCACCTGACTGTTCAGGGTCAACTGTTGCTTTAATATAAATCCATGTATCGGCATTGGTGGTTAACCCTCTGTCATCAGGCATTACAAAGGAAGTAGGCACGGAAACCCTGATGCCGCTGGAAGTGCCTTCTACACGCTGCGGAAATGCTTCCAGGCGACCAGTGTATTGTTCAAATATCGCTGCCGTCCACCAATCATTGGTGGGAATAGCTTCTTGTGTTTTAGTGGGATGAATATACCATGGCCAATTGCCTTGCAACTCTCTGTAGGTCTTCCCAAAGTAGGCTCCTTCATCGTAAACCGACTCAGGCACATATTCGGCATAACTTCCACTACCAACGGGAACCGGCTGTTGAGAAAAACCCACAAAGACTACAAGGACAAACAAAAATATGAGGGAATAAAGCTTCATAAATGAGGAATAAAAAGATTATTAACTCGGGCAAGCGCTTAATTTACGCTTAACTTACTTATGCGCTTTTGGCCTTTTATATCGGTTACTACCACCAAATAAAGACCTTTAGCCCAGTCTGAAGTATTAACCCGCTTGCTGCTCACACCGGATAGACCGGTTTCTGCATAAACCGTTGTTCCCAGAATCTCAAAAACAGCGACACGCTCGACTTCACCATCTAACTGAATCACAAATTCATTGGTGGCTGGATTTGGAGAAATAGAAACAGAAGGCAACTTTCTTTCAGGTAAAAATGTAGACTCATAATCTGACACATAGTGGATATCATCAAAAGCGATTAAACCGGGTCTGCCAGCACCTTTTGCAGCAAATACATGTCCCATCGAACTTAAATCAACTCCGGCAGCAACCGCTTCACTTACAGGTAGTGCCACTTGGTGCCACTCGTTGTCACGCGGAAAATCAGCCGTTGTTAATGCCCATAATATTTCATTTTCTGCGGCGGTATTATCGCTTATAATGATTTCGATGTTTTGTGTATGATTACTTCTTATATAGAAGACCAGGTACCCATCGGCAAAGGCTGAAAGGTCTGCTCCCAAATTGTCCCACAATCCAAAACCCCACCAATCAGGATTCAAACCCGTAAAACCCAGAGGATCCCCATAAGAAACAGCAGGTGGAACGCCACTTTCCCCAAGTGTGCTTTCCCAGATGTACATGTGTCGGTTGACATCATCCACTCCCCACTTGTTCTGAATATCCGGATTATTGGTCCATATCCCATAATACTCGACCTCCTGGGCAACCATTGTAGTAATGGCTAAAACAATTGCTAAACTCAATAAGCTAATTTTTTTCATGATTTCTATTTATTAAGGTTAATAAAATACGTGTCAATCTTTTACTTAACAGTCAATCTTTTTGTTGCCACCTGATTCTCAGCAGCCTGGATCTGCATGATGTAATGACCAGGAGTTAAAGAACTAACGACTACGCTTCCATTGGTTTTTTCCTTCAACATCAGCCTGCCACTTAAGTCGTAAACGCTTACAGCTTCCACCTGAATAGGAGAGAAAATATGAACCACTTCACTGGCAGGATTGGGGGCCAGGGATACAAAATCAGAATAGCTGTATCCCTCTGGAATGTTCAGGGAAATTTCAGATTCCACCGGCACTGCTGTTGTGGCATTCTCAATTACCAGAGTCAATTCACCAGTGACATTCCCATTGTTATCTACAGTGAACTCCAGGTTGCGGCCTACATGCATATCCTGCAAATCATTCTCCGTTCGGACCTCATCTACCCAAACACCCGGATTCCACATGTAAGTATAGCCTTCCATAGGTAAAAACGAGAAAGACCAAATCCATTCTTCCTCCGTCTTTTCCAATTTTCCACCTTCCAGTCCATTGTACATTCCCACCCAATTACCCTCGAGAGTTCCGGCTGGCATATTGTTCAAGGCCGCCCAGTTGGTGGTGTTACCTAACCATGCATAGACTGATTCTTCGGGCCAGACAGAACTACTGGTGACCTCACCCTTGGTTTTATCGATCACACGAAGTGTTATGGCATTTGATGGAGAAGGCTCATACTGATCGGTATAAATGAGGCCCAATTCAGTTAATTCACCTCCATAAGGCCCTAAAAGACTATTGTAAGGAATGCCGCTCGAACGTGCCACAAACCATGCATACCTGTAAACATCCGCGTCATTATCGAGCATTGGCAGAGCTTCCAACATGAAATTTTTCTGATACGCTTGCGTAGCAGTCGTCTCAATGCCATCCCAGGCACAAAACTCGGTTAGCCAGATTGGTTTGCCATATTGTTTCCATTCACCCAAATACCACTCCAATGCCCCTACGGTATTCATATAGCAATGTACATTTACAAAATCATAGCGGCATCCGCCGATGGCATCACAAGCATCCAGCCAGTCGTCCATCCAATCAAAGGGGTCATTGTAGGGTGCATCCGGAGAGTAATTCAAGGCAGGGCCCACAATTTTCAAATCATAATCGTCAGCTATAGATTCAATACGGTGCCATTCTGCAGCAACCTGCGCCGGCGTCATATTGGCCTGATGAATAAAGTTGGGCTCGTTAAAACCCATTATATATTTAACATCCGGATGAGTGTCCAGATACGCACGCATCGCCTGCTCATTAAAATTGCCATTCCAGGCCTGAGGCACAAAATCCATCCCAAAATCCTGATAAACATCAATGATGTCATTGCCCGCGTCGGGTTGGTGCCACCAATTGTACCACCAGGTAGTCCCCACCGAAAGAGCTTCCATATCTGCCTGCATATGAGATCCAAAGCCATACCCTCGCTTGTAATTTCGGTTATCCTCCTGTGCGTTTACCGTCAAAGCCCCTCCAAGCAAAAAAACCAAAACCATACATAGACCAATTCTTACTTTAACCATAATAATGCTTTTTAAAATAATGATTGAAATTTTTGAAACCAGCAGGCGTGAAAACCAAGTGCACATTGAAAAGCACACCCACTGTTAAAATGTGTAAACAAATATAACAGGAGAGTTCTAGATTGAAGTTTTAAAGGTGTAGACTAAAATACGTACATGTACTGCATTTCTACGGCATGTACACAACGTGCTTCAAATCAACGTTATACAGGACTACAGCAAGAGTGTTTTTACACAAAAAGTGAGGGTAAATAAAAAAGAGACCACCCTAACTGGCAGTCTCTTTTTTATTAAGGCTTTTTTCGGAAAGTTATTTTTTAATAATCCGTTCCGATATTATACGTCCATCCGATAAAGTAATGGAAATGAAATAAGCACCGGTTGATAAACCTGAAAGGTTCAAAGCTTCACCCTGCTTATATGAATAATCGGATTTAACAAGCTGCCCTGTCAAACTTAATATCTGTAGTTTAACCAGATCACCCTCAAAATTTAGGATAATATTTTCTGCAACGGGATTAGGAAATACCGAAAGGCCGTAAGCAGCTTTGCTACCATTAATAGCACCAGTAGATTGGTTGGAAACAGACACTTCAAGCGTGCCTTCTACAGCTGAGCCATCATTGGCAACCGCCTTTACCACAACGGTTCCATTGGTAAGTGCCTGAAGCAAACCATCCGTACTAATGGTGGCTACCTCTTCGTTATCAACACTCCAGGCAACGGTTTTATCCGTTGCCTCAACTGGAGAAACCTGGGCAATCATCTGTAAAGTACCTCCTAAGACGGCAATCTCATCTACATTATTCTCCCCATTGACAGAAATGGATTCAACAAGAATTGGATCCGACTCCTCAGCCACACCAAATACCTGCATTTCCCAAATTGAATAGCCATATATAGAAGTACGTTCTACACCTGTCAATCGCACATAAGCAGCGTTTAACACTTCCAAACCATAAAAGCGGTCGCTTCTCTCACCAGCAGGCAAATCCATTTCCTCTATTATAGAGGTCCAGGCAGTTCCATCGGCAGAGACTTCAATGATATAAGCACTGGCATTAGCGGTCTCCCAATGGATAATAATATCTGAAATACTGTGGAGGCCTTCCAGGTCAACCATTAACCACTGGGGATCAGCAGCCGCACTTTCCCATCTTGTGCCCAAAACGCCATCGAATGCATCAACGGCGTTACCGGTTGAAGCAGTAGCCGGTTTTCCATTGGAAATATTACCGGCTTCTGGCAAAACCTCCACAAATGCTGCAGCCTCAAAACCATTGTTCACAGCTGTTATTTCAAAAACTCCCGCCTGGGCAGAGGTAAACAGCCCATTCTGGTCAATACTACCCCCGGCACCTGTAACGCTCCAAACGGTTGTTTCTGTAAGAGAAAAGGAATTACCTACCTGATCTAGTCCATTGACCACAAATTGTTGGCTGGTGCCAAAAGACACAACAGCCTCAACAGGACTTAAACTGATGGAAGACAATTCCGGTTGAACAGGAGCATACACTTCAAATTCATAAATTGAATACCCATAGGGCAATTGACGCGTTACTCCCTGTAACTTGATATACCTGGAAGAGACCGTCTCTGCGTTGATAATATCCATGCGTTCGCCGGCCTGCATATCGCTTAAATCTATTTGGTCTGTATAGGTATTACCATCCAGCGAAAAACTAAGGTTGTAGGCACTCGCGTTGGCAGCTTCCCAAAAAATGCGCAAAACACCGACCTCTTTAACTTCACCCAAGTCGACAATTATCCAACTATCATCCAGATTGTCAGCATCCTGCCAACGAGCACCTTCGGTAATTCCATTGAAGATGACTTCAGGCGTAGTTCCATCAGAAGCCTCGGCGGATAATCCCACATACTTTTGTGCACTTACGTGACTCATGGCGCCGATACACAGTGCAATAAAAAAAGTAAGACTTGAAATTGTAAATCTTTTCATAGTAAATGTTTAGTTGTTGCCTTACAAAACACCTGGCTAAATCGAAATTTGCAGAGTCGTCCTGCAGGGCAAGATTCGTATTAAGATTAATTATTATGCATCCGAAAGCTAACCAGAAAGCGCCAACAAACCTCCAACGAGGCATAGACAACACTACTCATCCTTACTGCATTTTTACGTCACTCAAAACAAGGCATATCCTACGCGACAAAAAGATTCGGGGAAATAACAAAAGCAATCGTTAAAATCTGTAATATTTTTTATTTATTCCTATATTCGAAACATCATAAAACCTGAAATTTTGCAATGAATAAAAAGTGCCGACAGCTCATTTTTAAATTTTTTCTGGGAGCCATCATCCTGCTAGCCGAAGATGGATTAGCCCAGATGCAAACGCTTAAATTTGAGTCGCTTAACATGGAAGATGAGCTTAACCACAACTCTATTAACTGCTTTCTTCATGACAGCAATGGTTTTTTGTGGATTGGCACTTTTGAAGGCATCAATGTTTATGATGGGTACTCCATGCAAACTTTCAATTCAAACCAAACATCACCATTATCATTGAGTAATAATTTTATCGAATGTATTTTTGAAGATAGTAATAAAGACATCTGGATTGGCACCCAAAATGGACTCAACAAATTTATAAGTAAGGATAACAGGGTGGTCCAATACCATCCCGTTGAAGATGCCCCTTCCTCCATCAGCCACAATGTTATTAAACATATCACCCAGGATCGAAGTGGTAATATATGGATAGCCACTTATGGCGGAGGAGTAGCCAAATACAACCCTGAAGAGGAATCGTTCACGAACTACCATGAAAATAACTCTACTATCCAAAGTAACTTTATCAACCATATTTATGAAGACCGTGAAGGCACGCTATGGTTAGGAACATGGCTTCAGGGACTTATCAGATTTGATACGAAAGAAATTTCCTTTCAACAATTCCTATATCCGGCTGACGAAATAGAAAATGAAAATTACAATACCATAAATACCATTACCGAAAGACGAAACAACGAGTTGTGGTTAGGAACCTGGGGAAGAGGACTTCGTGCCTTTAACAGCATCACCAACCAATTCGAAGACCTTCCCCTTACAGAAACACCCCTTGTGCAAAGGCTAAACCGCTCAATTGTGAAGTCAATACTCCCGGTCAGTAATCAGGAATTTTTAGTGGCGACTTTTGGGGATGGCTTATTCCAAATCAATACCAATGATTCACAACAGGCAAGGCATTACACCTACCAAATATTTGATGATTATTCATTGAGCGGAAACTCCCTGTGGTCGCTTTACATGGACAGGTCGGGCATCTGCTGGATTGCCACATGGGGAGATGGGGTGAACAAAATAGACTTCGACAAAAACAAATTCAGAACTTATCACCCTGCCTTACATGAGGACAAATGGCTGCAACATAATTATATTTCAGCCACAACGGAGCTTTCTCCAACAAAACTATTGATTGGAACAATTGATGGTGGATTATACCTCTTTGATATGTCCAACAACACTTTCGAAAATATTGACAAAAATGGACTTATTAAAGAAGCCAGAGGCGTTACCAGATTTTTAAATGACCAAATCGGGCATATTTGGATAGGCACCCGAACGGGGCTCTTCAAGTATCATATCAACACCCATAAAATAAGTCAATACACCACCGATATCAATAGCAGACCCATTTCAAAGTATGAGGTTACAGCAATGGAAACAGATAAGCATCAAAACATCTGGGTGGCCATCAGGGGTGCAGGAATTGATAAATTGGTACCTGCTCATGCAGGTGCCTCTGAATATTCTATTGAACGCTACTGGGACGACCCGCTTAACCCGGGGGCCTTGTCCTCGAATACAGTAACCTGCATATATGAAGATTCTCAGCACAATATTTGGATAAGCACTTTAAGCGGTGGTATCAATCTTTACAACGCTGAAGACAACCAGTTTAAATCGATCAGTTTAACCGATGATCACTCTGGAATTAGCACAAGCGATGTGCTTACGATATACGAAGCCCATAACGGAGAGTTATGGATTGGGACCTTGTCCAACGGACTCTGGCATTACAACCGGAAAACCGATAAGTTCAATTCCTTTACCACCAAAGACGGGTTGCCCAACAACTCCATCTATCATATTCAAGAGGATCTGAATCAAAATCTATGGTTAGCTACGGGCTACGGCATATCTAAGTTCAATCCCCTCTCAAAAAAATTTAAAAACTATTATCAGCATGATGGTTTGCATGGTAACAATTTCAATTTCGACATATACAGTAGCGCCTACAAAACTTTCAACCAGACCATGTTTTTTGGGGGCAAAAACGGATTTTCTATATTTAGTTCGCCTGAAATTTCTGAAAGCACTTATATCCCGGAAGTCGTTATTAATAAGCTTTTTGTAAACGGCCGAGAGGTAACTGTCTCAGACACCATAAACGAGCGCGTTATTTTAAAACAGCCTTTACATAAAACGCGCAGCATAACCCTTACCAGACATGAGCAAGTTGTGACCTTTGAATTCGCTTCGCTTCATTTTGCAAGCCCCAAAAACAACCAATATGAATATCAACTTCAAGGCTTTGATGACGATTGGCTAAAAACGAACGCCAGCAGAAGATTTGCTACCTATACCAATTTACCACCGGGAAATTATACCTTAAAGGTAAGAGCTTCCAACAGCCATGGCATTTGGAGTTCCGGTAGTACAACGTCATTAATAATTGAAGTAAAACCACCGTTCTGGCGCACATCCTGGTTTATTGGCTTAATGATTGTACCATTTTTGCTCATCGGATTTTTAATTTACAAATCACGTATTCGATATGTCCAGCTCGAATTGAGCGTCAATGACAAATTACATGAAGCTCAACAAATCCTTAGAGAAAAACAATTGTTCAAACTAGAGCAAGAAAAACTCAATGAGGAAATCGACAAAAAGAACAAACAATTGGCCACCAATGCCATGTTTGTTGATCAAAAAAATCAGCGTTTAAAAACAGTCAAAGACTATCTTACAGAGATAACCCCACATGTTTCAGACCAAGCCAGGCACCAACTAAATAAATTGAAATCCATAATGGAGGATGATGTCTCCCAGAAGGAGGACTGGGAAACATTTGAAAAAAGCTTTGATATACTTCATGATGATTTCATGAAACGCTTCACTCATCATTTTTCAAAAATTACACACAAAGACCTCAAAATGGTCAGCTATATCAGAATGAATTACAGCAACAAGGAAATTGCCGAATTACTCAACATTAGCTTACGCAGTGTTGAATCCAGCAGATATCGCTTAAGGAAAAAGATGGATATAGCATCCGATATTAACCTGAACGATTTTATCATCCGGTATTAGGAGAATCTTCGATTAATCAAAGCCAATTATTGACAGTAGCCATTAATGACAGCCAAAAGCCAGTCACTGCCTGTTGATAAGTTTTTTAATTTTTATCAGGATTTGGAAATCTTGAATAGCTGAAATATATATCTTTAGAGTTGCATTGTGCAGAATTTTAAACGATGCCATATCTGCAACGACTAGGTTCATATGAGTAAAATATCTGAAAGCCTGTTATTCAGAAAGTTTAGAGCTTTAATAAACAGACATCTGGGGCCTTCTTCTTTGCCGGGAGAGGGCATTCAGTATTGGCGGGAAAGAATCTTTCACTATTTTTCGCTGGCAGTCATTTTCTTTGGTGTTGCGCTTTATCTATACTATGGCTTGTTCTTCCTTCTGTCCGACCAGCACGAATTCCTCGCATTCTCTACCATCATTTTCGTCACTTCTCTCTTTGCCCTAAGTGTTCCCCGGGTTCCACTCCGGTTTAAAGTGGGCTGGGTTTTGTTTATTCTCTACCTGACCGGTTCGTTTCTGCTGTTCAAAGGTCCCCACACCAATATAGGCATGCTCTTTCTTTTTGCCTGTACCATAATGGCGGTTACCATGTCAGGCGCGGCAACCGGCTTATGGTATACTTTGTTGCACTCAATCACCCTTACTGTTGTTGGCTTTTACTGGTTCTCAGGCTATGTTGTGCATACCAACCTTCCCGACATTGCCCTGCATACCTACATCAACTTGTCCATCAGTTTTATGGTGCTTACAACGGTTACCCTGGCGCCCTTAACTTCACTGCTCAATGGACTGATGTTTAGCATCAAAAAGGAGCGGCGCTACCAGCGCATCCTGCGCAAAGAGCAGGAAGATCTGGTATTGGCCAGACAAAAAGCCGAAGAATCAGACAAACTTAAAACGGCCTTTCTCTCGAACATGTCCCATGAAATTAGAACGCCCATGAATGCCATTCTGGGGTTCTCCAATCTCTTGTCACATAATAGCATCAACGAAGCAGAGAAAGTTGAATTTATTGACCTTATCCGGCATAACGCCAACAACCTTATGTCCCTGGTAGAAGACATCATCGACATTTCCAAAATGGAGAGCGGCCAGTTTGAGATACGCAACGCCCCTTGTCAACTGCACCAAATTCTTACCGAAGTCAAAAGCACCTACGAAGAGGAACTTTACAGAAAGGGTTCCTCCTCTGTAAAAATCTACCTGAAAGAAGGTCTTTCAGATGAAAGGCTTCAGATTTTGACCGATGGCGATCGCCTGAAAAAAGTACTCAGCAATCTGGTGAGCAACGCCATCAAATTCACCGATAAAGGCTATGTGGAGTTTGGCTACTCCCTCAACAATGAGCAGGAGCTGCTTTTCTATGTCAAAGACACCGGCATAGGACTGCCCGAAGGCACCGAAGAGATGATCTTCAACCGTTTCTATAAATGCAGCAATAACGAAGACAAGTTATATGGAGGAACCGGTATAGGCCTCACCATTGCGCGACATCTGGTCAGATATATGGGTGGCGATATTTGGGTAGAACCCAGAACCAATGTCGGCACTACCTTCTGTTTCACCATCCCCTTCCAAAAGATCGTATCACCGGTCAATGAAAAAATGAAATTATGGCCTACAACATCAGTAAACTGGGAAGGGCGCACATTTTTGATTGCTGAAGATGAAGAAGATAATTTCAGGTACCTGGAAGTAGCATTATCACTGTTTAACGCCAGTCTTATTTGGGCCAGAGATGGCCGGGAAGCTGTTGAGGTCATCAAGAAAGTCCAGCAAATAGATCTGGTATTGATGGACATTAAAATGCCATTGATGGATGGCTACACGGCGACTAGAGCCATCAAAAAAATATTGCCTAAAATACCTGTCATAGCCCAGACGGCCTATGCCATGCAGGGCGAGCGAGCCCAGGCCATTGCTGCCGGCTGTGATGAATACATCGCTAAACCGGTTAATTACAACACCCTTATCGAAATCATTCAAAGATTTGTGCCCGGCAAAACCGAAATGGCCGCCAAGCAGCCACAATAATCACCAGCATTAAAACTCCATACCAATTACAGAAATATCGTCGAAAATCGATTGCATGGTAACATGCTTTGAAATGAAGGACCTGATTTCATCAATATTTTGATCCATGTTTTTTTGGTTGGAGATGATCTTTTCGACCGACATCATCCCGGAAGTAATTTTATTCCCCCGCTCCAGCTCCACCAATCCATCTGTAAAGGCCAATAATTTAGAATGTTTGGAAACAAACACCTTGCCCACCTCAATGACCGGAATCACATCCAACATGCCCAAGCCAATACAGCCCTTGTCCAAAGAAATCATGTGCCCTTTTTTAGGTTCAAAAAGCAATGGGGGCAGGTGACCTGCATTGACATAAGTCAGGCGACGGGTCAGCACATTGTATTTGCCAATAAACATGGTAATGAACTTTTCACTGTTGGCACTTTCATTCACCCGACGGTTAAGTTGATGTACCAATTTTCTGAGACTAATGCGCGGAGAAAATACGGAACGGATCACCGCCTGAAAATTGGACATCAGCAAAGCGGCGGAAATGCCTTTTCCTGACACGTCGGCAACACAAAACCCAATGGTGTTCCTTGAAAGTTTGATGAAATCATAGTAGTCGCCTCCCACTCCCTGATGAGGTTGGTAGATGGTGTGTATGGAAATGTTTTTATGTTGTGGCAAATCTTCCGGGCCGGGAATCAACTGGTTTTGAATGCGAGAGGCCAGCTCCATTTCCTTTTTCATAGCCTGTTGTTCCAACAGTGCACTGTGCATGCGCTTATTCTCTACAAACACAATAATCAGATTAGAGATAATCTGTATCAACTTCATGTGTTTGATGGTGGGACTGATACCTTGGAAATCCTCATCCACATCACCTATCAGCACATAGCCAATGGCTTTGAACCTGTGAAAAAGCGGAATAATGGCATCGAAACCTTTTAGATTGTCAGGCGGTGAAAGCGTAATATTCTCAATTCCCTGGTACTTTAACAAATCACGGGCTACATCAATTCGAGCCACCTCCTCAGAGGTGACACCTGAAGAGAGTAAATTGCGCCAAACCCCGTCAGAAAAGGTATAAACCAGCACCTTACCCACATCCAACTCTTCGCGCAACAAAATCTCAAACTCCGACAATAAGTCATCAATACTATGGTCCTCGTTGATTGTTTGCGCCAGGTCCAGAAGAATATTTAATCTGTCCTTGTAGAGCTTAATCCTTCTCTTTCTGGTCTGTGTAATCATTTGTCATATTTTCCCATTCATTGCAGTTGCCTAAATTTACAAAAAAAGAATAGAAGTCAAATAAACTATTATAATATAAATGAAATATTTATAATTTAACTCAACAAAGGTTTCCATACCCGGTCATTTTGCTTAAGCCTAGCCCAATGCTTTCACTTGTTAAAGAATGCAAAATAGGGCAAGAGTCAAATGCTTTATAAAAATGGGTCTGACGGTTCATCTTCTTTTTGAACCGGCAGACCCCTAAATTTTAATACCCAAAGTTTATTGTTTCAAAGGCTACTCCTTTGCACGTTCAACATAGTTGCGCTCTTTGGTATCCACTTTAATGCGCTCACCCATCTCAATAAACAAGGGCACCATAATGGTAGCACCAGTGTCTATAGTGGCCGATTTTAAAGAGTTGGTAGAGGAAGTATCGCCGCGAACACCCGGTTCGGTATAGGTCACTTCAAAAACCACAAACTGAGGCAAATTAACCATTAGCGGCGTTTCTGAATCAACGTGATAAACCATATCCACCTCCTGCCCTTCACGCATCAAATCGGGCGACTCAACCAATTGCTCCTGAATACTCATCTGCTCAAAGGTTTCCATATTCATGAAATGATAACCCATGTCGTCTTTGTAAAGGAATTGGTGCGGCCGATGCTCTACACGGGCTTCTGTTACTTTAACACCGGACGAGAAAGTGTTCTCCAATATACGACCGGTCGAGATATTTTTAAGTTTAGTACGCACAAAAGCCGGGCCTTTACCAGGCTTAACATGCTGAAACTGAACAATCGTAACCAGTTGTCCATTAAACTCAATACACATCCCATTTCTAAAATCTGCTGTTGTTGCCATATTAAGTATCTTCGATAATAAATAAATTTCAGAGACAAAAATAGTGCAATTACTTGAATATGCCTAAATTCGTGCCGCATTGAGTCGGTAAGGCCCAGACAAAAAAGAGATAGCCGGTAAAGCCGGCTATCTCTTTTTTGTCTGGCAATCTTCGCAATAGTTACATTTGGAACCCTGCAAGCAGTGCCGCTCCAAATACAAGAGCTATGATGACATACAGTACAAATACAATGGCTGTGAAAATGAGCGCTGCCTTGGCAAAGTTGGCTTTACTGGGATTGGCATTTCCGCCAAACGACCAGACAAAAAGCATAACGAGACCGACAATAGGAATCATGCCTATCAACAAAGTAACAATCCATTCGCCCGTCTTAACTGCCGGGAATTGAGTTCTTTTTTCAAATTCTTCCATAGTGATTTAAGGTTTTTTGTGTCCTACTCGTAAGGCTTTTCGGAATTCGCCCCCGAAAAATTATTAACGGGATAAGGATAAAATCTTACCCGATTTAATAAAAACCATCGAGACTACGTGATAAATCTCTCCCTCTTTTGACAAACGACACCATGCCATTAATTAACAGCCGATTTTTTAAGATTAACAGAAGAGCTAACAAACAGGTCCTATTTGATTAACTTGATGGTTTTCAAAGCTTGTCCGTTCTTAAAAAATAAAAGAATATAAACACCTGACTGCCAATCAGAAGTGTTTATGCCCGACCCAATTTCGGAAGCAGCAAATACTTCGCGTCCCATGCTGTCACAAACCTTAATGCTGAGCCCTTCAATTGCTCCGGCTAGCCTGATTTGCTCATCAAAAGGATTGGGATACGCATGTATACCACTCGTAGCAATCGTCCGCTCAGAAGTCTCCACCGAAAAAACCTGCTCAACAAATTCCGGATGATCAACATACGGATTTCTATTGCCCTGGTTAAGCCATATGGCCTCGTTTCTGATGATTTCCTTTTGACTCACCGGGTCATTTCGATGCCATTCCAACAGCATTTCTAATACCCAGGGCTTAAATGCAGGCCAATCATTGCCGCTTAACACAAGATTGACCATGTAGGCATCCGACCAAGCGATCAAGCGATGTTGATATCGGGTGGCAAAGTATAGCCAGGCCCTTGCCAAATCGCCTTTGTAGGTATCGATGGGCTCAAATACAGTGCCTGAAAATTCGGTTCCATAGCTATTGCTACCCAACAATCCGCCATTGAGGGAGAACCATTGAACATTGCCTACTTCTCCAAAGGGATTATTGCCCCTTTGGGCGTTAACTACCTTGTCGGTTGGGAAAATATGGTGCACATCGGTGTACATGGTATCAGGATTAGCACTGCTGTGACCCCACCAACTGGAAGGCCATGCGTGCTCCCTATTGTAATAGACCCCTTCTGTATTAGTATCAATACCTTTATCCTGATCCACGCTGTACTCAAATTCATAAGGCGCCTCGGAACAGGGGAGTGAAGAGTACACATCCCAAATTTTATCGTTGAATTGGCGGTCGGCCGACCCAATAATAGTCCATATCTGGGAATAAAAGACGGGGCTGTGTCCCCTTACAATCTTATGCAACTGCGTCATCAGGTCCTTGTTTTGCCCGGTTGCTGTGTTGTAGTACCCCTCAGGTATGTTACCAATGATGCCTGAACCTGACAACAGTCTGCTGGCTTCTTCCTGACCGGATTGAACGACCAAACCACCGCTATAATCCTTCTCTTGTGTCGGCACAAAATTTACAAAGATTTTTTTGTCATTAAATCCACTCTCAGACTGTGGGATGGTGAGTGACGCGGCGTATCCTTGATGACAGTCTAAGGAAATGCCGAAACCATCCGGAGCTGAGATAACCAAATCGTGGAGCAATTCACCGGCCGACAAGTAAAAAAACTGTACATCGGAGGCATGACCTACCACGACTTCTTTAAAGTCGTGCAACTCCCCTGAAATGCTAAAGCCTTCAGTAAAGGTTAATTGCAGCAAAGTAAGTTTATATTGCCTGACATACCCGGGATCCTCAGCAGTGACTACCACTACTATTTCATCATCGGCACTCCATATGTAATCGGCGTATTCAACTGGTTGAACCACCACTGAATTGACTCTGACTTCTGCTGTGGCCGTATTGCTCACAGTCGTAAAAGACAGTCCCGTCAACAAAGCAAAATCCTCAACTTCGTAAAAAGCGCCCGCATCTGTGTCAGCATCCATGACCTCGATATGGGTCAGGGCCAGTGCATCCACACCACCAACACTGAGGGTTTGCAAGCGGGCCTCTGACTGCATTATACCTTCAGAGGTTTGAAGCAGCACATTATCGAAACGCGTATTACCTGCTGGACCTGTAGCCCCTTCCAACACAATTCGGATGGCAAAATCCTCATTGTCGGTCATCCCTTCAATACCTGTAAAAATGACCTCCACTACCTGTGATGCCTGCCAACTATTTTCATATCCCGAGATGTCAACGACCTGATAACTGATCCATGTGATCCCATCAACAGTGTACTGCACCTCATGTGAGGTAAATCCTGTGCCGGTTCTTCTGGTAGCATAGGAAAGGGTCATTTCCGAAACTGTCAAGGCAGGCAAAGAGAAAAGCAGCCAACGGCCGTTGTTCTCACTGTTGGTACCGCCCTGGGGACAAAAACTCCCCCCATTGGTCTCATTGCCTATGCCATTAATACCGGTGCCGGCAAAACTAACGGCCTGACTAAAGGTATAAGTAATACTTGCCTCGCCTAAAGTAGCTGCTATGGGTTGAGGCCAGTTGCCAGAAAATTCTTCGCCATTAAAATTCCAATAAGCAAGCGTATTCTGAGCTGCCAAGGGCAACCAAAGGCTGCTTATGAACAAAGCTGCCAAAGTCTGTTGGATGAGAGGGGTAAAAAGCTTCATAAATCAACGTTTTTACATGAACCTTTATGGGTTATAGACAAATAGGAATTAAAGATAGAGAAGTTTCTTTTTAGATAAAAACCAACATTATTACTATTCTGTTAAATAATTGCGCATCGAAAATCCCGGGTCCGCAATTGTCATAAGCTGCGAACCATATATAAAACAAATAGCCCCGGTCAAAACCGGGGCTATTTGTTTCTGGAGCTATCCATCCCATTGAAGCTCAAACAAAAAAGAAACACCTATACCGTCATGATGTCTTTTTCCTTTTTATCGAGCAGCTCATCAATCTTTTTCATGTATTGATCGGTCAATTTTTGAGCCTCTTCTGCAGCATCTTTCTCCATATCTTCGGGAAGGCCTTCTTTTTTTAGCTTTTTGAATTCATCAATGGCATCGCGTCGGGCGTTGCGCACACCTATGCGTGAATCTTCGGTCAGTTTTTTCACCATTTTAACCAAATCCTTGCGGCGCTCCTCTGTCAAAGGCGGGACGTTAATCCGCACCAAATCTCCGTTGTTATCCGGATTCATACCCAAATTAGCAGCCATAATGGCTTTTTCAATAGCCGTTATAAGATTCTTCTCCCATGGTTGAATGGCAATGGTGCGTGGATCGGGGGTGTTGATATTAGCCACCTGCGACAAAGGCGTCATGGTTCCATAATAATCGACTAAAATACCATCCAGCATTTTGGGATTGGCTTTTCCGGCGCGTACTTTAGACATCTCCTTGTCAAGGTGCTCAATGGCTCTATCCATTTTCTCAACAGTGTCCTCCAGGACTATCTTAACTTCATCTTCCATGGTTGTGGTATATTAATTTCTACTTAATCGGTTTGATTTGACAGATGATTTTCCATAGTCATCCATACTTACTTAAAGGACTATTGTGGCATCAATTGGAGCAAATATAAAAAAAAGTAAGGATTCACATACCATATTTATCCATTTTCCAATTCTGAAAGAATGGAAAAAGCCTCCTCATTGTTGTATCCGCAAATCAATCGCTCTGCCGTAAATCCTCCACAGACGGCTGGCCTGTTGGGCGAATTAAACAGCCCACATTTTAAATCTCCGGTCAGATGGATACATGGCACCCCGGCCGGTTTGCCATTGGGCATGCCGGGTATGGGCGATGAAATAGAAATAACAATGCAACAGGCAGCACAATTTTCGCGACACTCCATAATCCACAATTATTTGATGCCTTACTCTTGGCGTTGCGAAAATATAAAAAGAACAGACCATTGACAAATCATTAACATCCGTTTAAAACTCTGATGACGAGCCGCTCCCATTTCAAATGCTAAATAAGCCATGAAATACTCATTAGGATTTATTAATTTAGCAGTTCATAACAAAGCAAAAATGATGACAGAACAATATAAGGAACTAATCAATTGGTTTAAGCAGCAAAAAGGTGTGTTAACGGCCCTGTCGGGAGGTGTAGATTCCTGCCTGGTAGCATGGGCTGCCCGTCAGGCCTTGCCAAAAGATAAGGCCATAGCCATCATTGGGGACTCGCCCAGCCTAAAACGCCGTGATTACCAATTGGCCACCGCATTTTGTGATGAAAATGACATACAATACGACGTGGTTCTTCCCGACGAGTTAAATGACCCCAACTACCGGACCAATCCGGAAGACCGCTGCTTTTGGTGCAAGAGTTCGCTTTACACGGTCATGGGTGATTACAAAGCCCGTAAATACCCTGAATTTATAATGGTCAACGGCAATAACAAAAGCGATTGGGGAGATTACAGACCCGGGCTAAAAGCGGCCGATAAGTATCAGGCTTTTAGTCCGCTGGCCGAGTGTGGCATGACCAAGGAAGACATCCGCAACATGGCCCGCGATGCGGGCTTAAAGGTTTGGGATAAGCCTGCAAGCCCCTGCCTCAGTAGTCGATTCCCCTACGGAGAACTGATTACCCTGGACAAACTGGCCTTGGTCGAAAAAGCGGAAGAACTATTGGCCTCCATGGGGTTTTCCGATGCACGGGTGCGTTATTTTGGAGATACGGCCCGCGTGGAAGTACCCCCATTCCAAATTCAGCAACTGCAGGAAAAATGGGCGAAAATTACCGAACAGTTCAAAAATTTCGGCTTTAAAAAAGCCGAAATTGATGAGGAGGGGCTCGTTTCTGGAAAACTGAATCGCCTCATTGGTAAGTAAGGTTGATTCTGTTTAGGGCACCAAACTGGAGAATGGATTTTTCAAGCCGCGGAAACGCTCCAGATCACAGACAAAGGATCCCACCTTCAGGTTAAATCGAATGCGAACAGGCACCCGGTTATCGTCCCGGGTAATCCAGATATGCATGTCATCTTCCGTTTTAAAAGAGCGTCCAACCTCCGTCACGGGTGAAAATTTATAACATTCCAATTTTCCAAAACTCGTAGAGATGGTCTCGAGTCCACGGTAACGAATGCGCAGGGGAAATTCCTCATCGGCAAAATAAGTTTGCAACTCAATGATCTGTCCCTCCTTCATATTGTCGTTAAAATGCTTCTCACGGGCAATGTAAAAGGCTGAAAGGATGTCATAAACATTTGCCACTACATATTTTTCTCCTGAGCGCTGACTGAGTACCCGTGTAGAATCTTTTCCATGTTCGAAAAGCGCCTCGTTGTACCAGCGGTACCGACCCTCACTGATGTTCCGGATGGATTTAATGGGAAGTTGGGTTTGCGGATCGTAAAAACTTTCGTAGACATCACGCACTTTAAAAATTCTATCGGCCAGACCAGCTGTTTTGGCCTTGCCTACCATATGGTAAACAGCGCGCCCGTTAACAACGGTATCCCTAATGCTCATTACACCTTCACCACCTCTGATGAAACCATAGTTCATAGCATAGTGCAATTCCTCGCCGGGACCAAAAGCCTTGTGCCGGGATGATTTGGTCGGCAACTTTTCGGCTGTCACGGTTTCCGAAAGGAACAGCATACCCGATAAGAATAGAAAGGGTAAAAGGATATATTTCAAAGTCAAGTTCTTTATCATAACCCAAAATTTAGTACCAAATGGTTTTGGCTGTAAGTAAAACAATTTTCAAGCAACAATCCATAAACCTTTATACAAATAATGAGCCCTTCTTGTTTCAATACATCAGGCAGAAGTCCCTAATAAACCATTAAGCACTAGCAACCAGTGTGTTAACTGCTTAAAAAAATTTGTTTTTAGGTGTGGTAGCCATGAAGCTTTTTAAATAAAAAGGTTCAAAATAGGCAACATCCACAAAGAGTTTTGCCCCGAAACGGGTCATGGCCAAAGCAGCCATGGCGGTAGCCAAAGGCACAACATCACCCACGAAAAGCGCATGGGGATGGTTAAGGGTTTCGCGGCATTTGGTTGCTCCATCGCCAAAAAAGAAAATTCTTTGCTGCTTTAACTCGGCCTGATAGCTGTTTTCATCAATGATTTCTGCTACCACCTCTCTGGCCAGGGACAGATCGTTTCGGTACAAAGCGGAGTAGACTTCCATGCGGCGTGCATCGATCATCGGACAAAGAAGGTCCTTACTGGTTACTTCCGGCGCATTATGCAAAAATTGAGCGGCCATAATCTCCAGCGAGGTAATGGCTATCAAAGGCTTACTCAGCGCGAAGCAAATACCCTTGGCTACTGAGACACCAATTCTTAATCCGGTGTAAGACCCTGGCCCACTGCTAACAGCCACCGCATCCAGGTCTTTCGCCTGATAACCGGCCTGAGTTAACAATTGCTCTATAAGTACCGTTAGTAAGGTTGAATGAGAGTTGGGAACATCCTCACGAAGCGTGCTCAAAACCACGTGGTTTTGAGTCAGTGCCACAGAACAAACGGTAGTCGAAGTCTCTATGCAAAGTATTAGCGCCATAAATCTGAATTTTGTCAATGAAAGTCAGGCATTTTTACTAACCCCATTTTCTCAGGCACAAATTTAGGTATAAAAGGCAAGACAATTGCCCTTGCTTTGCATAGAGGAACTAAGAATATTGGAGGCCGTCAAAAAAGTCCTCAAGAAAAAACAAATGAGTTTTTTCGTGAGGACTTTTAAAAACAGCTCTCTTTTTTGAATGAAAATTGATCCGGCTAAAGTACAATGGGTTTTCCCTGATAGAAATCCAAAATTTTCAATCTCAGTAAATAGGTGTATTTCGCTTGAATAAAATCTGACTCGGCCTTCATGAACTCCGTTTTGGCCACGTTATAATCTACGGAGTTAACCATGCCCACATTATAACGCTTTTCGGTATATCTGAAAGATTCCTGATAAGAGTCCACTGCTGATTGGCCGGCTTCATATTGCCTGAAAGCAGCCTGAGCATCGGCATGCGCTTGCTGAATTTCTTTACGCAGGACCTGCTTCTCCTGTTCCAGCGCATACTGAGCATTCAGGACACCGATGCGGGCATTTTTAACGCCGGTGCGGGCAGAAAGGGCATTGAATATGGGAACGGACAGACTCAGGCCATAATACTGTGAAGAATTGTCCTTAAAACTTTGACTGAAATCAAAATTTTGCTGACCATCATACTTGCTGACATAGGTACCCCAACCCATATTAAAAGATAATCTGGGCATCAAATAGCCTTTGGCAATGTCCACTTCTTTCTCGCTACTCTCAAGTCGAAATTCAGAGGCGGCAATTTGTGGCAGATTATTGACAGCGAAATTAAACACACCAGTTGATTCAACTAACTCTGCACCCGACAATTCAGGAATTTCAGGTGTTACAATGTCAAAACCTTCGGCCGATTCCAAATCCAAAGCCTGCGCCAAATCAAGCAAAGAGAGCATCAGGTTGTTTTCCAGCTGCGTCACCGCCAGCGCATCCCGGGCAGCCAGCGAGCGCACTTCCAACAAAGAGCCTTCTGGCAAACTACCGGCCTGAACCAGCTTGTCTGCGCGATCGACCTGAAGTTGAACCGTCTCAAACTGCTGACGCGCAGCTTCCAATAATTCTATGTCGAACAATATTTGCATATACAAGGAGGTGATGTGTAAAGCCATGTCGTTCTCCGCCTTTTCCACATCCTTTACAGCTGCTTGCCAATCCGACTCCCCCTTTTTTATGGTATTCCTGCGCGTAAAACCTTCAAATACAGGCGTACTGGAAGAAACGCCCACGCTACCATCACGGGTAGTGACATCAATCAAACGAAATTCGTTTTCATCCCTTACCCTACCGCTCTGAGAGCGATAACTGCTGCTGGCATTCAGATTGGGTAATAACTCCAGTTTTTTCTGCTGATGCTGATTGCGGGCAAAATCGGCATTCAACTGTTGTCTTTTAATGGATAGGTTATTATTCCGGGCATGCTCAATGCATTGCTCCAGACCCCAGACTTGCTGTGACAACTGTGGTTCCTGAGCACTGACCAAAGGGGTGGTTGCCAAAGCCAATCCAATCAATATATTTCTTACGGTTTGCATACAACTATAGGTTTCAGTAACGCCTGGAAAACAAGCGTCATAAATATTTGCATTATAATTTTCAGGTCAATTAGTGATTCAATTTTCCGGCTGACACTAACATAGTTTGAATAAGAAAACTGCTGATTTCAGTCTTTGGCATTTTCTTATAAAGACTAAATAGCCGGCACTTTAATTTTCTCCTCTTCTTGTAGGCCTTTCAGCAATTCAATGTTCAGACCATCCGATAACCCGGTCTCTACAATGCGCTTTTCAAAGACCTGTTGAGCTGTTTCAACCTCAACAAAAATGGAGTCCCCACTAAACTGAAGCACCTTTTCATTGATAGCCAGCACACTGTCGCGGCGATCCAGCACAATGTCAGCGTTGGCACTGTACCCGGCTCTGATAAATTGCTGCTCCTTTAGTTTCACAGCTGCTTTGATCTCAAACTGAATGGCACCACCCTCTGCGACCCCTTTGGGCGAAATGTATTCCAGATAGGCATCAAACTTTTCACCATCAATAGCACCAATGGTCATCAGCAAATGCATGCCTTCTTTAATTTTTCCGACCTCAGTTTCATCTACCTTGCCTTGAAACACCATTTCTGACATGTCGGCAACAATGGCCACGGTTGTTCCATCGTTAAAGGCGTTGCTCTTAATAACCGAGTTACCTTCCTCAACCGGCACATCTAAAACCATTCCTGCAATGGTTGAACGAATCACCGTATTGGTCATGGCACCCATTTTTTTAGTAACCCCTTCCTGAATCAGCTGCAAGTGATTTTCGGCAGTCTGCAAGTCTTCGCGACTGTTTTTATAACGCAGCTCCTCGCTTTGAAATTCCGAAATGGCAATCACTTTCTGGTCGTACAGCTCCTTCATGCGGTTAAAATCTGCCTCGGCATTGGCAAAAGCCAGCTTGGCTTTGTTAACGCGACTCTCGGCTTCATTCACCTGCACCATTTCAGGAATAATTTGGATACGGGCAATCATGTCACCCTGCTTAACCAACTCCCCGGGTTCCACATAAATGGCAGTAATGATACCCGACTCCTGGGGCTTAATGGCAATTTCTTTGCGCGGAACCACTGAGCCGGTTGCCACCGTTTTTTTAATGATATTGGTGGTGAACGGTGTTTCAATTTCATAAACAGTTGGGGCAGTTTTTGATTGTTTATAGAGATAAACAAACACCCACAAAACCAATGCAACAAAAAGAAGCAAAAGGGCAATTTTTAAAAATCGTTTCATGTGTCTATAATTTTGATTTTAAGTAACCACATGGAACTCGCCACTTAGTCATTCCCCTATGTGAGAAAGGTTTTCTCATGGCTCGTTTCATCTGTATGTTATTTATTTAGTTTCAACTGTATAATTTCTATCTAAAACTTACTCGTGTCTGAGGGCTTCAATGGGCTTGATGCGAATGGCCTTTTGCGCCGGAATTAAGCCGGCTATCAAACCCGTGATGACCAATACAGCCAGAGCAATCAGCGCCATTGGGAGGCCTATCTCCGGGCTCTTAAAAAAGGTGCCCTCCTCCGAAGTTTTGGCAGCCTGGGCTGCTATGATGGCCATATCTGCGGCATGCAATACAAGCGTCCCCAGCGCCAGACCCAGAAAACCGGCAATGGTTGTCAGGAACACAGACTCTGTCAATATTTGGCTCACAATGGTCCAGGGTCGGGCACCAATGGCACGCTGTATGCCTATTTCCTTGGTACGTTCGCGCACAATTACCAACATAATATTACTAATGCCCACTGCCCCGGCAATCAATGTGCCTATACCCACAATCCAAATCAAAGCATTGATGCCCAAAAACATATAATTCAACATCTTCACCTGTTCCTCCACATTGAAGTGACCGGTTGCTTCCAGGTCCTCCGGATCAATGGAATGCTTGCTCTTCAAAACCTGCGTCACCTTTTCTGCTGTTTCCGAAACACTTGCACCCTTACGGGCAGTAAACCCAAAAAAATGAACATCATTGCCATAATTAAAAGTCTGTTGCATGGTTGTAAACGGAAGAGATACTACCTCCTTTTTATCGGCACCTATGTTAATGTTGGGATTTTTGGACCGGGCCACCCCTATTACCTGAAACCACACCCCACTCACTTTCATGTATTCGCCAACCGGGTCTTCATCCTTATCGAACATCACCTCATACACCCGCTCGCCAATGACACATACTTTTCGTCGGTGATGAATATCCATGTCATTAATATACCTGCCATAAACCATTTCGTTGGGATCAATCAAATTGTATTCCGGCATTTCACCGTTGACCCTGAAAGAGCCGGTTTTCAATCCCCGAATCACATTCTCACCATTGGAGATGTTCCAACCCTGAAGTTTAGGTGCCAGCACGTCCACTTCTGGCACTTCGCGGCGAATGGAAGCCATATCGTCATTGGTGAAATTCCATTGACGTCCCTGCCTGAAACCCTTGTAGGGCTTGGTGGTGTTGTTGGCCCAGACAAAAGCACTATTGGAAGCAAAATCTTTGAATCCATCTGTAATGCCATTCATCAGTCCATTACCAGCACCTGTCATGGTCACCAGCATAAAAATGCCCCAAAATACGCCGAATGCAGTGAGCACACTGCGCAACTTGTTCTGTTTTATGGCATTGAAAATTTCCTGCCATCTGTCTTTGTCAAACACGGTATCTTGTTTTAATGGTTATGGTGGCAACGCCCCAAAATTGGATCACTCACCTCGCTTACTCGTCGTGCAAGGCCTCAATAGGCTTAATGCCCGCCGCTTTGCGTGCCGGAATAAAACCGGCCAATAAGCCCGCCACCACCAAAAGAACGGTAGCAGATATGGCCACTCCAAAATTGGCGGATGGATTGTAAAATATAAAGCGGATGGTCTCATTTGTTGCCGCAACATTGGTCAGCACAGTGCTGGCAATGTGCAAGATGCCCATGCCAAACAACATCCCTACCAATCCGGCTACTGCGGTAATAAAGAGCGATTCAGACAAAACCAACAACACCACACTCCAGGGGGTTGCTCCTATGGCTTTTCGGATCCCAATTTCCTTGGTTCTTTCTTTTACCAGAATGATCATGATATTACTTACGCCAACAATGCCGGCAATAATCGTCATGATACCAATTACCCAGACAAACATTCGGATGCCAGCAAAAACACCTTGTGCCTGTTTAAAGCTCTCTAAAGTATTCCAAACATAAATCGCTTCCTGATCCGTTGTAGAAAATCGGTGTCGCTTAGCCAGAAAACCTCTTATTTCTTCTTCAATTTGCTTATTGGCTTCCACAGTTGTTGAGGTGGTAGTCAATGCCAAATTACTTAAACGGTTGGCGCCATTAAACACGCGCTGACCAGTTGACAGGGGCAAAATAGCATCCTTCGAATTCTTGTCCGTAGGGTTGCTTAGCACCCCTACCACCTGAAAATATATGCCGCCTACCTTCACGTACTCGCCCAGAGGTTCAGTCTCTTTAAAGAGCATATCCACAATGGTTTGAGATAGCACAATCACCTTTCTGTTCTCCTTGATATCCATGTGATTGATAAACCGTCCTTTTACTATATCCATGAGTCGGATGTTAATAAATTCAGGCATGACACAGGTGACCGTATAATTGGCGTATTGCTTTTCAAAGGTGATGGCTACATCCGACCAGAGATACAAACGGCCGCTGATGTCATCAATCCCGCTCAGCTCACGTTTCATTAAATCATAATCCTCATTGGTGAACTGCACGCTTCGCCCTTTTCCCAGTCCCTCAAAATTCTCACTGGTACGGCCCGGCCAAATTTGAATGGCATTTTTGGCAATGTTCCTAAAATTAAACTCCATGCCATTTTGCAAACCATTGCCACTGCCCAACAAAATAATGAGCATAAAAATACCCCACGCCACGCTGAACCCGGTCATTACAGCCCTTAACTTATTCTTTTTAAGGGTGGACAGTATTTCTTCTATATAATCGAACATTTTGAGAATATTGAATAAAACATATACAGTATCTGAGAGCAACTTTTATTTACTCGTGTCACTAAGAAAAAACCGACATTTCAATCTTTCAAAATAGCGTCAAAGATTCAAAAAATTGACTAATTGACTTCAACCGATTCCAGCTTAAAGGAATGATTGATATGATTAGATTCAATAACCCCATCGCGTAAGCGGATTATGCGTTGCGTTTGATTGGCAATATCGTTTTCGTGGGTTACAATGATGATGGCAATGCCGGTCTGGTTGACTTCCTTCAGAATTTCCATGACCTCCATGGAAGTCTGTGAATCCAGCGCCCCCGTTGGTTCATCGGCTAAAATCACTTTCGGTTTGGATATCAAAGCGCGCGCAATGGCAATGCGCTGTTTTTGTCCGCCCGACAATTCAGAAGGCAGATGGTGTGCCCACTCCCTAAGTCCCATTCGCTCGAGGTATTCCATGGCTACATTGTTTCGCTTTTTGCGACTGACCTTTTGGTAATACAAAGGCAAGGCCACATTCTCCATGGCATTTTTAAACGAAATAAGGTTGAACGACTGGAAAACAAAGCCTATGTATTTGTTTCGGTATTGAGCCGCTTTGGTCTCATTCATTTTGGTGATGTGAATATCATCCAGATGATAAGACCCGGCATCATAATTATCTAAAATGCCCAATATATTCAGCAGGGTAGATTTTCCGGAACCAGAAGATCCCATAATACTGACCATTTCTCCTCTTTGGATGTCCATGTCAATGCCCTTAAGCACATGAAGTGAATTGCTGCCGTTCACATAGGACTTGTGAAGTGCTTCCACCCGGATAATACTATTACTCATTGTGCAATATATTTAGCGGTTAAAGATATGTTGCGAAAATTAACAATCATCTTGCCAAAATACATAAGTCATTAATTTATTGGTAGATGTATTAATTCATGATTTCTATCATGAGTTAAAAAGTGTCTGATTCCGGGACGCCCACTGTCCGCTATCGGACAATAGGTAAAGTTACAAAACACTATTAATTATAAAGCATAAAAAATGCCACCAACATAAAGAAATATTATGTTGGTGGCTGTGGTGGTTAGCGGCTGGCAAATGATTATTTTTTGGCCACTCTGAATTTTATGGCATTAAGGCTTGAATTACCTAACTTATCAGTGGCCTCCACATGCACCTCATACAATTTTTCATCCTTAAACAATTCATTGCCGGACGGCGAGTTGGCACCTCCATATAAGCGTTTTTCACCCCCGTCAATGGCATAGAAAATATCCTGTGTGCCACAGAAGCGGTCGGTAGCACCAATATACATCTTTACATACGGAGGATAGACGCTAATTTTTTCACCATCTAGCTCCTCTTCCCGCAATGCTTTAATGCTAAAATTAACATAGATTTCGGGCGCTTCATTATCGACCACCAATTCACTTTGCTTCTCTGCCTCGACGTTTAGAACTTTATCTGTGGCCTTAAAATCAATGGTATGAAACCCCCCATTAGGCAGTTTGAACTTTTGCCCCCTTTGAAAAGAGCCTCCATTGATCCGGTACTCAATTTGATCTACCCCCGAATCAGCATCTTCAGATTTTAGCTGAACAGTTGTTTCGCTGGAGATGAAAAGGGTGTCGCGTGTAAAAAACTGAGGTCCATCATACTCAATTCTTGAAATGGGCGCCTCATTGTCCATGAAAACAGTTAATTTTTCAATAACCGAACGGTTAGAAACCATGTCCAGAGCCTGAAACCAAACGGTCTGCAGTCCGTGCTTGTCCTCCAGCGCAAAAGGCGCTTCATAAATCTCATCCATGAAGCGTTGACTATAGCCATAAATAATATTGTGAATACCCGATACCGTATCTCTGGCACTGAGTTCAATCTGGCTGCGCGGTGACACATATAAAACCTTACCCACAGACTGATCGCCCAGGACCAAAGACGACGCTGTAGGCGGCGTTCTGTCAACCACAAAAGCAATAACACTGGTCCCCACATCATTTCCTTCAAAAACATTCCCCACATTGTCTTCGGCCCAGTATTTTAACGCATACTCTCCGGTTGGCAAAGCACTCAGATTAATTCCGTCCTTATAAATTCGTACAGGCTGATCATTTATTTGGTAGCGAATTTGCTTCAATCCTGACCGACTGTCTTTAGCTGCTATAATAATTTTCGAATCACCCGAGGCCGCCCTCCCGTGAACATTACCTTCCAGACTCCAATTGGCAACCGGCGGGGTAGCATCAATCGAGAATTCAAAAGTTTTATCCTCTTCCACATTGCCCACATGGTCTACGGCATAAACCCTAATCGTGTAATCGCTTTCTTCTTCAAAATGTAAGGTGTCAGTATAAGCAGTATAGGGCTGGCTGTTCCTGCTCACATAGATGTTTTGCACGCCCGACATCTGATCTGTCGCTGTCATGCTTACGCTCAATCCCTTGCCATAAAACACTTTTCCACTATTCACATAGCGAACGGCATTTGACCACATTACTTTTGTGGTGGGTGCCAGGCCATCAGCAAACACTTCAAAGACGATATCAGCCACCGGATAAACCACCTGTTTGGTGATGGTATCGACCTGCGAAGGGGTACGAATGGTATTTAAACCTTCGGTGTCAAAATAAAATGGATTGGTATACTGAGGGGTTTTATGACTTTCCAAGCGGTGCATGTTTTCTGTAGAAGTGGGCGTACTGCCTATGTATAAATACATGGGCTGGTGTTTATTAACATACAATTTACCATTTTCTGCCTGGTGCATTTTGGCAGGATGATTCAAACGCGCCTGACCGGATAATAGAAGAACATTAAAACTGAGAAAGAATAAGGATAGCAAAGCCGGTTTTTTCATACGTAAATGATTTGTTTTTTTAAAGCCCAATACGGGGGGGCCACATGCGTAGTTGCGGCTCTTTGACGGACAACTGAAAAAACCTGACGAAAAGTCTACTGCGGAGAACAAACGATTGCAAAGAAGGATAAGCCCCAATAAAGCCCCCAAAATTATGGATTCTGAAATGCCCCATTTAGTGTCGCTGAGGCAGCAATCCATTTTTGGTTTACCTATTAAAAGACTATTTTTACGGACTGGTCATTCACCAGAAAATAAGAAAAAATAAAGTATCTAGAAATATGAGAAAAGGATCGCTTGCGCAACTACATCCCTTTTTGCAGCTCATTTTTGTTCTTTGCCTGGTCATTGTTTCTTCTCTATTGATCACGGCTCTTGGCATAGCCGCAGCTATTCCGTTTACAGGATTGGAGGCTTTAACTGACTTGATGCAGGGCAGCGGCTCAATAGCCTTCCTGAAGTATTTGCAAGTGGTCCAAAGCATCGCTGTATTTATAGTGCCGGCAGCCTTGGCTGCCTGGTTGTTTTCCGAGAAGCCGGCACAATGGCTATGGTTTACAGGCACAAAAAGCACGTGGGTTATTATAGCCATGTTGGCCATCCTGGCTATTCAGCCCTTCGTGAGCTGGATAGGCATGGTAAACGCTCAGATATCCTTGCCCGACTATCTGGCCCCGCTCTATAATTGGATGCATCAGACAGAAGCAAGTGCCAACAAAATCATATTCCAGTTTTTGGATACAAAACATTTGCCGACCATTCTGTTCAACGTGTTTATGATTGCCATTCTGCCGGCACTGGGAGAGGAAATGCTTTTCCGCGGTGCTCTGCAACCGCTACTTCAGAAGATTTTCAAAAACCACCATGCTGCCATTTGGATAACTGCCTTCCTATTCAGCGCCATTCACATGCAGTTTCTCACTTTTGCACCGCGCTTCGTTTTAGGTGCCTTGTTGGGGTATTTATTGGTATATGGAGGCAGTATATGGTACCCCATTGCGGCCCATTTTTTCAATAACCTGTCCTCTTTAATGGTCTTTCATTATTACAGGTATAGCAAACCAGACATAGATCCATTTGATCCGGGCATTGCCACACCGGCATTGTCAGTTGCGCTGTTAAGCCTTGTGGTTGCGGTAGGATTTATTTATTTGTTTTGGAAATGGTCGCGTAAAGGCAGAAAGCTACTGCCTTCTTAGCGCGATTCGGTGGGCCGGTAGACATAAACGACACCGTACTCAGTGCATTTCTCACGCTTTAATTCCGGCTCCAATTGATCATGCGCCGCTTCTATCTCGTTCCACAGATTGGTGATCAGGGCGTCAGACTGCGTCCTGAATTCAACCACTTTATTCAGCAATTTTTGAGAGGTATTCAGCAAATCCTTGTGCGTGTTATACAGCTCCAAAAATTTTTCGAACTTAACCCGCACCATGGCCAATGAAGGGTTATAAATACGTGTGGCCCCCTTCGCTATGCGCTGCTCTTCTCCTTCAATAACACACTTACCCCAATGCAGTAGGAGTTGTTCGGTACCTATCTCCGGAACAGACCGCTCATCTTCATCAATGCCATAGAATTGGCGTATATCAGGTTTTAACTCCCCACGTGCAATACATAAATTGATCACCTGTAAGAAATGAGATACATACAGGCGCGCTGCGCGAAACTGATCCATTAAAAGTTTGCCGATTTTAGCCTGACGGTCGCGATTTTGCTGATATTGAGCCAACACCTGTTCAAAATGAGGGTAAAATATTTTTAGCTGCATAAGGCTCTTTTGGGAGAATGCCAGATCGGCCGGACTCAGCAAGGAACCCATGTTCATGGCAGCCTTAAGCGCCCTTAACCTTGCCTGGTCGGTATTTGGCAACCTTCGGTATGGCATAAAAATATTATTGAGGATTACTATTCAAGTTCCGTCTATCGCAAAACGGCCAAAATAAGCCGCAGTGGTGAAAATATTGAAAAGTTTACACTAATCCAAAAAATCAATCCCCTGATTTTCAGTCTATAGATAAATGCCTTCTCCAACGCCTATGGGCAAACCCAGCCAATACCATACAAAGAGCATAATTACCCACATCACAAACAGTATAACGCTATAGGGCACCAGCAGTGAAAGGATGGTTCCTATTCCCACATCTTTGTCATACTTTCGCACCCATCCTATCAAGAGGGGAAAATAGATGTAGAGCGGACTAACGCAATTGGTTATGGAGTCACCCACCCGGTACATGAGCTGGATAAATGCCGGACTGTAGCCCAATTGCGCCAGCATAGGAATGAAAATAGGTGCAAATATGGCCCATTTGGCTGATCCGCTGCCGATGAAAATATTCAGAAAGGCCACAATCATCATGAACAGCGTGAACATCACCGGACCAGTTAGTCCGGAAGCCTGCAAAAACTGCGCACCATTAATGGCCAAAATGGTATCCAGGCGGCTCCAGCTAAACAAATTAATGAACTGTGCCACAACCAGCATTAGAACGATGTAACCCGACAAGTCCTTCATGCCCAATTCCATGAATTTCAGGAGATCGTCCGGCTTTTTAATGGAGCCCGTTACCTTGCCATACACATAACCGGGAATGGCAAAAAAGAAAAAGAGAATGGGCACCAGTCCTCGCAGAAAAGGGGAAGGCACCACCCCGCCCGTTTCCTGATTGCGGAGCGGACCGTTAGCCGGCGCCACCAAAGCAACAACAATAGCAATAATAGCCAGAGCAGCCCAGCCTGCATAGATCATGCCCTTTCTTTCAATCGGACTTAACTGGGGTTTATCCTTAAAGGCCTGCACGCCTTCTTCTCCGATGGCCAGATTCTTACATCCTGGAATGGTAAACCGGGAAGCAACAAAAGCACCACCTAGTCCCAACATTAGAGTAGAAGCAATCATGAAATACCAGTTGGCAGTAGCGCTCACCTCAATGGAGCTATCCAGTCTGGAAGCCACATCGGTACTAATACCCGCCAAAAGGACATCCGTCCCCGCAATAAAAAAGTTGGCCGTAAATCCGGCGGTGGCTCCGGCATAGCCGGCAATGAGTCCGGCAATGGGATGCAAGCCCATTTGCATAAATATGAGTGCGGCAATTGGTGGCACAATCACCACACCTGCATCTGAACCGATATTGCCACAAGCACCAATCATAAAGATAACCGGCAAAACCACCTTTCGTGGCACGGCAAAAGCCATGGTGCGCAAGGCAATGGGTAGAAGTCCACTCTTCTCGGCCACAGAAACCCCCATTAACATCACCAGCACCAGACCAAAGGGGGCAAAGTGGGCAAAATTGGTCACCATTTCTTCCAGGAATCTGCGCAAGCCCTCACCTGATACAAGGTTTTTGGCCATTACCTCCTGGCCTGTTCCGGGGTCAATGGCACTGACACCAAACAAGGCAGCAATGGCACTCAGTCCGATAATAAAAATCGTGATCCACACAAACATCCAAAAAGGATGGGGCAATTTATTCCCCAGAAGTTCGATCCATCTCAACAAACCTTTGCTTCCGGTTGTATGTTCATTTGAGGTTGATGTCTGCTCTGTCGCCATAAGTCCGTTTATGAAATGATGTAGAAGTCCCGAAAATAATATTTTTTGACTACTACAGCAATGATTTTTCCTATTGCTTACCTGAACTCATTCCTCATACTTTAGAAACCTTCTTTGCTCAGCCTCCGGAAAAGCCTTGAATTTGGGTGGAGGATCAATGTTTAGCTCCAATTGTTCCCCACTGACCGGATGATAGAATTTCAAACCTGTGGCACATAAAAACAGCCCTTTGTGTTGGAGCACCTGACCCTCGTCACCATACAAGGCATCACCTAAAATGGGAAAGCCTGCCTGAGAAAGATGTATGCGCAATTGGTGGGTACGTCCGGTAGCCGGAAAGAGTTTTACGAGCGAGAGGCGACCACTGCGGAGTGAAGACCAGCTTTCGAGGACTTCATAGCGCGTTAAAGCCTCCTTACCCTCAATGGGGGAATTCCATTCGCCATGCGTTGGAGGTTCACCCATAACCAGAGCTGTATAAATTTTATGGATGGCTTTGTTTTGCATTTGGGCACCCATACTGCGGTGCGCACTGTAGGTCTTGGCGGTTATTAGCAGTCCGGATGTCAAGCCATCCAGGCGATGGATGGCCAGTGGTGCGGGCAAGGCATCCGGCTGTCCCGAGGCCTTTAAATTTCCAGGCAGGGCATTCTCAATGCATCTGAACTGGTTTCCGCTAACAATAATACCGGCAGGTTTATGGATCACCGCCAAATGATCATCTTCATAAACTACAACCAGCTCCAGTTGCAATACCCGCTGCTGATCCTTCAGCGGTTTTGACCAGGTAACCATGTCACCTGCAGAGAGAATAATGGCGGTCCGTGCAGTTTGCTGATTAACCAAAACCTGTCCTTTTTTTATGGCCTTTTTAACGGCCGACTTGGTCTCCAACCCAATAAAACATCCCGGCAGAAAGTCGTCCAGACGCAATTGAGCAGAATTATTTTCTACCGTATAGCTATAATCAACAGCAGCACCGGTCATTACTTAAAACGTTTATCCGTCACTGCAATACCATTGATCTTGCGGAACAAATCAAGAGCATACACATCGGTCATGCCCGACACAAAATCCAGCACTGTTTGAATTTTTTGGTGAACCGGAGCTTGCACATCTACCCGGTATTGCTGCGGAATAAAGGGGAGCAACAAGCCCGAAAAATGATCGTCGGGGTGCATCACCGCCTGGGTAAATTCTTTGAGTAAAGAACCAAGAATGCGAAAGCCGGCAATTTCAATCTCCACCACCGAGGGGTGTTTGTAAATGGTGTTGAAGCCGGTTTGTTCGCAGCGCTTCATGGCCTCAGCTGCACTTCCGGTAAGATGAGCTACCAAAGAACCCTTAAAGGTTCCATCCAGAATTTGATCGTGGTTTTCGATGAACAGGGCGCTACACTGTCTCACCAGCTTACCGATAACTGTAGCCCTGATAAAAGCAATTTGCTCGTTGGTATCTGTCACTTCCGTACAGGTAGCTTCCATGCGCGCCAGTTGATCAGCTTCCTCATGAGCATCAAAATAGGCCAGCAAAAGGCCTTTGGTCTCATTTGTTGAAAGAATGCCCAGCTTATGGGCATCTTCAATGTCCATGATTTGATAGCAAATATCATCGGCTGCTTCTACCAGATAAACCAGTGGATGGCGCGCAAACACACCAGGCCGTTGCGGATGTTCTTTCAGTCCCAGCTCCCTGGCGATGTGTTGGTAACTGTTCTTTTCGGACTGGAAAAACCCGTATTTCTTTAATCCTTCTGTCCCAGAAGCATAAGGATATTTAACGATGGAGGCCACGGTTGTATAGGTCATGCCAAACCCGCCCTTGCGTCGACCGGCAAACTGGTGGGTAAGCAAACGCAAAGCGTTGGCATTGCCTTCAAAGTCGATCAAATCGCGCCACACGGCCGCATCATTGATCAAGGTTTCGTATTTTTGACCTTCTCCCGTTTTAAAAAAAAGCGAAATGGCCTTTTCTCCGCTATGACCAAAGGGCGGATTGCCCATGTCGTGGGCCAGACAAGCAGCTGCAGTCACCGCACCCAACTCTTCGGCCAAGGGATTCTTCACTTTAAGCGTTTCACATAAAAACTGACTGATGTTATTACCCAGGGAGCGCCCCACGCTGGCCACTTCCAGGCTATGGGTCAGGCGGTTATGTACAAATACACTGCCTGGCAGGGGAAACACCTGCGTTTTATCCTGCAAGCGCCTGAAGGGTGAAGAAAATATTAAGCGGTCATAATCCCGCTGAAACTGACTGCGGTCGTGATGCTCACCTTCCCGCACGGGTTGACCGGTGCGAAGTCCTGACAAAAGCTTTTCCCAATTCATGTACCTCAATTTATGGATGATCTATAACGCTCAAAAACACCTTTGCAGCCTACAGCA
>DHVH01000178.1 GCA_002412555.1 Marinilabiliaceae bacterium UBA5213 | reverse complement strand
GTGGTCAATGGCCTCCAAAATGCCCTTGCGCTCTATCTCACGGCGGTCACTTTCTTCCTGGGTGGCCCGCATTTCTTCCAGATTTTGTCTGAGTTCCTCTTCCTGCTGAGCCATTTTCTCTGCCTGAATTTGCGTCTCACGCAGCAGCTTGTTGGTTTGTATATTGTTTTTAACCGTGGCTATGGTAGAGGCTATGCTTTCAGCCGATTTTTCAACCAGTTCAATTTCAAATTTTTCTAATATTTGGAAAGAAGCCAATTCTATGACCCCAAAAAGTTCGTCGTTGGTTTTGAGTGGAACAAGCAGAATGGTGCCTGGATTAGACTCGCCCAATCCTGAGGTGATATGAATATAATCGTTGGGCACATCCGTGATAAAAATGGTTTCTTTTTCCAAACCACAGCGCCCAATCAATCCCTCACCCCAATGGATCGTTTTATCAGCGAATTTGCGACGGTCAAATGCAACACTGGCCATCATTTCAAAATACTTTTCGCCACTTTTGGATTCGCTGAGCAGGAATACACCACCCTGATTAATTTTCATATAATTAACCAGGTAGCTGATGATTTCATAGGACAATTGCTCCAGGTTATCGCTTGATTTTCGCAATATTTCGCCAAATTCCGCTAAACCCTGAGTCACCCATGTGCGCTGTTCTTCTTCGATGCGTCTTTGTTCCTGTTCTGATTTGCTCCTTACCATATATTCGCGCAACTTAAGCAAGGCTTTAGTCAGCGAATCTTTATTTTCCTGAGCGGAAAATGGCTCATCCAGTTTATCCTGACGCAGATTTTCTATAAATGACAAAACCATCTGGGTGCGGCTGGCTTCCTTTTTAATTTTGCGCGCCTGTTGCTTGACTATAACTGAAAACCTTTTGGAGATGTAGTAGCCGGTTATGGCAAATATCAAAGGTAGGAATAGGACGGCCCATAATGCGGGAAAAACGAAAAACAGATCTTTCAGTGTTCCTTGTGACTGGGCAAATGCGGGTGCATCAAAACTGACCAGAATAATCAATACAGCAATTATAAATCCTATGGCAGCTCCTTGCAGGGTTGACTTTGATATTAGCGCCTTATAGTTGATCTTCTTCATTTGTCTAGGTTTTTTCCGGAAACTACCGGTTTTCTCTTTTATGCAGGGTTTATATTATTGTCCGCGATGCTTTTAAAGACTTGAATATTGTACGCAAATTGAATAAAGAGGTTAGAAGAATTTTTTTATCAGAAAAGGGGCGATTTCTGAAATTCCAAGAATGTCTTTGGCGGCCCCCAGTTTAATGGCTTCTTTGGGCATGCCGTAAACCACTGATGAGGCCTGATCCTGAGCGATGGTATCTGCCCCGGCTTCTTTAAGTTCTAATAATCCTTTGGCGCCGTCGGCTCCCATGCCCGTCAACAGAATGCCTGTGGCATTTTGGCCGGCATAGCGTGCAGCCGATCTGAATAAGACATCTACCGATGGACGGTGTCGGTTAACTAGCGGACCGGTTTTTATTTCTACTGAATACTCCTTTCCAGTGCGCTTCAAGAGCATGTGACAATTACCCGGGGCAATCAATACCCTGCCCTGATATAAACGGTCGCCGTCCTCCGCTTCTTTGACTTCCAGCTCTGAATTGTTATTCAGGCTGTTGGCAAAGGAACGGGTAAAGCCTTCGGGCATGTGCTGTACAATGGCAATGCCTGGCATGCGGGGGGGCAGACTTTTAAGCAAGAGGCGAATGGCTTCAGTGCCTCCTGTGGAGGCGCCCAAAACAATCATTTTTTCGGTGTCAACGATGCGGCTATTCAGGGAGGCTCTTTCGAGAATAATATCGGCATTGTGTTTGGGCTTGACCACCATGGCCGGAGGCGTGGAACTGATTTTGAGTCGGGACAGCTTCGCTTGTGAGGCTGCTTTTACCGCATCACAAAGCAATATTTTCGATTCATGAAAAAACTGTGCCGCATTCATGGCCGGTTTTCCAATGATTTCTGAAGCCCCGTACTCCAGGGCTTTCATGGCCACCTCTGTACCTTCCTGCGTTAAAGAGGATATTACAACTACAGGTATGGGGTGCTGAGACATAATTTTGCGCAGAAAGGTCAGTCCGTCCATTCTGGGCATTTCGATGTCAAGTGTTATGACATCGGGTATTTGTTTCATTATCTTTTTTACAGCAATGAGGGGATCTGCCGCAGTCCCCATCACTTCAATTTGAGGATCAGACTCAAGTATGGAGGTCAGACTTTGCCTTACCACGGCCGAGTCGTCTACAATTAAAACTTGAATTTTTTTGTCCATAACTGGCTGTAAAAATGAGTAGCTGCCGGGTATTTAGTATTCTCTTTTATCGATAAATTTATGCCTTACTTCTCCGGAATCAGTAAAGAACAGAATTTTTCGACCTTTTCTCCCTCCTGTACTGGAAGCAATTATGGGAATTTTCTTTTCTTCCAGTATTATTCTAGCTACTCTTATGTTCCGTTCCCCAATTAACATGGCACTTCGATCCACCGCAATCAGGTCTCCTCCTCCGAAAATTTTCGCTTGTATATGGTCTCTTCTTGATCCCAACTGCACCATACGCTCTATTAGTTTTTCAATGGCAATATTGCCATATTTGGGCGACGCCAGGTCGTTTCCGTTCCAGTTAGGCAGCATGTAGTGATTAATGCCTCCTATCTTATTAACGGGATCCCATAGACATATTGCCACGCAAGAACCCAGAATGGTTTTGACCATATAAGGTTCCTTGCTGGCGAACAAGGTGGAAGGATACAAAAAATGTTGTAGATATTGGTTCATTTATTATCCCTTAAAAAATCTCATCATCATCATCGAAGAAGATATCGTTGCCTTCTCCGCTAAATCCATCCACCACATTTTTGGCTTCGGGAATAAGCACTGTAAAAGTTGAACCTTCGCCTTTTTTGCTGTCTATTTCAATAGAACCGCCCATTACATCTAATAAGGCCTTGGTAATCGATAAACCTAAACCGTGACCACGATTAATGGAGTTGATGCCTGAATCGAGACGCTTGAAGCGTTCAAAGATGATTTTTTGATTTTTCTCGGAAATACCTGTTCCAAAATCCTGAACTGAGATGGTAAGGAATTCCTCATCAGCCGTCACGGTGATGATTACCTTACTGTCTTTATAGCTATATTTTAAAGCATTGTTGAGCATGTTGCTCATGATGAGCTTAAGTTTTTCGCTGTCGGTCTTGAAATAGAAATTTTTTCCAAAACCGTAGGCGATATCAAAATTGAATTCAATTTCGATACCCATTTTGCGGGCCACCAGACCAAAGGATTCAATCATGGTTTGAATGATGTTCCTTACATTGACTTTGGCAATGTTTGGGGTTACCTCACCAGCTTCAATTTTGGCAGCTACAAAAATGTTTTTAAGCTGGAAATCCAGATTGAAAGCCTCGCTATGGATAAGCGCTACCATTGAAACCACTTTTTTCCAGTCGTTTTTCTCAACAGCGAGAATGGATTTGGACAATCCCAGAATGGAGGTAAAGGGGTTTACAATTTCATTGGATATATTGGAAATAAAGTGGCTCTTGAGCGCTTCAGATTCTTTATACCGTGTGGTAATCAGCTGAAGTTCCTGAGAGAGTACTTTTATCTCGTGTTCATATTTGGTACGCTCCTGAAGCCGGTCTCTAAGCTCCTTTAGTAATTGTTTGTCCGAAAGATTTGTCATAATTCAGTTATTATTGATAGCTTCTGTATTTTATTTATTCTTTTAAAAAAATAGTTGGTTTGATATGTTTTAGTGGCACATCCATTCCCGACAGGGACTCTGAATGCCCAATAAAAAAGTATCCTCCTTTTTTTAGGTGCTGGCAAAGTTTATTAATGACTTTTTCCTGCGTGGCACGGTCAAAATAGATGAGCACGTTGCGGCAATAAATGACATCGAATAACTCCTTAATACCATAAACAGTATCCATCAGGTTGAGATAATTGAGCGTCAGACTTTTCTGAAGCTGGGGGTGAACCCTGACGGTTTGGTTTTGAATATCCTTACTTTTAAGGAAATATCGTTTTTTTAATTCCAAGGGAATGGCTTCAATCTTATTGGCCTGATAGACGCCTTTGGCGGCTTTCTCCAACATTTGGGTTGAAATATCGGTTCCCAAAATACTAAACTTAAACAAGGGATGAAAGCGCATAAACTCATTCAGCACTACTGAAATGGTGTATGGCTCTTCGCCACTTGAACAACCGGCGCTCCATACTTTTAATACCTGATTGTTATTGTTCTCAATATGTTGAGGCAATACTTGCTCATTTAAAAAAATAAAATGAACCGGTTCCCTAAAAAAATCGGTTTTGTTTGTTGTCACTACGTTCAAAAAGTGCAGAAGTTCCTTTTCCTGCCCTTCTTTGCTAAAAAAGTACTCTTTGTATTCTGAGTACGAATTCATTCCCAGCTCACGAATGCGCTTGAGTAAACGGCCCTGAAGCATGATTCTTTTAATGGGTGGCATCTTAATCCCATATTCGGCATAGATAAACTTACTAAAGACCTCAAAGTCCTTTTCGGTCAATTCTGCCTTAAAGCATTCCAGACCGCTGCCCGGGTTGATATTTTTGTTGACATTATCCATTCAGATGCTAGAACACATTATTTAAGTTGTTTGATACTATCTAAAAGGGCAATGATTTCCTTCTGATTGAATACCATGTCGGCATTCAAAATATAAATAAATTGGTCGTCCTGCTTATAGGTCGAAAAAATATATTCCGGGCGGTAATCATCTGTGATGGGCTTCATGGAGGTATCATCGGATTCCAACACATCCGACACTGTATCTACCAATATAGCTACTCGGTAAGTCTTTCCTAATACATCATTTACCAGCTGTAAAACAACAATGCAGGTAGCTGCATTGATAGTAAGGGCATCCATCCCAAATTTGAGCCCTGTGTCAATTAAGGGAATAACCTCCTCGTTGTAGGCAATTACTCCGGCCACAAAGGGGAGCGACTGAGGAAGCGACTGAGGCTTTTGATACTCTCTGATCTCCATCACCTTAGACACGTTTACGCCAAAGGTTTCCTGGCCTACCTTAAAAGTGAGATATGAATTAACTGTTACAGACATACTTGACCTTATTATCCTGTTTATTTGACAACAACTTCCGTTAAATATTTAATATCTATCACATGAATAAACTCATCATTCAAAACCAGAGTGCCTTCAAACGCGTCAATCATGCCTTTTTTTCCTTCCAGCACAGTCTCCTTTAAATATTCACGTTTGGTTTCGATGACTTCCTTGACCATGTCCACTAAAACACCCAGGCGAGCATCTTGTTGCTCAGACGGGTTGAGGACGATAATGGAAGTATCCGCCCCATTGGTAATATTCTCTTTATCAAGGATGATGCGCATATCCACCACCGGAATAATATTTCCATGCAGGTTAATAACGCCTTTCATAAAGCCTGGGGTGTTGGGTACCTCTGTGATTAATGTCGGCACCTCAAGTATGTGATCTACCTGAAGGGCATCCACCGCAAAGGTGTCCTCCTGTATTTGAAATGATAGTAATGTTATATCGTGCGCTTCCATATAATTGCTTCTTCTAATGTTATAGCCTACCGCTTGTGTTTTCTGTTATGCAACAGACGGGAGGTGTCAATGACCATCGCTATGGTGCCATCGCCCATTATCGATGCTCCTGAGATGATTTCTTGCTTTTTCAGGTATTTACCCAAAGGCTTTACCACCGTCTGGTATTCTCCAATGACGTTGTCAACAATGACACCGGTAATTTTGTCTTCTGCTTTTACCATGATCATTTGAACTACCTCATCACTTTCTTTTTCAACTTCATTAAATACTTTGCGCAGATCTATGTAGGGATACTGTTCTGCATTGATCACTACTACACTGTTAAAGGTCTGCTTTATTTGTGCCGGATCCAGTGCATATATTTTATCAATAGCGGAAATCGGAATAACATACTGATTGCTGCCAACAGCTACCAGTAAGCCATCAATAATGGATAGGGTTAAGGGAAGTCTGATGGTAATGAGCGTTCCTTTGCCTTTTTCTGACTCGATGGATACCTCGCCTCTGATATTGGCAATTTTTCTGCGTACCACGTCCATTCCCACTCCCCTGCCCGAAACGTCGGAAACGACATCACGGGTGCTGAAACCACTCACAAACAACAAATCAAGAATTTCTTTTTTGTCGAGTTGGGCATCGGCTTCAATTAGTCCTTTTTGGATGGCCTTTTGTTGAATGACTTCCGGATCTATACCTTTTCCGTCATCCGATATTTCAATGATGACGTTGGCACCTGAATGAAAAGCTTTGAAAAGGATGGTTCCTTTAGGTGCTTTTCCGGCAGCAATCCGCTCGTTGGGTAACTCAATTCCGTGGTCAATTGAATTACGCAGTATATGCAACAGCGGGTCGGTTAAGTTTTCAATAATGTTCTTATCGAGTTCCAGGTCCCCGCCTTCAATGATGAAGTCGATGTCTTTGTTTTGATCTTTTGACAAGTCTCTCACCAGCCGCTGAAAACGCATGAGTTCGCTCTGAAGCGGAATCAGGCTTATATCAAAGGCATTTTCTCGCAGTTGGCGTGATAACTTTTGGATGTTTTCGGTGAGGGCGACAATGGTTGGGTCCTCATTGTTTTCGGCATAAAGGCTCAATTGTGCCTGAATGGTAACCAGTTCACTAACCAGCGTAACCAGCTCGTCAATTTTATGAGAGGAAACTCTCATACTGGCTATTTTGTGTTCTTTTATGGCAACCTTCTTTTTTTCTTCATGAACGGTGGTTTGGCCTGCTTGCAACCACTGCTCCTTTTTAAAGTCTTCAGTAGTCAATAAGATGTTGCTGGTAAGAGCTTTGTTGATAAGTGTTTTAACATCGGGTTGATCTACTATGGCGCTTCCTGCAATCAAATCGATGTGTAATTCACATTCATCCTCAACAAAAATGAAAACATCTTTAATTTCGTTAAGTGACTCTGCAGTACTGACAATAATCTGCCAAATACAGTAGTTCGAAGAAGGATCTAATAATTCTAAAGACGGTACTTTGTGCGTATAGGCAATACTAGTGGCTTTACCGAGGGCATGTATATCGTCGAGCAGATAAAGCGGATTTGTTCCATTTTGCAACAATTCTTTTTGTGGAATAAAACTGATGAGGTAGGTGTTTTCATCAGAAGCTTCTGCTGGCAGGTCAGCCGGGCTTGTTAAGGGCGCAGCAGCTACAGCAGCATTGGAAACGTTCAAGAAAGACTGAATTCTGTGAATAAAGGCTTTTTGATTGCTGAGGTCTTCCTCTTTTGTAAGGTCTCCGGATTTGAGCAGAAAATTAATCTGGTCAATGGCCGAGAAAGTTAAGGTGATAAGATCTGTTGAAACCTTTAGTTTATTGTTTCTAACCCAATCAAAGATGGTTTCGAGGTGGTGGGTAAAATCACTGAGATGGTTAAAGCCAAACATTGCTCCGCCACCCTTCAGGGAGTGCATAGCCCTGAAAATTCTTTCAATGAGTTCTTTGTTCTCCATATCCTTTTCTAAAAGAAACAAAGCTTCTTCCAGATCATGGAGATTATCCATTGATTCTTCTACAAATTTAGCTCTAAACTTATCTATCATAAGAAAGCATGCAATTAGGCATTTATAATGATTTTATCCGCAATAATCAGGACCTCAGTAAGTATTTAAATTACTGACGGCCGTTTTCTTCGCCAATTGTTTTGATAATGGATTCAATGGCTCTTTTGGTCTGCCAGAGCAATTGCGGGGTAATTTCCTTTTCACCAGACCGCACATGGTAAAAGGTCTTTTCCAGCTTTCTGGAAAGCACCGAGGTACTATCAAAACCGAGCATGGGTCCGGTTCCGCTAATTTGATGCGTGATGGTGAAAATTTTTTCAGCAATAACTGCATGCTCATCGATGGGAACTGGCTTTTCAGACAGAAGTCCGTTAATGCCCTCCAATTCTTTGAGCGTATCGTTATAAAACTGTTTTTTAATTTCAGCTAACATGGGTTTTGGGTTTTTTGTTACCTGATAACTCTGGAAATGGCAGAAAGTAATTTGGCAGGAACAAAAGGCTTAATGATCCAACCTGTTGCACCGGCTTCTTTGGCTTCCATTTTTTTGGCTGCCTGTGATTCGGTGGTGAGAAACAAAATTGGGATATGCTTATAGGTTTCCATATCTCTAACTTTTCTAATTAAACCCAAACCATCCAGGTTGGGCATGTGCAAGTCTGTGATGATAACGTCGATGTGACGCCCATCCAGAAACTTCAATGCATCTTCTCCATCAACGCCTACAAGCACCTCATAGCCTTCATTTTGGAGGGTAAAGTTGACTACTTCCCGGATACTTTCGGAATCGTCTACGATAAGAACCGTTTTTGCCATAGTAATAAGTATTTTGTATTTAAATTTTTTGCTTTTATTATGTGATTTAGTTGCTGTATTTTGCTTAAAAGCTTATAATTGGATGGCCAATTATACCAATGATTCCTTTAGTTGAAGAAGACTTCCAAAACCGGCATTCACCAATAGGGAGCTAAGGTCATCAGGTAATTTCATGGATACAGAAACTTCGTAACCATTTTTTTTCCCACTGTTTTTAACGGATTGGATCAGTTGAATAAAGGTTAAATCCAGATTTTCAACATCTTTAGTGCTGATCGCTACCTTCTTCGGATTATCAATATTGGCTTTAAGGCTTTCGGTCATCTTTTTTATGGAACTGATGGTAAGCTGGCCACTAAAAACAATGGCAAGTTCGCCATTGTTTTTCTTATAATCGATATTGAAATTCTCTGTCATATCAAATGCTTTAAAACTTTTCGTAGTTATCCAGATCAAATTCTTTTCCCAAACTTGACAAATCCTGCTTCATGTCTTTTTTGGGCGTCGATGATTGAGGCATTTCTCTTTTATCGGATTTTGATCTTTGTCCCGGACTGCTTTTCTTATCGTTATAAAGCTCTTTAGCTTTAGCCTGGCTTTCCTCTATGCCAATGTTGAAATAGCTGACGGCTTCCTGAAGGTTTTGAGCCAGAACCGAAAGCTGGTCCGAACTTTGCGTTAATTCATCAGAACTGGAGGCATTCTCCTGGGTAATCATATTGAGCTGCTGCATGGCCAGGTTAATCTGGTCAGCTCCGGTTTTTTGCTCCATACTGGCAGCAGCAATTTCTTTAATGAGTAAAGTGGTCTTTTCAATATCCGGCACAAGCATTCTTGCCTTTTCTCCAGCTTCTTGTGAGACCTTTAAACCTTTTGTTACCAGGGTGAAAATTTCATCAGCGGCAACTTTACTTCGTTCGGCCAGTTTTCGTACCTCAGCGGCTACCACCGAGAAACCACGACCGTGCTCGCCTGCCCTGGCTGCTTCAACAGCAGCATTCAAGGCCAAAATATTGGTCTGGAACGAAATATCACTGATCATGGAGATTTTCTCTGAAATGGCACGCATGGCCATGGCAGCCTCAGAACTGAGGGTGTTGGCGATGTTGACATCCTTGGCTGTTTCTACAGTTATTTTTTCGGTCTGGATGGCATTGTCGGTGTTCTGGTCAATGTTGGCTACCATCTCTTCAATGGAAGTAGAGACTTCCTCGGCTGAAGCGGCCTGATCGGCAGATCCGCGAGACAGCTGCATGGAGCTGGTCTTTAAAGTGTCACTTGAATACACCAGGTTGTTGGCATTGTCCTTAATTGCCTGAACGGTTTTCTTGAGGTTCAGGGCCATGGTGCTTAGCTCGGTAGCCAGAATGCCAATTTCATCGTTTTGGCTGATCTCCACTTCTGCCGTTAAGTTTCCGGCGCCAATGGCCTTGGCAAATTCAACACCTTTGGTCAATGGTACAACAATGGATGAGTAAAGTAGCCATGCAATGGCCAAAGAGGCTATAATGAGAATGATACCCATCAATATAACCACCCATGAAAGGGTGGTGAAGGAACTTCTCATATCGTTCAAGGCTTCATCATTTTCTCGGGCGTATTTGTCGGACAATACTTTTACCTGTTCGGCAATATTGTCAGACAATTGCATAATTCCACGGCCTTCCATTACCATATCTTCGGCCTCAAAAAACACCATAATGTCTTCGTAGGCATCAAATGAGTTTAAACTCTCCATTATATAGCGGTGCATGCCAAAGAGAGAGTCCATTTCATGAAAGATTCCCTGAAGCAATTCGTCGTCCTGCTGGTTATCCCAACGGTCAGTTAATGGCTCCAGATTGGCTTTCAATGCTGGCCAGTCTTTGCTGTGTAAATCAGCTAAGCGTACCTTGTCGGGCGTGCCCGGTTGTTTGTCCACAAAAACCCAGTTTCTGATCAACATCTTACTTTGCGTAATGAGGTTGTCTAAATCTGCAAGGTTTTGAACCGTTGGTCCGTATGTATTGGTAACCTTATTGTTGAGGTTGGTACTTCGGATGAGGGTTGTTAATGTAAGAATGCTGTTGAGCAGCACAGCAATAAGAATCAAGCCAAATCCATAAATTAGCTTTTGTCGAATCAGAAAATTTTTGCCGATGTTCAGTTTCATGTGTTTATAATTTGTTTGTTTTTGCCACATGGAACTTGCCTTAAATAATCATTCCCCTGTGTGTAGAAAGCTTACTCATGGCTCGTTTCATCTGTTAATAATTGTGAATCAGTTGTTAGTGGGTCTTTTGTAATCTTCTTTCCTAAGCTTTTTATAGGCTGCAAAGGTAAGGGTATAATTAACATCTTTTTGCTTTATCACAATTAAACCTGTTACTGATCAAAGCGCGTTGTCAGTTAACAGGTAATTGGTGGTGATTTAAAAACTATAAGTTGATGGCAGCGGCCATGCCCTCTAAACGAGAACTAAACTGTAATCCCATCCATGCAGCGTTGCCCTTATGCAGTTCAAATTTGAGCACCCCGTCTCTAACCACAAAGTTGATGGCTGCTCCATGGCCTGTTGCGCCCTCTGATTCAGAGACTATGAGACTCTTGTTGCCGCGTGCTTTTTCAATAAGGGCATCCGAGCTACTGCGGATGTTCACTGAGGAAGAAACAAAAATTACTTGTGAATTTTCGACTTCTTCAATGCTTCGGTACTCTTTCACAATAATGTCCTGAAAGCCGAATTTTTTGCCGGCAGACTGGTCCCGAATCCAATCGGCCACTTCCTTGTTTCGTACCACAGCGATGACAAAGTCTCCCTGTAATGACTGGTCTGGCCAGCCAATGTATCGAATGAAATTCAGGGTAAATACTGCCTTGAATTTCGCTTCTTGTGCTACTATATTAAACATGGGAATTGTTAGTAGCAATAGTAAAAAATAAATCTTTTTCATATTTGTCCGTCCATTTTATGATTTACCTGTAGGGATGTTACGGAATGTTTAATATTAGGTTTCTTTTTTAGTAATTTTTTATATATAAAGACCTAATTCGTAAATTCCCAAAGTTATTTATTTTGTCTGTTTTTGTTATTTTGTAAAAGTTGTAATGTTTTGCTAGTCTGTTAAGAGTCAGGGTTTTTATCAGAATCCGTTTTATTCGGTGTCTTTTATACTGTCAATCGAGCAATAAGGTTATAGTAAAGGTTAAATATGCTCTTTTTCCGGTTTCATATAGACTATAGATTTTCCGTTTTTGCCGCTAGCTATCCTATTCCGCACGCTGGTTTTCAATTTATCAAACTTTATTATGGCTGAATTTTTCTGTAAATTCGCATCATTTTTATTTGTCATCTTGTTATTTAAGTTTTTATGTGGGTTAGTGTTGCCAGAACTATTTTGAAAAACCGGATTCCAATCTTGTTAATCCTAGCTGTTATTACTGTTTTCATGGGATTTCAGTCACAACGCATTGAGATGTCTTATCAGTATGCACCATTGCTACCAGAGGATGATCCTGTTTTTTTGGAGAACGCGTATTTTACAGAAGTGTATGGGAATGAAGGTGAAATGGTCGTTATTGGCGTACAGGATCCGCACTTTTTTCATATTGAGCACGTGGATCGATGGATGCAGTTAAAGCAGGACCTGGCAGCTATCCATGGTGTGAGTGAGGTTTTTTCGGCATTGGATGCCTATAATCTGCATCGAAATGCAGACTTGCGTAAATTTGAACTTCAAAAAATATTTCATGATGCCAGTGCCCAGTCCTCATTGGATTCAATGACCCTGGTTTTTGAAAGTCTGCCTATTTATGAAGGGCTCCTCTACAATAAGGACACCAAAGCATATATGATGGCGGTCTTTCTGGTTCCTGAAATACTTCAAAGCGCCGAAAGAGTGCAGTTAATTGATGACATTAAAGCTGCTGGCACACGTTATGAAATGGGTAACGGAACGCAATTGCGTTATTCAGGCCTCCCATTTATACGGGTAGAGACGGCTGAAATGATCAAACGGGAACTGAATATGTTCATTTTTTTAACATTGGGAATTACTGCGCTGGTTATTTTTCTATTCTTTCGTTCTTTTAAAGTGGTTCTGTTTTCCATGCTTATTGTCGGCATGGCCGTTATTTGGGCTTTAGGTAGTCAGGCCCTGCTTGGATTTAAAGTGACCATATTGACAGGTATGATCCCGCCTTTGATTATTGTGATAGGCATTCCCAATGCGGTATTTATGTTGAATAAATATCATCAAGAGTTTCGAAAACATGGGAACCGTGTCAAATCACTTCAGCGCATGATCCGGAAAATTGGCAATGCCACATTTCTAACCAATCTGACCACTGCCAGTGGTTTTGCCACCTTTGTTTTCACCAGCAGCCGCCTCTTGGTAGAGTTTGGCATCGTGGCGGCCATTAATATTATGGTTGTTTTTGTATTGTCTTTATTATTGATTCCCATTCTATTTAGTTTTCTTGGGGATCCCAAAGAAAGGCACGTAAAGCACCTCGACCGGAAATGGATGACTGGTTTTGTTGACCAGCTGTTGCGTGTATCTCTTTACCACCGAAAACGCGTGTATATCCTTGCTACATTGTTGCTGATGGCCGGGGGCTATGGCATCTCACGCATGCATACAACGGGATACATGCTGGATGATGTACCACATGAGCATGCCCTGTACGATGACCTTAAATTTTTTGAAGAACACTTTAGTGGATTAATGCCGCTCGAAATTGTTGTGGACACCAGGCAAGCGCGAGGGGTAATGCAAACCGGCAATATGCAAAAAATGGATTTGCTGCAAAAGCGTTTAGATTCGATTCCGGAATTGTCTAAACCCTTATCCTTTCTGGAGATCGTCAAGTTTTCCAAACAGGCTTATTATAACGGGCATCCGAATTTTTATGATATTCCCAATGCCCGTGAGCGTAATTTCATTCTTTCTTATCTGCAGGATGATGATCAGGGTAGTATGGGTTTGGTGGATACTTTTATGGATTCTACCCGTCAACAAGCGCGCATAAGTCTGCGCATGGCCGATATAGGAACGACCCGAATGGGGGAGTTGGAAGTGAAAGTTAAGGGGATGATTGAAGCCATTTTTCCGGCAGAAAAATATGACACCATTTTGACTGGCGCCAGCATTGTCTTTTTTAAAGGAACCAATTACCTGATAAGAAATTTATTAATCAGTCTATCTCTGGCCATTGTTTTAATTGCCTCTTTTATGGCCTGGATGTTTAGCTCCAAAAGAATGGTCATCGTTTCGCTGGTACCCAACATTCTGCCATTAATTACTACAGCCGCACTTATGGGTTATTTTAATATACCCATCAAGCCTTCCACAATATTGGTTTTCAGTATCGCTTTTGGTATTTCTGTAGATGATACCATTCATTTTTTAGCCAAATACCGACAAGAATTGAGGGAAACCAATTGGAACATAAGGGCTGCTGTTATTCTGGCGACCAAGGAGACCGGTCTGAGTATGGTTTATACTTCCATCATTCTATTTTTTGGTTTTGGTGTTTTCAGTATGTCTGAGTTTGGTGGTACGGTGGCACTTGGATTATTGGTAGCATTTACGCTGTTCGTTGCCTTGTTTGCCAATCTTATTTTGCTACCTTCACTTCTGATGACCCTCGAAAAGGTCATTACAAATCCGTCCTTTAAAGAACCCTATTTGGGCATTTACAACGAGAATGAGGATACAGACACGGATGATTTGGAAAGTAATGTCGATAAATTTGAAAACAAAACCTTATAATTGTTTTTACAAAATAGCCCTTTTACTATGAAGCTATTAGAAACCTATCACGAGCAAATTGAAATGGAATGNNTATCTCCTCCTGTGAATTAAAAAGGTTGCCTATGTTTTATCGTTGGGAGGGAAGCGGATAAGGCCGGCACTTTGTATGCTGGGCTGTAGTTTGTACGATGGTGAAAAGGTGCCCTTAAGCTTGTATCCGGCTTTAGGTTTGGAGGTGTTTCACAATTTCACCCTTTTGCACGACGATATAATGGATGGTTCTGAAATGCGACGCAACCAGCCTACTGTTCATAAAAAATGGAATGATAATACCGCCATTCTTTCGGGTGATGCCATGATGATTTTGGCCTACCAGCTGATTAGTCGCTCACCCCAAACCGCCCTTGTACCGGTATTGGAATTGTTTAGCCAAACTGGTTTGGAAGTTTGTGAAGGTCAGCAATACGATATGTTGTTCGAGTCGCGAAACGACATTAAAGAATCGGATTATATAGAAATGATACGCTTGAAGACGGCTGTATTGTTGGGTGCCAGCTTAAAAACCGGTGCCATAATAGGGGGCGCCAGCCCTGAAGCAGCCAAGCACTTATATCTCTTTGGAATTGATGCCGGCATCTCATTTCAATTGCAGGATGATTGGCTGGATGTTTTTGGGGATGCCGCGACCTTTGGAAAAAATATAGGGGGCGATATTGTCACCAACAAAAAAACCTTTCTTTTAATTAATGCTTTGAATAACCTTTCTCCGGCCGGAAAAAAGGAACTGCAATTGTGGTTGAATAAAAAGGATTTTGATCGAGAGGAAAAAATTACTGCTGTTCGTAACCTTTATGAGGATGCCAACGTTTCTATTAATGCTAAAAAGCGAATGAATGCGTATTATGAGAACTCGCTCTTGCACTTAAAAAAAGCGGGTGGGCCCTCAGCCATTCAGGAAGAGTTAAGGACCTTTGCCCAGCAATTAATGGATCGGTCCAGATAATAAGTTTTTGCTTTTTCGCAACAAGGGAGGTACAATACCGATTTTTAGCAAATAATCTCACACGATCTGATTATTTTAAGTAACTTTTATCTATTATAAGTGGTGCATCAACAATAAAGCGCTGTATTCCATATGGTTAACAGCCTACAGCTTATCTTAGTCATGTATTTTCTGTATAACTATTTTTAAATTTTAGCATGGCACAATTAACAGGAAAGGTCATCCAGGTAATAGGTCCGGTTGTCGATGTCGAATTTGACATACAATCCGTTGAACTTCCGAAAATAGATGATGCACTGGAGATTCTGGCTTCAGATGATAACAAGGTTGTTATTGAGTGTCAACAGCACATAGGCGAGCATGCCATACGCTGCATTGCGATGGACTCAACGGATGGACTGCAAAGAGGCATGACCGTTGTTTCACGTGGCAATCCAATTACCATGCCTTTGGGCGAAGCCGTTAAAGGTCGCCTGTTGAGTGTGGTGGGTCGTGCCATAGATGGGCTTGACGAAGTAAAAACAGACCAGTATGCGCCCATTCATAAAGAAGCGCCTGCTTACGAGGATCTTTCTACCGAAACCGAAATATTGTTTACAGGCATCAAGGTGATTGATTTGATTGAGCCCTATTCAAAAGGAGGCAAGATTGGCTTGTTTGGCGGTGCCGGTGTGGGAAAAACGGTGTTGATACAGGAGCTGATTAACAACATTGCTAAAGGTTACTCAGGTCTGTCTGTCTTTGGCGGAGTTGGAGAGCGCACCCGGGAAGGCAATGACTTACTTAGGGAAATGATTGAGTCAGGCATTGTTAATTATGGCGAAGAATTTAAAAAGAGCATGGAAGCCGGTAATTGGGATTTGAGCAAGGTTGACCGAAATGCTTTAAAGGATAGTCAGGTGAGTATGGTCTTTGGTCAGATGAACGAGCCCCCCGGCGCAAGGTTAAGAGTGGCGTTGTCGGCATTGACCATTGCCGAAGGATTTCGCGATGGAGACGGCAGCGATAAGGGCCGGGATGTTTTGCTTTTTATAGATAATATTTTTCGTTTTACGCAAGCGGGTTCTGAAGTGTCGGCTTTGTTAGGCCGCATGCCATCGGCTGTAGGCTACCAACCCACTTTGTCTTCTGAAATGGGTGCTTTGCAAGAACGGATCACTTCTACGCGTCATGGCTCCATTACCTCAGTCCAGGCGGTTTATGTGCCTGCTGATGACTTGACCGACCCGGCACCGGCCACCACTTTCACACACCTGGATGCCACCACCGTTTTGAGCAGAAAAATTGCAGAGTTAGGTATATATCCGGCAGTGGATCCCTTGGATTCTACTTCTAGAATATTGACCCCGGATATTGTTGGTGAAGAACATTACAGAACGGCGCAAAATGTCAAGGAGATCCTCCAACGTTATAAAGAATTGCAGGATATTATTGCCATTTTGGGGATGGAAGAGTTGTCGGAAGAGGACAAAGTGGTGGTGCACAGAGCCCGAAGGGTGCAAAGATTTTTATCCCAACCGTTTTTTGTGGCGGAGCAATTTACCGGTCTGAAAGGCGCACGGGTTTCTATTGAGGATACCATTAAAGGATTTAACATGATTTTAGATGGAGAGATGGACAAATATCCCGAATCGGCCTTTAATCTGGTAGGTACCATTGAAGAAGCCATGGAAAAAGGGGAGAAACTTTTGAAGGAGGCACGCAGAAAATGATGGACTTATACCTTGAAGTGGTTACACCCGAGGAGATTCTTTTCGAAGGACCCGTGGGTATGGTGGAAGTGCCCGGCACTTCCGGGCGTTTTACGGTGTTGCGTGACCATGCCCCCATTATTTCTACTTTGATAGAAGGTCGTATCCGGGTCATTAGTAAGGATGGGGTTGAGCGTTTTTTTCAGTGCCGTAAGGGTGTGGTCGAATGTAAGGACAATCACATGACAGTTCTCATGGATCATCCGTCCAAAGCGGCCGTTAATCCTGGAGATTTGTAGATTATAAAAAAAGGAATTGTCTTTTTATGTCCTTGCGACTGCAACAGCAGTTGCAAGGGCATATTTGTTTAATTAAATTTGGTACCTTTGTTTGCCACACAACTTTTAAATACAGATGCTATGAGTTTTAGTCAACTTTGTAACACCATTTTTGATGCAACCACCGAACATTATCACGCATTTGATAATGTTGATGCCACGCCTGTGAATCCTTATAAGGAAGGAACCATAGAATTTTTGTTGTTCTCAAAAAACTGGATAGATGCCGTTCAATGGCACCTTGAAGATATTATCCGTAATCCGGAGATTGATCCTATTGAGGCGCTAAAAATCAAACGTCGGATAGACCATTCCAATCAGGACAGAACGGATCTGGTTGAGTTTATTGATGGGTATTTCATGAGCCAATATGAGGATGTAGCACCACAAAGTGGTGCCGGTTTAAATACTGAAACACCTGCCTGGGCTGTGGACCGTCTTTCGATTTTGGCTTTGAAGGTGTATCATATGAAACAGGAAACGTTGCGCTCGAATGCTTCGGCCGAGCACAAAGCGGCCTGTCAGGCCAAACTGGATGTTTTACTCACCCAAAGGGTTGATTTGAGTGGTGCCATTGATGAGTTACTGGGCGATATTGAAGCGGGTCGCAAATATATGAAGTTGTACAAGCAAATGAAGATGTACAATGATCCGGCTTTGAACCCTGTTTTATATAAAACCGGAAAGTGAGCAGTATTAAGCGCATATTGGTTTTTAGGTTTAGTGCCCTTGGTGATGTAGCCATGACCATTCCTGTTTTATGGTCGCTATCAAAACAGTATCCGGATTGTGAAATTGTGTTTGTTTCACGTCCTTTTGTTGGAAAACTCTTTGAACCACTTCATCATGTCCGCTTTGTTGGCATAGATTTTAATGAGCGTTACAAAGGTTTTGGCGGACTGTTGAGATTGTTTCTGGATTTAAAAAAGGAAGGGCCGTTTGATTTTATTGCTGATTTACACGGTGTTTTAAGAACCCAGGTGCTTAAAGCGCTTTTCAGATTATCTGGAGTTCCTTCTTATTCTATAGATAAAGGAAGAGCCAACAAAAAAGCGCTCACCCGCAAAAGCAATAAAGTTTTTAAGCAGCTCGCAACTTCTTTCGATAATTACCATCAGGTATTTGTCAAGGCCGGATTAAAATTCAATTTAGAATCTTTCCCCGGACGTCGGTTATTTGGTGTTGCCGATGGCCATCAAAGCGTTGAAGCCCTGAATGCGGAAGGCCTAAAAGTGGGTTTGGCGCCCTTCGCCAAACACGCATGGAAAATGTGGCCGGAAGAAAAGGCCCGGGTTTTAGTCGATGAATTGGTGAATAAGGGCTTCCAGGTATATTTATTTGGAGGCAGAGGATTTGAGCAGGAGCAGTTGGCTTTGTGGGCCAACGGTAAAAGCCAGGTGCACAATCTTGCAGGTCAATACAGTATGGATGAGGAGTTGCGCCTGATGGGGCAGCTCGATGTAATGGTTACCATGGATTCGGCCAATATGCATCTGGCGAGTTTGGTCGAAACCCCCGTTGTTAGTATTTGGGGTGCCACCCACCCCTTTGCTGGTTTTTATGGCTGGGGGCAGGATCCAGCTTCAGCTGTTCAAATAGATTTGGCCTGTCGTCCATGTTCGGTTTTTGGCAACAAACCCTGTCACCGGGGCGATTTTGCCTGCATGCAAAGGATAACACCTGAAATGGTTATACAAAAAATCACCACTATTATCCACAGATAGTATTGGGTACTTGATATTTATAAGGCCGAAGAATGGTCGGTAATTTATGGCAGATGCGGATACTTTTTCTTAATTCGATTGGCTCAAAAAAATGGGGTGGTGGCGAAAAGTGGATGCTTATGACGGCAGCTGGTCTTCAAGCCAAAGGTCATGAAGTGGTCATTGGTTGTGCTCCTCGTTCTGTTATTTGCCAAAATGCTATGGCCAAAGGTTTGTCAGTAGCCCCGCTGTCTTTTAAAACCGATTTTGATGTCCCCGGATTTTTCCGGTTGTTGAGTGTACTTAAGCAAGAGCGAATAGAGATAGTCGTTTGTGGACAAAATAAGGACACCAAGATAGCAGCCGTGGCTGCCCGGTTATTGGGCGGCGTTTCGGTAATTGCCCGACACGGTCTACAACTCATTCGCAAGAAATGGAAATATAAATTCATTTTTACAAAATGGATCCAAGGGGTTATTACCAATTCGGCATCCATTAAGAGTGAATATGATGGCTACGGGTGGTTTGCGCAGGACTTTGTGAAGGTGATTTATAATGGATACACTGCTCCGGAAAACGTAACTGCGTTTGATTTTAGAAGCCATTTTGCACTTTCGGAGGATGCCCTTGTGATTGTGAGTACGGGGCGATTGGCCAAACAAAAGGGTTATGAAGTATTGATTGAGGCTGCTGAGATGGCCAGAGATCAATGCAAGAACTGGGTGTTTTTTGTGGCGGGAAGAGGGAAGCTTGAGAAGAAGCTGAAAAGAAAAGTGAAGGCAAGCCACTTGTCGGGCTATGTTCATTTTTTAGGTTTTATTGCCGATGTGGTACCCTATGTGAAAGGGGCCGATTTGTTTGTATTGCCTTCTTTTTATGAAGGAATGCCTAACTCAGTCATGGAGGCCATGGGACTGGGGAAATGCTGTGTAGTAAGTGCCGTGAATGGCAACAATGAGCTGATTCGAAATGACAGGGAAGGCTTATTGATTAAACCCGGTGATGCCAGAGCTTTGTATGAAGGGATTGAAAAGATAGCCGATGACCCTAGAGCAGCTAAGGAAATGGGATTGAATGCCTTGAAGAGGATGTCCGAAACCTTTTCAGAAAAGCAAATGATTGATGGGGTTGAAGCATTTTTAAAATCAAAAATAAACGCGTAGTTTGAAAACGGAAGTTAAATATAAAAAAGTGCTTATCACCGGCGTGGCCGGTTTTATAGGGTTCCACCTTTCTAAGAGACTTATGGAAGTCGGCATCGAGGTTTTTGGTATTGATTCCATGAATGGCTATTATTCTACTCAGATAAAGCACGACCGTATTGAATTATTGAAACGTTCGCCCAATTTTGGTTTTTCGGCAGTCAATATTTGTCAGCGCAACGACTTGGAAGGCCTGTTTGCTGCCAATCAATTTGACATGGTGATTCATTTGGCGGCTCAGGCAGGAGTACGCTATAGTCTGGATGCCCCGCATAAATATGCCGAGAGTAACCTGATTGGTTTTGTCAATATTATTGAGGCTTGTCGGCAACATGGTGTTTCTAAATTTTTGTTTGCCTCTTCCAGCTCGGTCTATGGCAATCGCTCAGATGGTCCCTTTTCTGAAAACGCTGTAACGGATGAGCCCGAATCGCTTTATGCAGCTACCAAAAAGGCCAATGAACTTTTGGCCTACTCTTATGCCAAACAGTTTGGCATCCAAACCATTGGTTTGCGATTCTTTTCGGTCTACGGTCCCTGGGGGCGACCCGACATGGCTTATTTTTCGTTTACCAAAAAAATCCTCAAAGGCGAAACCATCCCTGTTTTTAACAAGGGAGAAATGGTGCGTGACTTTACCTATATCGACGATATTGTGGAGGGCGTTCAACTATTGATCCAGCAATTGGCTCATCTGCCCAATTACAAAATATACAATCTCGGTAACAACCATCCGGTTAAAATAATGGATTTTATACAGGCGCTTGAGACGGCCATTGGTCAAAAGGCGAACATTGACTATCTACCCATGCAGGCAGGTGATGTCGTTTTTACCTGTGCCGATATTTCAGCGGCACAGAGGGATTTTGGGTATAAGCCACAGTGCTCCATTGATACTGGTCTGAGGCATTTTGTAACGTGGTATCTTAAGTATTTTAAAACAGAGGCTTGGATTTCCTAAATATATGATATTATGAAAATCGGATTTGATGCAAAAAGAATTTTTCATAATCGAACCGGATTAGGTAATTATAGCCGTGACTTGGTCCGAATTCTCTCTAAATATCATCCCGATAACCAATATGTTCTTTACAATCCGAAGAAGCGTAATGCGATTGATTTTCAGTGTGACAACGAGACCACTACCGAAGTCCTCCCTTCTACAGGTTTTTACAAATTCTTTTATAATCTTTGGCGCCAGTTTTTTATCTCAGCAGATTTGTTGAAAGATGACATTCAAATTTTTCATGGTTTATCTGGTGAAATCCCTTACAGACTAAATAGAAAGGGTATTAAAACGGTGGTTACTGTTCATGACCTCATTTTTTTACGTTATCCGCAATTTTACACCGTTTTTGATCGGTATATTCATAAAATCAAGGCTCAATATGCTGTCAAGAATGCCGATGTTGTTGTGGCTGTAAGTGAGCAGACTAAGTATGATATCATTGAGTTTTTTGACATTAAACCTGAAAAAATTGAGGTAATTTATCAAGGCTGTCAGGATGTATTTAAGCAAATATTTTCTGCTGAGGAAAAAATGCTAGTGCTGCAGAAGTATAATTTACCTGACCATTTTATTCTAAATGTTGGAACAATTGAAGAGCGTAAGAATATTTTGGTGGGCGTGAAAGCCATTCAGGATATGGAAACACATCTAGTAATTGTAGGTTCTGAAACATCCTATACCCAAAGGGTAAAAGAGTACATTGCCACCAATAATTTGGGTTCAAAGGTCTTTTTTTTGAAGGGGGTTTCCAATGAAGAATTGGCCATTTTATATCAATCGGCTCAACTATTTATTTACCCCTCTTTATTCGAGGGATTTGGGATACCAATAATCGAAGCGCTTTTTTCAAGGACCCCTGTTGTTACCTCAAAAGGTGGTTGTTTTGGAGAGGCGGGAGGACCATCCAGTATCTATGTGGATGCAAACAATATAGATGAAGTAAAACAGGCTATTATAACGGTTTTAAGTAACGATGATTTGCGTACCAAAATGATCCAAAACGGTTATCAATATGCCCAACGCTTCACTCCTGAGTACATAGGAAAAAGCTTTATGAGTATTTATAGGCACTGTTTAAATAGTAAGTAAGCACGGATTATGAAAGTTTGCGGATTTACAATTGTTAGAAATGCTATAAAATTTGGTTATCCTGTAGTGGAATCTATTCAATCAATTTTGCCGCTATGTGATAAACTTGTTGTGGCCGTTGGCGAATCTGAGGACGATACTTTGGCCTTAGTCAGATCTATCGACCCGGAAAAAATTGTAGTACTGGAGACCGTTTGGGATGATTCCTTGAGGCAAGGAGGGAAAGTTCTCGCTGTAGAGACAAATAAGGCTTTTGATGCTATCGCCTCCGAATACGACTGGTGTATATACATTCAAGCTGATGAGGTGTTTCATGAGAATGATTATCCCAAAATAATAGAAGCTATGAGGACTTATCAGGATGACTCAAAAATTGAGGGTCTGCTCTTTAAGTATCTGCATTTCTGGGGAACCTTCGATTATGTTGGTGTTAGCAGAAACTGGTATCGCCATGAAATTAGGGTTGTAAAAAATGATAAAGCCGTACGTTCATACAAGGATGCCCAAGGTTTCAGAAAAAATAACAAGAAACTACGCGTAAAAAAAATTGATGCCACGGTATTTCATTATGGTTACGTTAGGTCGCCCGAAGTTATTAAACGGAAAATCAGTAATTTTCATTCTTTATATTATGAGGGAGAACATCTAGAAAAGAAGATCGAATTATCCAAAGATTTTGACTATACCCAGATAAATGCCGTTCGTAAATTTGCAGGGTCACACCCGCAAATTATGAAGACTTTGATTTCCAGATTGAACTGGCATGTGGAAATTGATCCTTCTAAGGCCAAGTTCAGTTTAAAGGAGCGGATCCTTTTTGCCTTTGAAAAGGTTTTTAATTATCGGTTGTTTGAGTACAAAAACTATAAAGTGCTAAATTAGAAACCTAAGAAATGGTAGGTGTAATCCACATAAATTTGGCCCGGAGTTGGAGAGGTGGTGAACGCCAGGTGGCTTTGCTGATGTCAAGTTTGAAAAGTAAAGGGGTGAATCAGTTGCTGATTTGTATAAAAAACAGTGCCCTACAATCTCATTGTAGGGAGAACAATCTGCCGTTTAAGAGTTATTCTACTATTGGGTTATTTTTATTTGTTCCTTTTCTAATTGCAGTTTGGCATTTGAGAAAAAAGTACGCAATTGTTCATTGCCATGAATCCCGTGGTCATACAATCGCCTTTCTGGCCCGGTTCCTTTTTAGAAGCGCTATTAAAACTGTCATCCACAGAAGGGTCCTATTTCCCATTAAGCAGAAACCGATCACCTTATTGAAGTACTCACCCCGATATGCAGATGAAATTATTTGTATCTCAAAAGCCGTTGAACAGGTCGTGAAAAAGTCGGTGCCGGAAAGCCGGACCACGGTTATACCCTCCGGCGTACCCTTTACTCCTGAGGTAAACAATGGTATTAATGTAAGAGATAAATATGAAATTCAAGCAGACGATAAAATTGTAGCCTACGTTGCCGCCCTTTCTTTCGAAAAGGATCACATCACTTTTCTTGACTCTGCCTGTTTGGTGTTGAAGGAGATGGATCAGGTTCACTTTATGATTATTGGCGAGGGTGTTTTATATGATGATCTTACTGCTTATGCCTCCCGACTTGGCATCAGCCACAAGGTGACTTTTACAGGGTTTGTTAACAATGTGAATCAGATAATTGATCAACTTGACCTCCTTTTATTTACTTCTAAATCAGAGGGATTGGGTTCAACCATACTAGATTTTTTTGTGCACAAGCGGCCCGTTGTAAGTGCAAAAAACGGAGGGGCAGAAGAACTTATTGTGGATGGAGAAACTGGATTTTTATGTGATGTAGGCGATGCTGCCTGTTTTGCTTCAAAGGTATTGAAACTTTTGAAGAATGAGGAAGAGGCAGAAATAATGACGCAAAATGCATATTTGTTCGCAAAAGAAAATTTTACGGTTGAAATTGTTGCTCAACGTATTATTAACCTTTACCATCGATGTTTATTTCAACCCAAAAGTGTACCAATAATTCAATCCGAAAGTATACCATTCTAGTGTGACCACCAGGTTTTTCTAAACTATTGAAAAATGCATTTATATGATTAAAGTTAAAAGCACCCAGGAAAGCTATGATTCATTATTGCAACTAATGTCGCAAAGAAAGAAACTGTTTTATTCCAGGTTTGGTGATGGGGATATCTATATAATGATGGGTAGAGACCAATCCAATCAAACCGTAAGCGATTCATTAAAAAAAGAAATGATTGAATCATTTTCCATCGAAGACCCGGATTATTTAAAAGGGCTAGCTGTTAATCATCCAAATGAAAAAGGCATGATTGTTGGGTTATTTGCCAGATTCCCGGATAATCCGGAAATGGTCTCTTTTTTACACAACGAGTTCCCAAAGACAGATAATCTACGTTTTGAAAATCCTGTATTCCTTCACTATATGTCAGTTTTTAAACCAAAACAGGTTAATCTTTTCTTAGAGGAGGTAATACGTCCTAAAAGAAAAATGTTTATAGGAAGTATTCCAAAAAATAAAATAGAAACCATTGTAGGGCCGGTTGATGTATATATTAAAACTCCGGCAAAAAATGCTTATGATACAATAGACTCCTGGTATCCATTGATTGAAAAACATATTAAAGATGTAGATTTGGTTATACCTGCTGCAGGAATGTCAACAAGAATTATAAACAAACGATTGTGGGAATCAAATGTCGAGGTGCAATCTTTTGACATAGGTTCTATAGTAGATATTGCAAATGATTTTCAATCACGAAAGTGGATACGATTGGCAGGCCACAGAGTAAAACGACATATTATTATTAATCCAAAATCTGCCAAACACAATTCAAATCAATCGTATTTGAATTATATTTTAAAGGAAATTAAATTACAAATGTACACTCTAATAAAATCTAACCCTGAATTTAAATGATGGGCTCCCCCTCCTGTTAAAGTAGGATTTTTAGAGTTGGCTAATCCCTTGTTTTGCGATAATTAATTTATTTTTAATGGTTTCTGAAAAGATAATGTTGTTTTCCATGATTCTCACCCTGCTTAATGGTTTGTGAAACAAATGGTATTGTACTAATCTGAACTTTGGCAAAAAGACTTCATAACCTAAAAGTTTTAACCGGTACTCTATATCAGTGTCTTCCCCTACGCAAGGTAATTCGTATTGCATATCAAATCCATTGATTTCAAGCAATCCTTGCTTGTGGACAGAGAAATTACACCCTTTGACGCCACGGTTAAAACTACCAAAGCGTTTATTTATGGAAGTAATGGGAATGTATAGAGCACTTTCTACATGTCTAGATTTTTTTATTACACTGTCAAAAAACAAAGCCAAAATGAATTTGAAAGAAAACAGTTTGCCTTTCTCAATATATTTCTCATTAACCTTGGCAGATTGTCGTTCAGACATCAGAACTCTTCTACCTGCAACAATTCTGTTTTGCTGACTAAAAAACAGGTGATCTTCTACGAAGTTTTTGTGCGGAATGCAATCCCCATCTACAAAAATTATGTATTCCGACTCGGCAGCCAGAATGGCTTTGTTTAATATTCTGTTTTTTCTAAAACCTTTATCCTCATGCCATACATGTTTAATGGGATAGTTATATTTTTCAAGGAAAGCCAACAACTCTTTAGTGATTTCCGCTTTTGAACCATCATCTGCTATTACAACTTCAAAATCGGTTATGCTTTGTTGATTAAGCGCAGATAAAATTAATCTAAGCGCTTTTATATTGTTGTAGAATGAAATGATGACAGTTGCTTTTGTAGGCATATGCAATCTATTATTTATGCAAAGATATTAATTTATTTTTTGCTCTTATACTTGGGTAGTATTCTTGAACTTGGAGCTAAGAGGGTTATAAATTCTTAAAGGCATTCCATTACCCCAATAAGTTTTCTTAATTTTGCCCCAAAGTTATATTATGATTAGTTTTTTCAAATACCTCCTTAAAACAGCCGTTTTTTGGCTGTTGTTTTTTGCTTTTTACCGTTTGCTTTTTATCCTGTTTAATTGGGAATATGCTGATGATGCGCCTCTAGTGGCAATGGCCAAATCATTTTTGGTAGGCATTCGCTTGGATTTGTCCATGACGGGCTATTTGCTGTTGCTGCTGAGTGTGGTGCAGGCGGTAATGGTTGGACTGGGGCGACAATTTTCTTATAAAGTTTTACAAGGCATTCAGCTGTTTTTTATCATCGGCTTTACGACTTTGCTTTTGGGTAATATAAACCTTTATGCCTACTGGGGACGCCTGCTGGATGCGGAAGGTTTTAGTTTTTTGAAAACGCCGTGGGTTATATTTGCGTCTGTTAGGTGGTACGAAAGTCTGATTTTCTTTATTTTACTGATTGGGCTTTCCTGGGGTACCGCTTGGTTAAACAAACGTTGGATGCTGCCTTTGCAGTCATCCACCAAGCTATCATGGTTATCTGCGGCCATGGCTGCTTTTATTGTGTTGTTTGTTGGGGCTTTGATGATTATTCCCATCCGGGGTAGTTTCGGGGTAGCACCCATCAATACCGGGGTGGCTTATTTCTCCAGCCACAATTATGCCAACCATGCAGCCATTAATCCCTTGTGGAATCTTTTCTACAGTTTTAAGCGCATGGATGCCCGCATGCACCACTACCAGTTTATGGAGGATGAGGAGGCGCTGGCCATTTATAATGAAATGTTTTCGTCACAAGGGGATTCGACCATTCGGGTACTAAAGCATGATCGCCCCAATTTGGTGGTCATTTTATTGGAGAGTTTCTCGGCCCAGGTGGTTGGCGCCCTTGGCGGAGAAGCTGTTACGCCCAATCTGGATGGTGTAGCCCGTGAGGGAATTTTGTTCTCTCAAATCTATGCGGCCAGTGACCGGTCCGATAAAGGGCTCGTGGCTACTCTTGCTGGCTATCAGGTGCTGCCAGGATATTCCATTATTCAATATCCCAATAAATCCCAGTCACTCCCGTTTATGCCGCAAAAGCTGAAAGCTGCCGGCTACCAAGATCAGAGTTATATATACGGGGGCGATATTGGATTCAAAGGCATGAACTCCTTTGTTACTTTATCCGGCTTTGATAATGTGATTACCATTGATGATTTCCCTTATTCTGCCCGGGGCAAAAAATGGGGCGTGCATGATGAATATACTTTTAACCGTTTGTTAGATGAGATGGCTAATAGTAATGATAAGGATCACCCCTTTTTTAAGTATTACTTTACTCTGAGTAGTCACGAGCCTTTTGATGTGCCTATGGAAAAGGTGAATGATGATCCCTATCTGAATTCAATATATTATACAGATCGTTGTCTGGGTGATTTCTTTACAAAGGTGAAGGAGAGAGGTTTGTGGGATAATACTTTGTTTATACTAATCGCCGATCACGGCACCCCCGGGCCAAAACGAGCTACTTCGCAAATGATAGAGCGTTACCACATACCTATGGTGTGGACGGGTGGCGCATTAGCTGTTCAGGATACGGTGGTCACTACCATGGGGAGCCAGACGGATTTGGTCACTACTCTGTTGAATCAATTGTCTGTGAATTCGGAAATGTTTGGCTTTAGTAAAGATTTGTTATCACCGGACATTGAAGCGTACGCCTTTTTTACCTATCCTGATGCTTTTGGGTACATTACTCCCAATTCGTATCAGGTGTATGACAATGCTGCCAAAAGGTATGTGATGACTACGGGGGATATTACTCCCTTAGATAGTTTGAGGGGTAGAGCCATGCTGCAAGTTGTGTCGGCAGATCATTTAAAACGATAGCTTTCGCAGAGCTTTTTGAAAAAAACAACAAAAATGATCAGGAAAGATTTTGAAATAATGGCGCCGGCAGGTTCGTTTGAATCCTTAATGGCTGCTATTCAGGGAGGGGCTGATTCGGTTTATTTTGGAGCCGGTCATTTAAATATGCGGTCCCGGTCCTCCAGCAATTTCTCGACGGACGACCTCAAGCTGATCGCTAAAATCTGTGCGAAGCACGGATTAAAGTCATACCTCACCTTAAACATTACGCTTTACGATGAAGACCTGGCCGAAATGCGACGGATGGTGGATGTGGCGGTAGAATGTAAGATTTCGGCCATTATTGCCAGCGATATTGCTGCCATACAGTATGCCAGAAGCAAAGGCATGGAAGTGCACATCTCCACCCAGTCAAATGTGTCAAATATTGAGTCGGTAAAGTTTTACAGCCATTTTGCAGATGTGGTTGTTTTGGCTCGTGAACTCAACATGGATCAGGTAAAGGCCATTCATGAGGCCATAGTGGAGGACGATGTTCGGGGTCCGGCAGGTGAGCTGATACGTATTGAAATGTTTGCACACGGGGCATTGTGCATGGCCGTTTCGGGTAAATGCTACCTGAGTCTGCATCAAATGAATGCATCGGCTAACAGGGGTGCCTGTCTTCAGCCGTGTCGCAGAGGTTATGTGGTAACGGAGAACGAGTCGGGAGACGAGTTGGCTATTGACAACCAATACATCATGTCGCCCAAAGACCTGAAGACCATTCATTTTTTGAATAAAATGATAGATGCCGGCGTACGGGTCTTTAAAATTGAGGGCAGGGCCAGAGGCCCTGAATATGTAAAAACGGTTTGTAGCAGTTACAATGAAGCGCTGCAAGCTTACCTGGAGGGAAGGTATGACCAAGCGGCCATTGACAAATGGGATAAGGCACTTTCTGGGGTGTTTAACCGTGGTTTTTGGAATGGTTATTATCTGGGACAGCGACTGGGGGAGTGGAGCGCCAATTACGGTTCTTTAGCCACCAAAAAGAAGCTATACCTAGGTAAAGGGACCAATTACTTTCCCAAAATCGGCGTCGCCGAGTTTTTGATGGAAACGCATGATTTGAAGGTTGGTGATGAGATTATCATTACCGGTCCAACCACCGGCGTTGTGGAACAAACGGTTTCCGAATTACGCTATGAACTTAATTCTGTTGATGAGGTGATAAAGGGACAACGGTTTTCTATTGCAGTAGGGGTGAAAATCAGACGGAACGATAAGCTGTATAAATTGATTGACGCCAACACAAAATGAGTATGCAGGCAGAAGGTAACCTTTTGAAAATGAAAAGTGAAGTGGGTGACGACCGTAAGGTCATTTATCGGCTGCTATTAGGCATGACAGAGATCAATATGAACGAGTTGGTTGAGAGGCCGATAAGGATATTGTTCTCGGGTACGATACATTGCGTGTGCTGTGGCAGGGTTACCCGCAAATCTTTTGCTCAGGGTTTTTGTTTTAATTGTATGCAAACTGCTCCGGAGGCTGAGGAGTGCGTTTTGCGGCCGGCTTTGTGTAAAGCCCATCTGGGTGTTGCCCGGGATATGGATTACGCCCTGGCCCACTGCTTAAAGCCCCATTTTGTTTATCTGGCCAATAGCGGTGAAGTTAAGGTGGGCGTTACCCGCCAGTCGCAAATTCCCACCCGCTGGGTTGATCAGGGGGCTTCTTCGGCCATTAAACTCTGTGAAACACCCAACAGGCATATAGCAGGGCTTGTAGAGCAGCACCTGTGTCGCCATTTTTCTGATAAAACGGTATGGAAAAAAATGGTGATGAACCACGTTAACAAGGAGGTTGATTGGACAGACCTTCGCCAAAAGGCTTTAGGCTTGTTAACCCCCGGAATGCTCCGTTTTAAAAGTACTGACGATCAGGTATACACTTTTTCTTATCCCGTATATGCATTTCCCGAAAATCCACAAACGGTATCATTGGACAAAGTACCGGTCATCGAAGGCCATCTTTTGGGAATTAAAGGCCAATATTTGTTACTGGATGAGAACAGGGTGCTGAATATCAGGCGACATTCGGGCTATCAAATAATATTGGATTACTGATAGATGGTTCTATTTTCCCAAGGGAGGGGTTGTAGCTCTCCGTTTCTGGGTATCCGCTCAAATATGAATTTTACTTTGGCATATACCGGTCGGTGACCGGTATAAAGCTTTTCAATACTTTCAGATTGTATAGGGTGGAAATTTTGCACAGTGAAATAGCTGTTGACCAAAATGTGATCTGTGTGACGCATGGGAACAAAGCGTTTGGACGATCTATTGTTTTTCGTAGCTTGTTGTTTCTTTTTTGATAGTCTGGCACTGTTTTGCAATGAGTGAAACCGGTCCCAGTTTGAAGTTAAAAGTAACTCGACAGGTGAATGGAGGGCAGCGTTAAAATTACCCGCCACAATAACCGGTGCATCCCCTGCGATTTCATTGATTTTTTTTAAAAAGAGCGCTGAGCTTTTCAGCTGGGCATCTTCATTTAAATGACAAAAATGGGCGTTAAATACAAAGAATATATGGCCAGTTATTTTGCTTTGTAGTTTTACCCAGGTGGTAATTCTCGGGTACAAGGCACCCCAACTCTTACTTCCTGGTAGGTCTGGTGTTTCAGAAAGCCAGAACTGGGATTTTGCCAACACTAAAAAATTGTCCGAGTTAAAAAAAATGGGGGCCAATTCCTCTACGTCCATCCTTCCTTCACCATCACCAATGACATTATCATAATCAGATAATGCCTTTTTGAGTGAAATGAAACGGTCAAAGTTGACCTCCTGCATGGCTACAATATCAAAATTATAGGAGCCAACAAGCGACTCAATAGTTGCCCGTCTTTCCTCCCATAATTCTGTACTGGTTTTATCAAAATCATTACCGGTATAAAACGAACAAACAGTCAGTGTATCCGAATGCCGGCAGGATGACAAAACAAATAATAATTTTAACAGCTGAAACCGCATGACTTCGTACCTTAAGAGACGAAGGTATTACATTAACCTGCCAAAGTCAGGAGATTTTCCAGCAATGGCAGGTTTTCTTTGACTATTTAGTAAAAATGGTCGTTGATTATTTGATGTCCACCCATTTATTTGACTTAGCCGATTGGCGCATGGCATCTATCACCTGCATGTTATTAAGGGCATCATGGATGCTAACCGGCATGGGTAATTGGTTTAACAAAGCGTGAGAGAAGGCCTCAAACATTAAACCGTAAGGATCGGCTACCGGAAAAGATACCTCCCTGCTGCCTTGACCGGTATTGATGGTGATGGTGGATGGCGTGTCCACATAGGTATTGAAAGGAATAGGAACCGAAATGGAGCCTGCGGTACCTACGATGTCCACTTTTTGAAAAGGATCCGAGAGGGTAGATATTTGAAAGGAAGCACGTACATGGCCAAAATCCATCAGGGCAGAAGCATGGACATCTGTCTGAAACTGATCATCAATTTTCATCAATGACACCACCCTTTTGGGTTCACTTTGGGTTAAAAAGCGGGGCACAGAAATGGCATAGCAGCCTATATCCATTAAACCTCCACCACCGTATTCGCTGATATTTCTGATGTTTTTGGGTGACGGGTTATTGTATGAAAAGGCCGAATGAATATAAGCTATTTCGCCAATTTGCTTGGTCTTGATAACATTTCTGACATGTTGCCAAAGGGGGTGAAAGAGATACATAAAGGCTTCCATAACCGGCACCTGGTTCAGCTCAGCAGCTTCAATAATTTGTTTGGTTTGTCTGACATTCAGCGCCAGGGGTTTTTCGCACAAAACAGGTTTTCCCGCCTTTATGGCTTTAATGGCCCAGTCGGCGTGCAGGTGGTTGGGTAGCGGAATGTATATGGCATCAATTTCCGGATCGTTAATGAGTGCTTCATAGCTTTCTGAAACAACCGGGATGTTAAAATTAATGGCCGCTTTTTCGGCTTTGTGAATCTCTCTGGAGGCAATGGCATAAGGCATGCAGTTGCTACCGTTTTGTAGTGGAAGTACTATTCGTTTAATAAAATGGTTGGATACGCCCAGTATGCCAAACTTAATTTTTTTCATGTGTCATTCAATCTTTAAATAGCCCTAAGTAACTTCATGCAAACAGTCATAACCGATGTTGGCATTTCACAAATGGCAGGTTTGTTTCGTTATTGTAAGTACAACAAAAAATAGGATTAATAGTTGACCAGCTATTCTACCCGGTAGTTATAGAGGTAATTGTAATCTCCACCGGTAATCAGATTAAAGCGATAGGCTGAGGTTTTTAAAAATCCGATGCTGAACCGACTGATGCCCTTTAATGGAAAACCACTGTAACTAGAGCCATCTCTGTTGATGAGGTGAATTCTTCCCCCGGATTGCTCAACCAAACCAAATTTAATGTCGGACGCCGAAAATTGGTAGATGTCTACCATAGGATAAATAGCACTTTCAAAGGGCAAGCTGATTTGCTCTTTTTCGTTATGGTTAAACAGAATTAGCCGGTTTTCGGTAACGTAAAGATATTCTGGTTGGGGAGAATGGCCGTTGATTAATGAAAAGTGATGTTTGGGTGGACAATCAAACAAATGACTGATAGACGCTTTGCCTGAGGGCAAAGCTATTTTAGCCAATTCGCCGGAAGTAGTTGTCGTCACCAGAGCCGGCTGATCTGAATTTCTTCCCTGTATATAAAAAGGAGAATTGGGATTTCGAATAAAGTGAACGGAAGGCGTCACTCTTGAATCTCCACGGCGGTCGAGAATGTAGTTTCGGTATTCATCGCTAAACACCAGATAGTCTCTACCCTGGTTATTAAAATGTTGGATGGGGGTGCGCACATTTCCTTCCGTCTGGGGCATTGACCAGCCAGTAATCCTATTCCCGGTTTTATCGTACAGGTAGATTTGTTTATCTGCCAAGGCAATGAAAATGCGGTATTCTTTGTCGTTATCATAATCGAAAACCGAAAGTCCATTGGTGGCTTTGGTGGGCAAATTCAAGGGGAACCTGGCTACATGATTCCCATTTCTGTCCAGGAGAAAGATTTTTTCGGCTGTATTAAACAGGTACTGTAATTTGTTGTTTTTATAATAGTCTATCTGTACAATTTCACTGAGTATGGGGCCGTCCAAGGCTCTTTTCCATAGGATTCTTCCCATGTTGTTGATCAGGTAGAGATTATTTTTATTATCCTGGACAAGTATTTCTTTTTCTCCGGTGTTGTGATTATCTACAAGTGCCGGTTTTGTGATAATGGTGGAATCCAGACGACTTTGCCATATGGTTCTGGGTTCTTTGTCTCGGTGTGGCGTGTGACTGGCATGAATGGAGGTATATACCATGTTTGACGAAGCAGACAACTGAACACCAATGCCATAAAAGTTGGCTAAGGCATTGTTCTGCTCAGTGGTAGGATTTATTACTTTACGATTTATGCTCTTGTCTGCCAGCCCTATGATATGCGCAATTTCTGCAAACAGGAAGAAATTCTCCCGGTACGAAAAATTCTCGGTAAAGGGATTAAAATAGGGATGGGTAGCCAGCGTTTTATTTAAAATATTGGCATACATCAGTTGGTTGATGGAAGAAACGGAGTTGCCAAAAACTAAATAGTTTCTGTAAAAGGCAAAATAGGTGGCTGGTACTTCAGGAAACAGTGTTCCCCAATAAGCTTTTAGGGTTTTAACCTCAGGTGTTTTGTATACAGGAAAACGGGTTTGGTCGTCCAGGCGTGACCAATCAACGGGCTCGGTATTTTGTCCCGAGCGCGTCATCATTTGGGTCAGCACCTCCAGCGCCTGCACCTGTCCTGTAGTACTAAATACCAGCAAGGGTTGATAGTCCCTTTGACTTTCTGAATGGGTATAAACCAGAGCGCCTTCACCCTCAATAAAGGAAAAAAAGAGTTCGTCGAAGGGGGCTTTGTGCTTGTCGGTAAACTGCTTGTTGATGACTTGAAAGTCCTTGTGACGCTCTGAATGATGGATATAGTTGTTTAGGTTTTCTCTGAAATGGCTTTTCGACTGTAAGGAATAGCCCATCATAAATTTAGAGGAAGCGGGTTCATCCTTTCTTTTGAAAACCCATTCCTCATCGTGTTTAGCCTC
>DHVH01000016.1 GCA_002412555.1 Marinilabiliaceae bacterium UBA5213 | reverse complement strand
GTGGGGCACTACTCGAAGTAAATTTTGGGGGACAGGATTCTCTGGAATGTAGTTTGTTTTTCAAAGAACAACAACAGACATTCAATTCTGTCTACTGCATTTTACATCATAACAAGTAATTTCACAACGAAGATTCGCAGACGATCTAAACTATACATCGAGCGACAAAGTACTGATAAGGAAAACCGGCTTTATCTGTTGTTTTTTGTAAAATGAAAAGAACTCCCCGCGCCGCAGAGGAGTTCTTTTCTTATAAGGTGGGATTACCTACGGCACAGCAATCCTCAACTGGGATGGGAAGGCCATATTGTTGTACCACGGGAACCACAGCTCGGAGGCCAGACTCGCATCCGGGTAGGCCAGCAGCTCATAGTAGCTCTCGAAGCCCGTTGTTGTCATCAAGATGCGGTTCGTCACCAAGATGTCGCTGGCGCTGCTCACGATGTGCAGCGGCCCATTGTTCACACCTGCATAGTTCTTGCGGATCGCTTCTCCTGCATCCAGGGCAAACGTTTCCAAAACCTGCCCATCTGCAATGTAGACCGTCACTACCGTGTCCACACCGCCGACATTGCCAAAGCGCAACTGCGAGTTGACCGTGGCGCTGTCATACGCTGGCAGCCAGTACTCGTTGGTCAGCTTGCTGTTCGGCAGCCCCAACATCTCTGAATAGCTGATGCCCTTGTACAAGACCCGGATCGATGGCAAGACCGTCGAGGTGCTGCTCATCACCCGCAGCGGGCCGTTGTTGGTGCCCGGGTAGGCTTTGCGAATCGACTCGCCCACACCCAGGCTGAAGGTGTCCAGCACCACATTGTCTCCGATGTAGACCGTGATGTTGGCTTCCACATCTCCAGTATTGGCCACCCGCAGTTCAGATGGGAAGGCGGTGTTGTTGTACCACGGGAACCAGTAATCATTTGTCAACTGGTCGGCAGGGAACCCCAACTTCTCAGCGTAACTGTCGCCATACAGCAGTCGCACGCTCGCCAGGATGTTCGTATCGCTGCTCACAATTCGCAGCGGGCCGCTATTTTCTCCTGCGTAATTCTTGCGAATGGCCTCGGCAACGTCCAGGCTAAAGGTATCCAGCACCTGCCCGTCTCCAAGATAAACTGTGATGGTGGTCGCCTTGTCCCCCAGATTGCCGACGCGTATTTGTGAATTAAGGGAAACCGAGTCATATACAGGGAACCAGTGCTCGTTGGTCAACTCCTCCGAGGGGAACCCCAGCATCTCTGAGTAACTAACACCTTTATACAAAACGCGAATGCTGCCTATCACGTTTTCAGGGCTCATTACTTGCACAGGGCCATTATTTAGATTGGCGTACAAAATGTCTTGCTTCTGGCCAGGGCTGAGATGGTATTTACCCTGGTCAAATCCACCTACGATTACCCCGATTTCATCCTGGCGAATCGCCAAATAGTCTTCATGGGTCAGATTGCTATTAACGTCAATGTATTCCTTGCCGACTGGAATAAATATATAACCAGGCATAGAGGGCGCTATCGTTCCAGTCCATCCGGTCTTAACCAATATAGTATAGTCACCGTTTTCATCTGCGGTTGCAGAGTAGGGGACTTCATCTATTGAATAGGTTAATGTTGCATCGGCCATCCCTGAATTACCAGAGATTTCGTAAAAGTCTTCATCAACAGGCGGTATTCCATCAAAGTCGCCAAAGTCTTCTGGCTCGTCACTAATGATATCTGGCGGCGAACTTGGGGATATCGTAGATTTTAGTGAGGAAACAGAGGTAGTCGAAGACGTGGTTTTAGACTTGATAGTCATAAGCCTACCGATGGTTATGCTTCCATTGTATCCCCATACACTATTGAAATCATAGGTTACCCACTGTCCTTTGCGGCTATCCGGCTCTGTTTTTGAGTTTTTATTGTAGTTGTAAGGTGAATATTGTAACGGTGACCACTTGCCAAAAGGGTCATAAGCGATTACTTGTTTAACAGATTTATCTATTCTGTAGCCCACGATAACAAAATAATGAGCACTTAATGACACTCTCGATGAGAGCATAATAAGAGGTCTGCCGGCATCAATTTCTTTTTTGATTAGCGCCCAGCCGTCCTCTTTGGTTGGTTTTTTCCAATTTGCTTCAAGGCCAGAGTCTTTATTAACAGTGTAGTTATTCTTATTTTCTATAAATTTGATTAGTTCGAAAACAGGGTTACCCTCGCCTGCGAAGATAAATGCATTATTGGCGGTGCTGGATAAAGACTGTTGGCTCCCACTTATCCTATTAAACATTCCCAGAATCATTGCTGTAGACGCGGCACCGCATTGGTAGTCGCCAGTTATCCCTAGTGCGTCAGGTAGCGCGCGCTGATTTACGTACCCACGATTGCCTGCGGGAATCCAATTTTCTGAGACATCTGGGTTGTTATAACTCATTTGATAGTTGATATATCTGAGGCCTGTTGGTTTGCCTTCAGGATCAATTGCAACATTGCCAAATATGTCTACAACATGTATCCCAACTGAAATCACTTGTGACTTTAAGCCTGTGGGTATTGTAAAATCAACTTCATATGGCGGAAAGTATTCTTCGCCAGCCAGATACCATTTACCGTCGTACTTTACCCAAAATTCGACACGTTTAACGGCATAATTGTCTGACGCAATCGCCTCCAGTCGAACCTTTGCGGCGGGACCATATTTGGGGAGATTTTTATTTTGGGGATCCAAATAAGTATCATAGGGCCAAATAATTTTGCCGGTTGGGAGTTCTGTGTCGGCCTTACACATATCCGCGGCTTTGGATAGTGTGTCCGTTTTTGTGGTGGTTCCCCCGGAAAGACAAGCGGTCGTAAAGGTGCCTTTTTGGCCCGTAGATACAATATAGCTTCCATTTGTAATTGAAAGTCCAGATGATAACGTTGCGGTTATGGTGAATTCTAATCCATCATCAAAGCCGCATCCGCTATCCGGGTCGTTAGAAAGGAAATCATAGTTCATTACCCCAATACTATTTACAGAGCCCCTAAAGGAACCTGCACCACACAATGCCGGAGTTCCAGCCTTGTTAGTAAAATTCATATATCCTGTTACGAGGCTTGAACTATTGGTAGCCAGGTCAATTGTGACGGTTCCCGGATTTCCATTTGTAGAGAAAGTTCCTGTGTAGCGGACGGTCCGCTTGGCGGTGAATGTCCCCCCTTGCCCTGTTGTTGCGTGAGAGAACTTGCCGTTAGTAATATCGCCCTTTAGAAGCGTCCCGCTGACATTAAATTTTGTCCCATACACTATGCTACAACCTGGGTCAGAGTCGTTGGATGTAAATGTGAATTGAAAATTATCGCCAGTGCGCGTTCCACTAAAAGACCCCGCTCCACAGAGCGTTCCCACGTCCGGGTCATTTGTGAAATTTATGTATCCTGACACCGTTGTTGGTGAAATTTTCATATCAATGATTACAGTTCCCCCTATCCCCAAGGATGTGTTTTGGAAGGGACCAGAGAATCTTATTACAGATGTAGTTTGAGAGTTTTCCGCATTTGACGATGATGCAATTGCGGCTATTTGGCTATTGGCGACATTGAGCAGCGTGATGATTGAAATGCACAGCAGGGAGAGAATATTTTTGATTCTCATTTTAAACCTCCTGGAGAAAATAAAGATTTGAGATCATTGATACCAAGCGTACACCTGCCTATAATTAGAATTTATTTTATGGCACATTGTGAAAATACGAATCATTGGTTCTTTTTATGAACATTACCAATTTTTATTCTTTCAAAATTCATCTTCTGTGTTACAAATAGTCAATTTTGACGACACGAGGTGTTGATTTGGACAAATTGAAATTTGGTTCCCTGATATCTGAACTTAGGCAGGAACATGCAACGCTCAATAAGACCTGGACCCGCAAAATGCTGGGCGAGAAAACCGGACTAGGTAAAAATATAATCGACAACATAGAGAGTGGCAAGAAGGCCCAAATCGAGCCCGAAACGCTTCACAAATTGTGTGACGCGTTAGATTTATCTTTTCTAGAGCGCAAAGAGTTGTTTATGGCTGCGGCGGGTTTGGATGGCCGATTCCCAGTTGACGATAATCCCCAGAAATACCTAGATGAATTGGAAGATGTTTTAATGAAAATCCGAGTTCCGGCATTTATCATAGACCCCTATGGTGATGTCATTGCCCTAAATCCGCTAATCCTCGCTTTTTATCAAACCAGCAAAGAGCAATTGGATAAAAGCGAATTGCTCTCTCGCTACAATATGATGCGCCTGCTTTTCTCGCCTGAATTTTCGTTACACCGAAGCTTGATGGGGAAATCTTGGTATTCTTTTGCCCACCAAACCATTCATATATTTCGGGCCATGAACCTTAGGTACAGAACCAGCCCTTACTTCAAGAAATTGGTAACGGAAATGTCTGTTGAATATCCACTATTTCTTTCTTATTGGCAGGGCTCTCCATTTATTCAAAGAGATCAAAACCATTTCATGGATAATTCCCGTTTTTCATACCAGCTATTTAATATTAATTTTGAGGTTATTTCTTCCACTATAACATCTGCTACTCCTGAAGGCGAATTGCTTCTGTATTCGTTTATTCCTTTAACGAGTGAAGCATCCTGGGCTTTTGATAAATTGCTCAAGATTGTTGGCACCGGTTTGATACGGCTGTCTCTGTGGCCCAAAAATGGTTACAACATGCCCGAGTGAAATTCTTAGCTAGACTTTATCCATTAATGGTTGTTTTGTGGATTCAACTGCACTCGCAGTCTGTGATAATCACGGCATCCACAATCACAGGGTCTTTAATTAAGTTGCC
>DHVH01000078.1 GCA_002412555.1 Marinilabiliaceae bacterium UBA5213 | reverse complement strand
GTAGTTACAAACTACGGCGAGCATAAGGCAGGCAAAAATACATTTTTTGGTTGGATGGTTGGGGGTGAATTTCTGAACGGAATAACCTGTTGTTCGATTATGTTTTAAAACAAGCTTTTTTTCCTGCTGTTTAATATGGTTTTCGATGCTTTTAAGCTATTTTTGTCGGCATTAGTTGAATTTTATAAATTTTTTTATTGATATGAAGCCAACACATATTGAACACATTGGAATTGCAGTGAAAAATCTTGAGGAGGCGATTGCTTTCTATGAAAAGGTTTATGGGTTAGAATGTTATGCCGTTGAAGAAGTGGCTGAGCAGAAGGTGAAAACTGCTTTTTTTATGGTAGGGCAGACCAAAATAGAATTATTGGAATCTACCGACCCTGAAGGACCTATCGGAAAATTTATCGAGAAAAAGGGGGAAGGTGTTCACCATTTAGCCTTTGCTGTTGACAATCTTCAAAAAGGATTGGATGAGGCTGCAGAAAATGGTGTTAAGCTAATTGATCAAACTCCCCGCAAAGGTGCTGAAGGACTGAACATTGCATTCATGCATCCCAAGTCAACATTTGGCGTGTTAACAGAATTGTGTGAACATCCTAAGGAGTAGATGTGTTAGAAGTTTGAAAATTAAATTATCAATTAATTCTGTTAAATTATGTCCAATCAGGATAAGATTCAAAAGTTGATAGACCTGCGCGCAGAGGCAAAACTCGGTGGCGGTCAGAAAAGAATTGATGCGCAGCACGCTAAAGGTAAAATGACGGCGCGTGAGCGCATCGAAGTTTTACTGGATGAGGGTAGTTTTGAGGAGTTTGATATGTTTGTGACGCATCGCTGTACCAATTTTGGTATGGATAAGCAAAAGTTTATGGGCGATGGCGTTGTGACCGGTCACGGAACCATTGACGGCCGAATTGTCTACGTGTTTTCACAGGATTTCACTGTTTTTGGTGGTTCTTTGTCGGAGACTTTTGCTCAGAAAATTTGCAAGATAATGGATATGGCCATGAAGGCCGGAGCGCCTGTTATTGGTATCAACGATAGTGGTGGTGCGCGTATTCAGGAAGGGGTGACTTCTTTGGCGGGTTATGCGGAGATTTTCCAGCGTAACATTATGGCTTCTGGGGTGGTACCTCAAATTTCTGCCATTTTCGGACCATGTGCCGGTGGAGCCGTGTATTCGCCTGCTTTGACGGATTTTATTATGATGACGGAGGAGTCGAGTTACATGTTTGTAACGGGTCCTAAAGTGGTTAAAACGGTGACAGGTGAGGATATTAGTACTGAGGATTTAGGTGGTGCTGAAGTGCATGCTTCCCGCTCAGGGGTGTCTCATTTTCTTTTGGAAAATGAGGAAGAGGGCTTGTTGTTGATTCGCAAGCTGATGTCTTATCTTCCGCAAAATAACCTGGAAGAACCGCCTATGGTGGAATGCCTGGATCCGATTGATCGAATTGAGGAGTCGCTCAATACCATTATTCCCGATAATCCCAACCAGCCTTACGATATGAAGGAGGTGATTTACACCATGGTGGATGAGGGTGAATTTTTGGAAGTGCACCGCAATTATGCCAAGAACATTATTGTAGGATTTGCCCGCATGGGTGGTTCTTCGGTGGGAATTGTGGCCAATCAGCCCAGTTTCTTGGCTGGGGTGCTCGACTGCGACGCTTCGCGCAAAGCGGCGCGCTTTGTGCGTTTTTGTGATGCTTTCAACATTCCTATTCTGACTTTGGTAGATGTACCCGGATTTTTACCCGGTAGCGGACAGGAATATGCCGGTATTATTATCCATGGTGCCAAATTGATGTTTGCCTATGGCGAGGCCACTGTGCCAAAAGTGACGGTAACGCTGCGCAAGTCGTACGGTGGTGCCCACGATGTGATGAGTTGTAAGCAATTGCGTGGTGACTTGAATTACGCCTGGCCAACTGCTGAGATTGCTGTGATGGGTGCATCTGGTGCAATTGAGGTGTTGGAAGGTCGTGCCTTATCGGCCATCACCGATCCTGAGGAGCGTGCCAAAGTAGTGGCAGAAAAAGAAGCAGAGTACAAGGAGAAGTTTGCCAATCCATATCAGGCAGCTGCTTATGGTTATATTGATGATGTTATTGAGCCGCGAAATACACGTTTCCGTGTGATAAGAGGGTTACAGAGTCTGCAGACGAAAAAGTTGACCAATCCTCCTAAAAAGCATAGTAACATACCTTTGTAATACCATATACTATGATGACCTTTTTAATTAATGTTGAAAATTGGGAGTGGTCAGATATCTACATCATAACCGCTGTTGGTTATTCGGTAGTTTTTCTGGTGTTGGTGCTGTTGATTTATGTCTATAAATTACTGCCGGTAATACTCAGTTTGAGCAAGAGAAAATCCAGTTCCTCGGGACCAGTAAGGGTGAAAGGCGAAAAGATAATGCCTGTTCCGGGCGAGGTAAATGCCGCCATTGGCATGAGCCTACTTATGTATTTTAATGAGCAACATGAAGATGAGAGTAATGTGATTACCATTAAACGGGTGGCCAGAAACTACTCGCCATGGAATTCTAAAATTTACGGTCTTCGAAATGTATTATCCCGCTAATCTTGTAACAGATGAAAAAATTTGAGTTTACCATTAATGGTAATAAATATGAAGTCAATTTGAAGGATGTTGAGGAAAACATCGCTCATATAGAGGTCAATGGTACTGAATACTCCGTTGAAATTCATCGTGAAATTAAAAAGGTCAAAACGCCTAAGTTGGTGAGGTCTGAGGTTAGAAGCAGACCTGGTGAAGGTCAGATTGTTAAGAAGGGGACTTCTGGCGGATATGAGGTGTTGGCTCCACTGCCCGGTAGCATCTTTAAGATGCTGGTGAAGGAAGGCGACGAGGTGAAAAAGGGCGACGTACTTTTGATTATGGAGGCCATGAAAATGGAGAACAATGTAATGTCTGAAAAAGAGGGGCTTGTAAAATCTGTTCGTGTGAAGGTGGGCGACAATGTTTTACAAAACGATGTGCTCATTGAACTTGTGTAGGGTCCCATTGACTAATTGTTGAATCTCTGGAGTTTCCGACTTCATAAAATCTATAAGAACGTGAGAAAGTTTGTAACAGTTTTCACCCTATTGAGTCTGCTGACCCTGTTATCGATGGTGGTCGGACAAGGTAACCTGCTGGCTGCTGTTCAGGACTCTGGTGCTGGCGAGAGTTCTCTGATGAATGCCTTGCAGATATTTTGGAATTACACCGGCTTTTCGTCGGTTAATCCCCAGTACTTAATCATGATTGTGGTAGGTCTGTTTTTTATCTACCTCGCCATAAAATACAATTATGAGCCGCTTTTGCTGATCCCCATTGGTACGGGTATTATAATCGGAAATATTCCTATTACAGAAGGGTTTCAGATTGGGATTTATGAGGAGGGCTCGGTATTAAGCTATCTCTATTTTGGGGTGACCCAAGGTATATATCCGCCATTGATCTTTTTGGGTATTGGTGCCATGACCGACTTTTCGTCGCTCATATCCAACCCGAAATTGATGTTGTTGGGCGCTGCGGCTCAGATTGGTGTGTTTGGTACTTTTATTGGTGCCATGGCACTGGGTTTTGAAATACATGAAGCGGGTGCTATCTCCATTATTGGTGGTGCCGACGGTCCCACTGCTATTTTTGCGTCAGCCAAATTGGCGCCGCACCTAATTGGAAGTATTGCCATTGCGGCCTATTCCTACATGGCTCTGGTACCCGTGATTCAGCCACCTATTATGAATCTGCTGATTACGAAAAAGGAGAAACTGATTCGGATGAAACCGCCCAGATCGGTCTCTAAACTTGAAAAAATTCTTTTCCCGCTGATTGGTTTGCTGTTGACGCTCTTTATTTCGCCAAGTGCTCTGCCTTTGCTGGGTATGCTATTCTTTGGAAATATTTTAAAGGAATCTGGCGTTACCAATCGTCTGGCAGAAACGGCCAGAACGTCTATGATTGATATCATAACTATTTTGCTGGGCTTGACGGTAGGGGCTTCTACCCAGGCATTCCGTCTGGTGACCGATCCCATTACCGGTGAAATGATTAACAAGGGATTTCTGACCACCAGCTCTATCAAGATTTTTGTGCTGGGAGCGATTTCTTTTGCTGTGGCTACAGCGGGCGGTTTGCTTTTTGCTAAACTGATGAATGTGTTTGTGAAAAAAGAGGACAGGATTAACCCGCTGATTGGTGCTGCCGGCGTTTCGGCTGTGCCTGATAGTGCCAGAGTTGTTCAGCATGAAGGTCTGAAAGCGGATCCAACGAACCACCTTTTAATGCATGCCATGGCGCCTAACGTGTCGGGTGTTATTGGTTCAGCGGTTGCGGCGGGTATTATGATGAGCTTTTTGATGTAATGAAAAAATCTTTATAAAGCTTTTTTCATAAATTATTTTTTGTGCTCGAGCCGCACGGGCTTTTACTTTTTTTGCAGCAGCAAAAAAAAAGTAAACAAAAAAATGCCGCTGCTGCATGAAAAAGACTAAAAATCAAACTCTTTTTCTAAAAATTGCGAAACTCGCTACTCCCGCTACGCGGGACTGCGTTCACTGTGTTCACTTCGGCTCCAAAACCAACAGCGCAATTTTTTAACGAAAAACAGTGTGATTTTATTAACGCCTTTTTCCTGAGGCAGGAGGTGGAGCGAAGCGGAATACCGCAAGGCAGGATCGATAGGTCATTAGGTCATTAGGTTGAGAGGGGGAGAATGGGTAGATAGGGTAGGAAGGGTAAGTGGGGGTGTTGAAAACTCCGTCGAGCACTCTTAACTTGTTTAGATATTTAGAAATAGGCTTCTGCGTGGATGTTTTCCATGGGGAAGCCTTTTTCGTTGAGGAGGGTGAAGGCGTCGTTGATGATATTGTGGTTGCGCAATCGGACGATTGATTAAATATATTTAAGCCTCGGAATTAGGAGAATAATACTCTTTAGTTCCGGGGCTTTTTATTGGATTTGCATGGTCATTGGTGACTCAATGATCGTTTAGGTATTGCTTGTCGCCAGTTGAGATCCGATTTTTTTATGTTGGCAATATATTAATGAAAATCACGGATTATCCTGTCTAGTTTTAGGGTTCTAATCAGGATTTTCTATGTTGAAACAATTTTCTGTTTTGCTTCTTTTTCTTTGTTTAAGTATTCGATCCACTGGTCAGGTAACTGAATTGAAGGGGGTGGTTTACGATGGTGAGACCAATGAAAGGTTGCCTTTTGTTAATGTGCTTTTCAAGAATACGATTATAGGTGTTCTAACCGATACAGCAGGTGTTTTTGTGTTAAAGGCCGATATCCCTGTAGATACGTTGGTCGTTTCAGCCATGGGTTACTATGCGTTTGAGATGGCGGTATCCGAGGTTGTTTCCAATCCGCTGCATATACTATTGCAGCCCAATTCTATTTCGTTAGGTGAAATAAGTGTCCGGCCAGATGACGGTCCGGTGCGCCATTTGATGGCGCAGGTGGTAAGGAATAAGGAGCGAAATAATCCGGCGGGACTGGAGCGTTTCAGTTATCGCAGGTACTCATTGGAAGATTTTCGTATCAACAATGTTTCAGATAAAATGATGAACTGGCGCATCTTCCAAGGGGCAGGTCCAGGTGTTTTCAGATACGATGAAGATAATGTTCGCTATATGCCAGTGTATTTTTCCGAGTATGTGGTGTTTAATGAACATCAGCAAGTGCCTGCCCGACACCTTTCAACGATTGAAGCCGACAATACCACTGGCTTGGGTCTGTTGGAAGATTCTGAAATTTCCGGATATACGACTGGATTGGATGTAGGGGTGAATTTTTACAATAATTCCTTGGAATTGTTTGGCCAGAAACTGATTAGTCCGGCTGCCGACAACGGATGGTTTTATTATAATTACTACCTCACAGACTCTCTGAAGAAGGAATTGGGGATGGACTATATTGTGCGGTTTACGCCACGCCGAAAAGGTGATAACACCTTTACCGGAGAGATGACCATTGAGGATCGCTTTTATTCTGTTACAGCCGTCAATGCCCGGATGACGAATACCGATCACCTGAATTTTATTGAGGATGTGGGCTTTTCAATGACCTATAGTTTAATCAATGATTCAATCCCATTTTTTTGTCATACTCAAATCAATGCAACAGTTGATTATATGCCTTTTGAGATGCAAAAGGACAGGCAGAGAGTGGAGCTAAAAGTGGCTATGTCGCATCATTATTCAGATGTTTCTATCGGATTGGAGGACCAAATTCAATTGAGCCACCGAAGTCTTTCCTATGAATCCGTTAAGGATCGGCAAGCACGTGACCGGGGCGAAGGATATTGGCAAGAGGTTCGACCTGAAAATCTTTCCATTGAGCATTTGAATTCCCGGGCTTCCATTGATTCGGCGAACCAGATACCATTTGTCAAGGTGCTGAATAAGATGACCAACATGTATATAACAGGATACTATGACGTGGGAAAATTCGGTCTTGGCCCTTATGACTACCTTTTGGTGTTGAATGAGGTACAGGGTGCACAGCTGTTTTTGGGCGGGCGTACGGGGTCAGAAATGTCGGAGCTGTTTAGTGTTTGGGGAGGGGCTGGCTATGGTACGCGCAACGAGGAGTGGTTGTGGCGTTTGGGTGGGGGGTACCTGTTGCCAACAATGCGCAGGAATATTCTGCAAATGGAATACCGTAACGATTTTATCACTATTGGCGAAGATGAAAAAATTCTGCTGTTGTACGAAAACAAACAGCACGCATCTGAAAGCAACTTGATTTCTTATCTATTTTCCAGAGAGGATCTGTTTGAAGTGCATCGACGTCAAAGAATGATGGGCTCCATAGAGTCTGAAATACGAACCGGGTTTTCTGTGAAAACCTCGGCCGCATGGATGAGGATGCATTCCCCGCCTTTCTTTCCTTATAGGCAGGGCGCTGATCTTGTGGAATCGTTTGACGCTAAGGAGATGGTGGTGAATTTTCGATGGACGTGGAGGGAGCGATTCATGGACCATGGTTATCATCGGGTTTATCTGGGCTCTAAGCGTCCCATAATAAACCTGTCTCTAACAGGAGGGAAAACGAGTGTTGACGGTCGGGAGGAATACTATGGCAGGGTTCATTCAAGTTTAAAACACTATTTTTTTATTGGGCAAACCCGTATGGATTATGCATTGGAAGGGGGGAGTATTTTAGGAACAGTACCTTATCCATTGTTGGATTTACCTCGCGCCAATATCACCTACGGTTCGCAGCGTTTCAATTTTAATATGATGAATCAGCTGGAATTTATTCACGACAAATATGTGCATGCTTTTTTCGAATACAGGCTTAACGGGTTCCTTTTTCAGCGCACACCATTGATTAGAAGCACTGGCTTTCGAGAAGTTGTAAGTGCTAAAATAATGATTGGAGCATTGAGTCATAAACATTCTGAACTCCTTAATTTTCCTGCTCAGCTCGCTTCATATAACAACGAACCATATGCTGAAGTTGGATTTGGAGTTGAGAATATTCTCCGCTTTTTCAGGTTGGATGCCATTTGGCGTGTAAGTCCGACTGATAATGCGCCAAAATTTGGGGTACGGGCGCGAATGGAATTACGAATTTAAAAGTATTGGTTATGGTAAGAATAGAAAAAAAACTGCATGCTTCATTTGGATTTTTGAAATCATTTTTGGACTCAATTCCTCAAATTTTTGAGGATCATACTTTGATTATTAAGAATCAGCGCAACGTAGTGAAGCTTTTTAAGGTTGGTGACGTGATGCTGGTTGTAAAATACTATAAAAGGCTGACACTTATTAACCGAGTTATGTATGCACTTTTCAGAAAGTCAAAAGCACAACAGGCTTATGAAAAAGCTCTTAAACTGGAAGAACTGGGGGTAATTACGCCTATGCCTATTGGGTACTTAGATGTCTATTCCGGTATTCTGTTAAAACACAGCTATTTTGTGAGTTTGTATGTAAGATGTAAATCAGTCAAAGACTTCCTAAAAGTGCCTTCTACCGACAAAGCCAGAAGGATTAAAGATTTTGCCAGGTTTAGCTATAATCTTCATAAAAAGGGCATTTTTCATGACGATTATACGCTGAAAAATGTGCTCTATTATGAAACTCCAGAGGGATATGATTTTTGCCTGATTGATATTAATCGCTTGCAGTTCGGGAAATTTTCGCGTGCAAGAGCCATGCATAACCTTAGAAGACTTGATTTACCGCTTGATGTAATTGTATTCTTATTAATGGAGTATGCTCATCTGGACAAATCAGATGTCTTTAAGACTACTGGTCGTTTTCTTTTTTATAAGAGATGTCGAAAACTACTCTCATCTATGAAATGCCAGGGTAGAAGATTGATTGGTATTAAAGCGAAGAAGGCTCAACACGCTTAAATTGTTGACATTGTGATTATTTTTCGAACGGGTTGTATTTAAATCCTTTTTTTGGAGGTGACGTAATAATTTTTAATGGCAATGCGCTCTTTCGTACTGGCAATCTCCTTTTTGAGCTTGTAACTCTGGATGCTTACCTGAAGGATTTAATGAACAGTCGTTTTGTGGTGTTGAAAGATATTTGGAGTATCAACTTAGGCATCATCGTTTATTTAAAATAATCAAAAACGTTTCAATATCCTATTTGGTCAATTCAGCCTTACACTTTTTTTACTTCCGCAATTCATTTCCAAAACGGTACAGTGCTAAATCTATATTTGAGGCGTAAAATAATTCATTAGGAAAAATTAATATCAATGTTAATATGAAGATAGCGATGTTTTTTGTAGCCATCGGCTTTGGGACATTATTGACTTTAGGTTGTTCAAGAACCCAGGATACAACCTTTGTCCCCAGAAATGTAAAAGTGGTTACGCCTGAGTCGGCTGGTGGTATAACAACCCATGCGTTTAATGGCGTGCTGGAGGAAGCACGAAAAGTGGATCTGGCATTTAGAGTTGGTGGTCCGGTAATTGGTGTGTTTGCTGAAGAGGGCGATTTTGTCCGGCAAGGAACCCTTTTAGCGGCCATTGATCCCCGTGACTACCAGGTCCAGTTAAGAAGTGCTGAGGTTCAGTTTAAGCAGGCAAAGGGCGAGTATGATCGATTTAAGGAGTTGTACGAGCAGGGAAAACTTCCGTCCAACACCATCGAAAAACTGGAGGCCGCTTTTCTGGCCGCTGAAAGTAATCTGGACAGAGCAAGGCATGCATTGGAGGATACCCGTTTATTGGCGCCCTTTTCCGGCACTGTTTTTCAGAAGAATATTAACAAGCATGAGACCACGGCTGCGGGTATGGTGGTCTTTACCATAATAGACATGAGTGAGCTGGAAGTGGTGTTTGGTGTGCCTGAATCTCTGGTTGTACAAATGACTACACCTGCAGCAGCAAAGGTGCAAGTTGGCAGATTAAGTCTGCCCGCTACCATTAAGTCGGTTGCCGGAAAATCAGGAGAAGACAATCTGTTTGAAGTTCGTTTGGCCATCAATAATCCTGATGCAGAAGCCATACGTCCAGGTATGAATGCCAGAATTGAGTTAGAGTTGGAAAAGGGGAAGCAGGCAGGTGCTACGGTCCCTGTAGAAGCTGTGTTTTATCTCAATGGAGCCCCTTTTGTTTGGATATATGATGAGTTAAGCAGTACCATTGCCTCTCGGGCGATACAATCAGGTCAGTTGTTAACAGGCGGTCGCATGGAAATAATCAGTGGCATTGATATGGACGATAAAATTGTTTCGGCAGGTGTTCATTCCTTGTTCGAGGACCAGAAGGTGCGTGCCATGAATTAGGCTGAGACAATGCGCTCTATTGACAACAGTTCTCATTATTAAATTTTTATTGGATGCTTGAAAAAATACTAAGTCAAAAGGCTTTATTAATAGCCTTTCTGGCCATACTTGTTTTTGGTGGGATAGGTTCATTTGCCGGGTTGAGTAAGCTGGAAGATCCGGAAATTTCGGTTAAGGCAGCAGTGATATCTACCCCTTACCCCGGCGCTTCAGCTAAAGAAGTGGAAAAGGAGGTCACTGATGTGCTCGAAAAAGCCATACAGGAACTTCAGCATATCGATTACATAGAATCCGTTTCCATGCCCGGAATGTCACAAATAACGGTATACATAGAGGGGTATTTAACCATGAAGCAATTGCCTCAAAAATGGGATCATTTGCGCAGGAAAGTGAATGATGCTTCTGGCTCATTGCCCTCCGGTGCCTTGGCACCTATTGTGAACGATGATTTTGGAGATGTTTATGGTATTTTCATGGCTTTGAGCAGTGACGGTTACAGTTACAAGGAGCTGGATGAATATGCCGAATTCATTAAGAATGAATTGTTGCAGGTGGATGGGGTTAAGCGGATTAATATTGTGGGACAACGGACTGAAACGGTTGACATCCGGTTTTCACCTGAACGCTTTGCGGCCTTGGGGTTAAACCCCATGACCATTATTCAGACCTTAAGTGATCAGGGCCAGGTGGTGGACGCCGGGTCAATTGTGGCGGGTTCAGAACGTATTCGCCTGGCACCGGGTAGCAAATTTCAGTCCCTGGATGAAATTAGCGATCTGAATATTCAAGGCACTAATGGTAACAGTTTCCGGCTGGGTAATGTCGCCACCATTGAACGTTCATTTATGACGCCCATGCGGGGCGGCTTCAAATATAATAACAGGGAAAGTCTGGGGCTTGGTATTTCCATGCAAACGGGCGATAATATCATTCACTTGGGCGAAAGGGTGGATGCGGCTATCTCGCAACTAATGGAAGAAATACCGGCTGGGATTGAATTGCATAAGGTTTATAATCAGCCTTCGCAGGTGCAGGCATCCATACGTGGTTTTACCATAAATTTGGCCCAATCGGTAGCTATTGTGATTGTGGTGCTTTTGCTGGCCATGGGGTTCAAGGCTGGACTGCTTATTGCCAGCAGTCTGGTCTTTACCATTCTTGGCACCTTCATTATGATGGGATTTCTTGACATGTCGCTGGATAAAGTTTCTCTGGCGGCCATTGTTATTGCCATGGGCATGTTGGTGGATAATGCCATAGTAGTGGCTGATGGCATTCTGGCCGATCTGGCTAAAGGGATGTCCCGACAGAAGGCTTACATTGCGGCAGCCCGGCAGAATGCTTTTCCGCTGATTGGCGCTACTCTTGTGGCCATATTGGCATTTATGCCGATGGCATTCAACACCACAGCTGCCGGGGAGTTTATGAAACCTATGTTTTTTGTCCTGGCAATATCTCTTAGTTTCAGTTGGATTTTGGCGATGATCCAGGTGCCATTTATGGCCTCTTACTTATATAAAAACGGATACAATAAGGGGCAGGGAACCACTAATAAGCGAAATGTTTATACTGGTCCGGTTTACAGGGTGTTCGGAGGCATGATTCGCTTCGCCCTTTGGCATAAAACAATGTTTGTGGTCGCTACTGTTTTGATTCTTGTTCTTTCTTTCAGTGCTTTTAGCTTACTCAATAAAGATTTTTTTCCACAGCAGGAGTACAACCAGTTTATGGTGGAATACCGTTTGCCGCAGGGCAGTGATATTTACCGGGTTGAAAAAGATCTGGCGCTCATGACAGAAGAATTAATGGGATGGGATGAAGTTAATTTTGTTGCCGGCTCGGTGGGAAGTTCACCCATACGCTACACCTTATCACGACCTATGAACAGCTATAATCCGCGTTATGGTGAGCTGATAGTGGAAGTGAAGGACGGGCACACAATTCTTGAGGTGATTGCCAAGGCTGAACCGCATTTGATGGAGCTGTTTCCAGAAGGAGATATCCGATACAGCCAGTACAGTGCTATGGGTGGAGAATATAAAATTCAGGCGGTATTTATAGGTCCGGATTCGAATACTCTGAAGGATTTGGCCTCAGAGGCGAAAAATATAATGCATCAGGAGCCGGATGTGGTTTTTGTGAATGATGATTGGGGCAATGAGATTAAAGTGTTGGAACCGGTTTATTCTTCCCCTAAGGGACAACGTCTAAATATTACCAGAGGGGCTATGGCTTCTGCTATGGCCATGGCTACTGAGGGAATGGCTGTAGGCGTATTTTATGAGGATAATACCCAAATGCCTATAATGATAAGGGTGGATGGTGAGCTTTCTAAGAAGCCGGATGCCATTGAATCCATACCTGTATGGGGAAATTACTCTTCGTTCAGTGTGCCTTTGGGACAGCTGATTGATACGATGGCCATGAGCAGTGAAACGTATCTGATAAAGCGCTACAACGGGCAAACAGCTGTTAGGGCGCAATGTGATCCGGCCCGTGGGTTTACCGCACCAATGGTCATGAGCAGATTCAAATCGGATATTGAAACGATTCCTTTGCCAGAGGGCTACAGGCTGGAGTGGCATGGTGAGTTTAAGAACAGTAATACGGCCAATCAGGCCTTACTTGAGAATTTGCCTTTGGCTCTGTTGCTGATGGTTGTCATTACGATCGCACTTTTTAATAATTTCAAACAGCCGCTGATAATTTTCATGATTTTCCCACTGGCCTTTGTTGGGATTATTGTGGGATTTTTGGTTACTCGTTTAAATTTCGGTTTTATGGCCATTATTGGTGCGCTTGGATTGATTGGTATGATGATAAAAAATACGGTGGTGCTGCTGGATCAAATTAATATAGATATCAAGGCTGGAAAAATTCCGATCATTGCTGTTATACGGTCAACTATATCCCGAGTAAGGCCTGTCAGTATGGCAGCACTCACCACCATTTTTGGTATGTTTCCGTTGGTATTTGATGATATGTTTCAGTCGATGGCCATTGCTATAATGTTCGGCCTTTTAATCGGGACTGTCATTACTTTGCTTGTTGTACCTGTTTTGTATGTACTTTTTTATAAAATAGATACCAGTAAGATGGGCTTAATCGGTAAAGCCGGGAAGCGGTAATTTTATCGGAAAACTCAATCAACTATTCAATGACAACATCAAAACAATAAGAAAAAATGAGATTTACACAAAATATTCTGTTAATTACTGGCGCTATAATAATTCCATTTTTAACGGTAACGGCCCAAACAGCCGTTACCTTGGAAGAATGTCATAGGGATGCTCTAGCCTATAACAAATCACTGGATATCGCACGTATGGATATGGATTATGCCGAGACCGCCATAAAGGCGGCCCGGACAGCTTATTTTCCTAAAGTGGATGGTTCGGCCTCTGCGTTGTTTCTACCCGATTTTGAGGGCATTTCCTTTGCAGGATTTACCCTGCCTACCACTGAGGAGGCGCAAGCGGGAAACTTTTCGGGCAGCAGTGGTGTAGATGTGCCTGGTTTTGATTTGGGAATGAGTGATTTGCAGTTATACATGGCTGGTGTAAGTGTGGAGCAGCCGCTTTTTGCAGGGGGGCGTATCCGCTTAGCCAATCAGAAGGCCGAAAGGGGTGCAGATATAGCGCGTGAGGCGCTTAGTCTTTCACGTGCTGAGGTTTTGCATGGTACCAATAGTGCCTTTTGGAGTTTGGTTGCTGTACAGGAGCAAGTTAGCGTACTGGAGGGTCATGTGGAAGCCCTTGATTCATTGGAGGATCAATTGCGCGTGCAGTTTGAGCTTGGAATTGTACCTCGCAGTGAGATGCTCAAGGTTTCGGTTCAGCGTAACGAAGCTAAGCTTCGTATGGTGGAAGTCCATAACCTGTTAAATCTGACAGGTATGAATTTAGCGCGTTTAACAGGTAGGGATTTGGATGAGCCATTGAGAGCTGTGGCGGAGTCTGACGCTGAAGTGCCCCTGGAATCCTTTATGTCAATAGCTTTTGACGAAGATATTTCGCGTCGCCCGGAACTGCAAATGTTGAAACAAAAGCATGAGATGGCACGCCTGGAGCGTTTGTCCATACAAGGGGAATACTTGCCACAGGTGGGTGTCAACATGGAATACCGCTATTTGCGCGTTCCGGATTTGATGTCGGGTAGTTGGAATTTAACGCTGGGAGCGGGTGTTTCTATGCCCATTATCCACTGGCGGGAAAGAAAACACAGAACAGACATGGCGAGAATAGATGAAATGAAGCATGAAGCCAAGCTCTATGATGCCAGAGATCAGGTGGCCGTAGAAGTCCGTCAAAACCGCCTGAATATGCAAGCAAGTGCCCAGAGTATCGAGGTCGCTCAAATAAATATTGAACAGGCTAAAGAAACGCTGTCTGAGGTAGAACTTAGTTTTGAAGCAGGATTAAACACGGTAACCGATCTGCTAAATGCCAGGGTGGCTTACCAAAGAGCAGCGGCTTCTCTCGCAGAGGCACGGGCAAACCTGGAGATTCTAAAATCTGCCTACCTGAAATCGATTGGTTTGTTGTAATTTTTCGAATTCGTATTTTTGATGCGTTATGGGTAAAAAAGGTGTAATTCTTGATTTAGGGCTGAAGTTGTTTGATATCCGACGGATTGCCTTGGAGCTGGTAGCTTCTGTATTTATTGCCTGGTTAATTATTTCTTTGCTGGGAAGGGGGGTAGAATTTGATCACTATTTATTTAGAGGCGCACTCTTTGTGGTGACTATTCTGATAGCTTTGTGCGAAGGGATTTTTATTTTTGACGCATTTATATCCAGATACTATCCCTGGCATACTGCCGTCAGAAAACGGGTCATGGCACTGTTTCTGTTTGCCATGGTTTGGCAGTGGCTAGTGGTGGTGCTTTCAACCAGATTGGCTCCGCTGTTGCTAAGGGTACCAGATAGGAAAGTTGTTGATGGTGATGTGGATGTCGCGGTTGTTATTGTGTTGCTTTTTGCTGTTATATACGTGGTTGGTCTTATCGGCTATAATTATCACGAAACGCTGAATCGATTCATCATGGCAAATGAGCGTCTGGAACGGGAAAAATTGGAGTTGGATTATTTATCCCTGCAAGACCAGTTAAAGCCCCATTTTCTGTTTAACAATATGAGCACGCTGATCGCATTGATTTCTGAGAATACGGGTAAAGCGCTGAATTTTGCCAGTAATTTCACTGACGTTTACCGTTATGTTTTAATGAGTAGTCGCCAAAAGCTGGTCTTGTTAGAGGATGAGTTGAAGTTTATCACTTCATATATTGCCATCCATCAGGAGCGATTGGGGGATGGTTTACTGGTAAGTTATAATATAGCGGAGGTGGATTTGCAGCGAAAAGTACCTTCGTTGAGTCTTCAGTTTTTGGTGGAAAATGCCATTAAGCATAACATTGCTTCCAGTAGTGAACCTTTGCTCATTGAAATTTCGGTGAAAGCCCATGTCTTAATAGTT
>DHVH01000180.1 GCA_002412555.1 Marinilabiliaceae bacterium UBA5213 | reverse complement strand
AGCTCCCGGATGTTGCCCGGCCAGTGATAGACCATGAGCATATCAATGGCCATGGAAGTAATGCGCTTGATGTTTTTACTGTGCCGCTTGTTGAACTTCTCAATAAAATGGTTGGCCAGAACGGGTATGTCGTTGATGCGCTCGCGTAAGGCAGGCACAAAGACCGGGAACACATTAATCCGGTAATAGAGATCCTCCCGAAAACTACCATTGATGATCAGACTTTCCAGGTTGCGGTTGGTGGCGCATACGATGCGGACATCTACTTTAACCGGTTTAATCCCGCCTACGCGTTCGATTTCCCGTTGCTGAATGACGCGTAGCAGCTTGACTTGGGTGGATAAGGGGATTTCGCCAAACTCGTCTAGGAAAATGGTGCCTTTGTTGGCCGCTTCAAAGCGGCCAACCCTTTGCGCTACAGCGCCCGTGAATGCACCCTTTTCGTGACCAAACAGTTCGCTTTCGATGAGGTTTTCCGGCAAGGCCGCACAGTTGACTTTTATAAATGGTTGGTCTTTTCGGGGACTGTTCTGGTGAATGGCATCTGCTATCAATTCTTTACCAACCCCGCTTTCGCCTCTAATCAAGACTGTGGCATCGGTATAAGCCACTTGTGAAATGAGGGTGAAAACATCGTGCATCTTGCCGCTATTACCAATGATAAAGTTGGTTTCTAGTTGGTCGTTCAGTTCTCCTTTGAGTTTGAGATTTTCCTGGCGGAGTTGTTCCAGTTCTTCGGCATATTCCTGGCGGCGGCGTACGGCCCGACCAATCATGGATCCTACGATTCTTAGCAGACGCACATCTTCATCGAACATTCGCTTTCGGCCATATACCTTATGAAAACTCAAAGAACCGATTATTTCGTTTTTATAGCGGATGGGCACACATATAAAGGAGACCTCCTCGCCATTGACCGTGACAGGCGAATGCATGCGGTTGAGGAATTCGCAGGATTCTGAGATTTTGGGTATCAGCACCGAGCGCCCTGTTTCAACCACTGATCCGATAACCCCTTCGCCCAGCTCATAGCTGATAGATGGTTGTTCTACCTGATCAAAGCCAAAGGTGCCTTCAACGAAAATGGTGTCGTTTTGCCTGTTTAGAATGGCCAGTATAATGTGGTGGGCATGCAAGTGTTCTCCCAGCAAGGAAATTACCTGGTTCAGGTTGATCTCTTTGCTGCTCAATAGGTCGCTGAACTCGAGCAAGAGGTTTAATTCGCCTTTGCCATAGCAGTCATCTATATAGGGTTCATTATAATGGTCCATTTGGTTAAGTATTAGGTTTAGTTGAAGGGGGGTGTGCTTACAAAATTACTCAAAATGACGAAGAGTGGTTCTAATTTGGGGGTATAAATGCAAAATTTATAATAATTATAAGTTAGACCCCCAAAATTTTTTATATATTTGTCGTCAAACAGTATAAATTTAATTTAAACCCCCGGTTATGAGACATTCTTTGATGAGTTTATCCGGAAATATAAATATCAGCTACAATGGTGATGTTTTGGTTGGAGAGTTGCAGTACCGCCTGTTGAATTTGCTTTTGACGGACAATCTGCTTGAAACGGTTGCTTTGGAATTGAAAATCAGTTATCCCAAGGCATTGGAAATGATGAAGGAGATGAACAGGATAGCCCCTGCTAAGGTGGTGGAGTTTAGAGCCGGTCGCGCAGGTAAAGAGTTTATTATTAGTGATTATGGAATGAAGTTGATGAATGCTTTTGCGCAAAAGGAGTTTGAATTGTACATCTTCCTGCAAAAAAGCAATACCCAGTTGGGCATGGCTTTTGAGGAAAATTCCGTGAACAAAAATACTTACGATTTAGCCATGTGAAAGGCGGCTAGACTTCCACGAGATGGTTGCGTATGGCAAAGACCACCAGACTGGCCGTGTTTTTACAGCCGGTTTTTAGCAATACGTTGGCGCGGTGTTTTTCAACCGTTCGTTTGCTGATAAACAGCTTATCGGCAATCTCATTGTTGGATAGTCCTTGGCATATTTCAATTAATACTTCCAGCTCGCGTTCTGACAACTGGTCTTCATCGGTATCAGTGGAGGAAGATTCTTTGCGTGCCAGAATAAGTCCTCTTAATAATTGTTGCGAAAAATAGTTGCCGCCGTCGGCAACGGTCTGTATAGCCATCTTGACTTCCTGGATGTCGCTGTCTTTTAATACAAACCCGCGAACGCCCGTCTCCAGCATCTTTGTGTAATATTCCTGATCGCCATACATCGATAAGGTAATGATCTTTAAATCTGGATTTATTTCCAATGCCCTGCGGGAGGCTTCAATGCCATCCATCTCAGGCATTGAAATATCCATTAATACCACATCGGGAGCCAGCGCCTCAAATTTGGAAAGAAATTCAAGGCCGTTGTAGGCTTCTCCTACAACAGTAAATTCTGGTAAGGGATTGAGCAGGGACTTTAAGCCGTTTAAAAACAGGGTGTGGTCATCTACCAGAAATAAGGTTATGTTTTGGTTATTTTCCATGGTTGGTCGGGATGCTTATGTTGACGGATACTCCATTAGTTTTTTCGGAAACCACTTCGAGTTTCCCCTTCATTGAATTAATTCTGCTCAACATATTGAAATAGCCTGTTCCCAGGCCTTGGTCATTGCTGAACAGGTTAGTGGCATCAAAACCTTTTCCGTTGTCCTTATAGACCACTTGAATCTCTGCATCATTTAGTTCCACATCGATGTCCACCCGTGTAGCTTCGGAATGTTTGATGGAATTGTTGACCAGCTCGCAGACTGAACGGTAGACAACTACCTCAAGTGCGGGCGAAAAACGCATATCCATGGTGTTGGTCTTAAAATAGACCTTGAGTCCTTTGCTTTGGTTCACCTTATTGACAAAGTTGCGGATGGCCTTGGCAGTACCAAAGTTGGTAAGGATATGGGGACTCAGATTGTTGGATATGTCCTGTATGCTTTTGATGGCTTCACTGATGGCCAAGTTGGTGTTTTTTATGACCGACTGGGCCGAGGGGTTGGTTTCGACTGCTGCCAAGGAGGAAACCGACATTTTAATGGTTGAAAGCAAGGGGCCCAATCCGTCGTGAATTTCGGTAGCAAAGCGGCGACGCTCGCGCTCTTCCGCTTGTATAACGGCATTGAGCAAGGCTTTTTCTTGATTGCGAGTCCTCATCTCTACCTGCTTCATGTGTTGAAATATTTTTTGAATGAGAAACACACCCACTGCAAAAAACAGGCTGGTGATGGCGCCCAGCCAAATGTAAAAGAGTCTGAAATATTGAGGTTTAAACTCGGTGACAAAGGGAAGGAACTCAGCCAGCCGTTGCACCGCCATAAAAATGAAGCCAAAGGAAATTAAAATCCAGGAGAGGTTGAACTTAGTGACTTTGGTAAGTTTGACGGCCACTGCAGCTGCAAAAAATTGCAGAATGATAGTAATCGCAAGTGTTATAATCAGTGCCATCAGGTCTGTTTTTGTCGTGCTTTATATAAAGTTGTCAAATTCAATAGATCGTTAGGTTAATAGATCTTTAGGTTGAAAGGTAAAATTAAATCCATGATATTCAGTAAGTTTTTATTCTGTAACCAGTAAGCACAAGTTGTTTAAATTCAGCGATTTACAAAACAATATCGAACTATTAAAAATACAAATGTAGTATTAATTCAAACGTCTTTAAAAATAGGAGGTTACTCATTATAAAGCGCTTCGAGCTTCTTGAGCAAATCATCGCCCAGTAGCGTGTGGGCTACAATTACTCCGTCTTTATCCACCAGAAAATTGGTAGGTATGGCCCGCACGCCATAAAGGGTTGCCGGCCGGCTGTCCCAATGGGACAAATCCGATACGTGCGTCCAACCCAGATTTTCCAGTTCAATGGTTGAAACCCATGCTTCGCGGGTTCTGTCGAGCGATACCGAGAAAATATGAAAACCTTTGTCGCCATACTTTTCAAAAGCCTCTATGTGAAAGGGTTTTTGACGTCGACAGGGTCCACACCATGAGGCCCAGAAATCAACGAGCAGATAGCTTTGACCCAGTCGATCGGACAAGGAGATTTCCTCTCCGTTGATTGAGGGGGCGCTGAATTCAGGAGCTTTTTGACCAATGCCTACCGACTCGAGAGTTTCAACCAACTTTTCGAGGGTTTTAACATAGGGGGTGCTCCATAGTGAAGTGTCGAGCAGTGCTATGTTTTCTTTAATTTGATCGGCCGTTAAGCGATAGGCATAATGGCGGTATAAGGCATAGGCCGAGACCAGGGAGGAGGGGTGGGCCCGGATGTATTCACTGATGTCCGGATCTTCCATTTTTTGGTAGGCCACATATTGATCATGTAGTGGGGAGCCTGAAACCATTGATTCGCGGTAATAATTTTCAGGATTCAACTGAATGTCCACAGCACCTTTCTCCAAGAACACCATTAGGGGCGATTTGGTAGTATCCACGCTCACGCCATATATCTCGGGCAGTTCAATATTTAACTCAAAGGTAAAAGCACTATCAACCACATCCGCAGAATCAATGACCCTGAAAATTCGATCGTCGAACTTCTGAAAATAGACTTTTTCGACAAGGGGTGAGCTGACCTTACCAGTCAGCAACAGCGCGGGCGGCGTTTGACAGGCCAACAGTAGTAAGGCCAACAGGGCGGAGATGAAATTGCTTTTAAACCGGAACATAAATCGATTTTTTAAGTTTTAACCTTCCACAAATATACAATTGTTCAGTAAAAGAAAGACCAATGTAGTTAATTCCTTGTGGGGTGCAATGGTTGGAGGCTTGTTATAGAAATCAAACTGTATTTGTGACTGAATGGGAAAGACGTTTTCACCAAAAGAAATTATGTATGACTGAAACCTAAAGGTCATTTTTTACGTTATAGGGATATTGTAATTGAATAATCACCCGTTTATTGTTGTATGAATAAATGATTTACCCTATTTTTGCCATCAAAACACGTAGAGTTATGAAGAAATTAGCAACAGTATTTGTTGTTCTGTTATTTGTGGTTTTCGCTTTTTCATCTTGTAAGAGCTTTGAGGATTGTCCGGCTTACGGACAAGCTGAGACAACAACAGAACTTCCTTCGCAGGCCTAGTGCCTGTTTGTGTCATGAGTTTTCTGGCCTGAACAACTTATTGGTTTTTTGAGAGCCAAAAAAAGGAAATCGTCGATTTCCTTTTTTTTATGCGGTATATGCCCGGTACTTTCCTTTGAAATCCAAGGTTTCGGTTCGTATGCTAAGTATGAGCATCTTACAGACACTCCTCAATTAACTTCATTTCACACTTCAAACCGCAAATCAAACCAAACATCGCTTGATCGTTTGCTTGATTTTTTATACTTTTGTATCGCAAATCGGAGAAATCTCATAGTGCATTGCATACATTGACTTTCAAATAATCACTTAAAACAAATATAACATGTCAAAAATTAAAATTGGTATCAACGGATTTGGCCGTATTGGTCGTTTGGTGTTCCGCGCCGCTCAAAATTTTAATGATGTACAAATTGTAGGTATCAACGACCTTGTTGATGTTGACTACATGGCTTACATGCTTAAGTATGATTCTACCCATGGTCGTTTCAATGGTACTGTTGAAGTGAAAGACGGTAACCTGGTGGTTAACGGAAACGTTATTCGCGTTACTGCTGAAAGAAACCCTGCTGACCTTAAGTGGAGTGCGATTGGTGCAGAATATGTTGTTGAGTCAACTGGTTTATTCCTTGACAAAAAAACAGCCCAAGGCCATATCGATGCCGGAGCAAAAAAAGTAATCATGTCTGCTCCTTCAAAAGATGATACCCCTATGTTCGTTTGTGGTGTGAACCTTGACAAGTACACCAAAGATATGCAATTTGTATCTAACGCTTCATGTACTACCAACTGTTTAGCTCCTGTAGCTAAGGTGTTGAATGACAAGTTTGGTATTGTTGAAGGTTTGATGACAACTGTTCATGCAACCACTGCTACTCAAAAAACCGTTGACGGTCCTTCAATGAAAGACTGGAGAGGTGGACGTGGCGCTGGCCAAAACATTATCCCATCATCAACTGGTGCTGCTAAAGCTGTAGGTAAAGTAATTCCTGCTCTGAATGGTAAATTAACCGGTATGGCTTTCCGTGTACCAACGCCTAACGTATCTGTTGTTGACCTTACTTGCCGCCTAGAGAAGCCTGCTTCTTATGCTGAAGTATGTGCTGCTATGAAAGCTGCTGCTGAAGGTGAATTAAAAGGTGTTCTTGGTTACACTGAAGATGCTGTTGTTTCTAACGATTTCATTGGTGAGACTCAAACTTCTGTTTTCGATGCTACTGCCGGTATTTCTTTGAATGACAACTTTGTGAAAGTTGTTAGCTGGTATGACAACGAAATGGGTTACTCAACCAAAGTGGTTGAATTGGTTCAGCACATGTTCAAAGTTGACCATGCTTAATTCATAAGCGATTATCACTCATTGTATAAAAAGCCCCGCGTTTGCGGGGCTTTTTTCGTACTAGTCTGTTTTTTTGTTTTCAGCTAATGAGCGGTTTAAGTTTCGCCACCCAATCGCTTATCCGCTGTTGAGTTAGATCGCTTTCATTGTCCTCGTCCAGAGCAAGTCCCACAAAGAGGCCATCAATCACAGCCCGGGAACTGTCAAATTGGTAATTATCGACCGCCACTTGCCCTATTACTGTGGCTCCACATTGAGTCACCACTTCATATAACTCTGCCAAAGCATCTACAAAGGTGTCGGGATAGGCTCCTGAATCACCCAGGCCAAATAAGGCAATGGTTTTTCCTTGTAAATTGGCCTTCTTAAGGTTGGGCATGAACCGCTCCCAGTCTTCCTGCAAATCGCCATACCCCCAGGTAGAGGTGCCCAAAATTAGAAAATCATAATCCTCGAGGAGCTGAACATCTCTGGTGTGGGCAATATTAATCAGTTGTACATCTATGTCATTAAATTCCTTGCCAATGGCTTGAGCAGCAGCTTCTGTATTGCCAGAATCGGAGCCATAAAAAATTGCTATCTTCTTCATAAAAGTATGGTTGAAAAAATGTGAATTGTTTTATTGTATCACCAAATGTAGTACTCTTTTCCAAGAAGTGAGGTTTTTAAAATGACTTTTAGGGACAGAATAATAGGGAGTCTGTGAAAAACGACAACTGTTTTTTACTGATGTTAGTCTCTGGTAATAGGCGCCACTTTATGCTGCAGGTTGAGTTTTTTGTATTGTAATAAACATCTCATTATCTTTGAATTTTAATGGACGAATTTGTGATTTTTTCTGTATCAATTTTTAATAAAGATATTATGTTTGCCGTCTATTAATAAACCCTAATCCCAAACATTGTAGCGTTATTATTATATTTTTTGAGTGTTCTGTTAAAACATTTTACCCTACAATGAGTTACTATGGTGAATCAGGAAGAGAGAGAATAATCAATGAATTCAAAACATGAAAGTGCATCTCAATGGCTGGGTAAATGGATGACCGAAGCAAAGAGATTTTATATTTTCGCTTCGGCATTCACACTCTTAAGCGCTGGATGTTTTGTAGTATTTAGCTGGTACTTGGCTGAGTTTGCTGCTACTTGGCTGATCTCGGGTCAGATTTTACCCCACACACTTCTGTATGCGCTAGGATTTCTTACAGGTAGATATGTATTGGCGCATTTTTCGTCCTTAATCAATTACCGGGCTGGAAATCTCATTGTTTCCAAAATCAAAAAGAAACTTTATCCAAGATTGCTTAATGACAGTCAGTCTGACTCCATATCGAGTACTTTGTTAGTTACCAGAGTGAGCGACGACCTGAAACCCTATTTCTCCTTTTTTATTCCTTATGCGACAGCTTCGGTTTTAGTTGGCATTTTGTTGTTATTCGTTAGCTTCTGGTTCGAAATATGGGTAGGTATCACGCTGTTAATCACCTTTGTCATCATTCCTCTCCAGATGATAATGATAGGCGTAGGTGCTGAATCATTGCACAAAAAGCACATTAACCTTTTCTTGAAATATTCGGCGGTTTTCTACAACCGCCTTCATTCAATTGCCGAGATTGTTAATTTGGACAATCTAAAACCACAGTACCGGTTTTTGTCAGATAAGAGTCAGGCTCTTAATCAAGCAACTACTAATGTGATGCGGGTGGCTGTTTTGTCATCGGCCGTTTTAGAGCTCTTTGTTTCAATAGCCATCGCTGCGATTGCTATTTACTTAGGTATGAGCCTTCTTGGAATAATACCCGGTTCCAATTATGGGAAGGGCTATGATTTCCATATTGCACTGTTTTTGCTCATGTTGGCACCTTATTTTTTCTTTTATCTGCGAAAATTTGTGAGTGCCTATCACGACAGGAACAAGGCTTTGGCATCGGCCAAATTACTTATGCCCATATTAAATGAGGACGGTGATGTACCTTTATCCATTGACAATGAAATTCTACAGTCAATTGAGCTCACCGATTTGAGCTTTGCTTACCCCGACTCAGTGGTAAAAGTTTTGCACAACATTCATTTAAAGCTCCCGGCAAAAGGGCTTTTGCTCGTCAAAGGCATTTCAGGTTCTGGAAAATCTACCCTGCTAAAGATCCTTTCGGGTAATCTGCTTGTGCAAGACGGAGTGGTTTCGGTAAACGGGCACAACAACCCATGGTCGGAACAATGGCTTAAAGCCAACTCATCGTATATGAACCAGTTCCCTTTCATCTTTGATGGAACCATGCGATTCAATGTTTTTCTCGATATGGAGGATGAAACAGAAAGCCAATATCCTCAATTTTTAGATAAGGTGCTGGCAAAAAAGGAAGACGGATGGCAAACCGAATTAAGCCACCATGGGAAACAGCTTTCAGGAGGTGAAAAGCAGTTGGTTACCCTTGCCAGGATGTTGTTGTACCCAAAGCCTGTAGCTATTATGGATGAGCCTACGGCCAATCTGGATAGCGAAACGGTCGAAATTATTCTTGAGCAAATTGAGCATGAGGCCCAAAACAAGTTGATTATTGTTGCCTCGCACGAGGAGAAGTTTGATGCTATTGCTACACAAATCCTGAATTTGAACTGGGGTGAACAGATGAGGTATGAATAGATTTATTTTTAAACATATATTTCAGCCCTTGGCGGGCCGATGGCTTTCGGGCCTTTTTCTATTAATTTTTTGGACGGTAGCTTTTTTAGCACTTCCTGCTATTTCAGGATGGTTTATTGCTATGTGTAGCTTGGTGTTCATCACTGCCAACACCGTGTTTTCCTATTTGGTGCCATCGTCCATTATTCGCTTTCTGACATTGTTGCGCACGGCCACGAGATATTTTGAGCGCCTGGAAAATCATAAAACCACCCTGGATGCCCAGCGAAACCTGCAACTCAAGATTTTTGAGTCGGTAGCCCGTTTACCTTATTTCAAAAAACAGGTCAACAACAATTCTTCCATACTTGAAAATAGCACGCATGGCATTGATTTGGTATTGAATCACATCCTCCTGTGGCTTTTACCATTCACTGCATTGATCATTTCGCTGAGTATCTATTTCTTTTTTCTGTATGTGTTCTCCACGGTAATAGCCCTTGAGTTTTTGATTTCCTCTGCCATTCTTCTTTTCATTATTCCTCAGTTCATTTTCCTGAAAAACCGAAAGCTTTATGCGGAACTCAAAGCACTTAGGGATGACAACAATCAGGCGCTCATTCAAAGCTTTAGAGGCCGGATAGAAATATCAAAATACAACTTAGAGCGAAAAGCCATTCACCAACAAGAACAGCAAAAGTTGCACCTCGAACGTTTGGAAAACAAATTGCAAAGCAATTCGTTTTCGCTGCAAATGATTGTCGGCTTGGGTTTTAGTTGTATTGCCCTATTCATCCTATGGAATTCTAGCAATCACGGCATCAGTGCCCAACTGTCCATCGGTATTTTCTTTGGTATTATGGCACAGGTCGAATTGTCTGAAATTCTTTTTTCGGCAAAATCGGAAAAAAGTTCGGTTGCCCATCAAATCAAAGATATTGGCTCCATTATTGAGCAGGGAAAACAACCAGTTGAAATGGTACAAGTCCATTCCAAACTGGAAAGCTTAAGTTTGGTGCAGGTTAGTGCAAAAATTCCCGAAACACCTATACTTACTGAAGAAATTTCCCTGGAAATAAAAAAAGGGGATTGGATAGCCCTTTACGGCGAAACAGGGAAAGGAAAGACCACGTTGTTGAATAGCCTTTTTTATCCCGAATACCGACGCAGTGGCACCTTAAGTTGGAACGGTGATACGGTACTATCTCATTTGCCGGTTCCTGAGTGTGTTTATGTTACCCAAAAAGCCTATTTGCTTACCGGAACCTTACGTGAAAATTTTGAGGGTTATGCCAGCGAGGAGGTAGAGCAAATATTGCAAACGGTTGATCTGACAAGCTGGTATTTGTCACTTCCGAAAGGGATTGACAGTTGGTTGGGCGAAAATGGAGAAACCTTAAGTGGTGGACAGCGCAAAAAGCTATTGTTGGCACAAGCACTTCTCAAAAAACCGCAACTGTTGGTTGTTGATGAACCGACTGCCGGCATCAGCTCCGAAAATGCCATTGCCATTTTTAGAAATATCAAACAACAATATCCAGAAATTGCCCTACTTATGGCCACCCACCTTAAAGATTTTGTGTCTGAAGTCGACAGGGTCGTTAGCCTTTAATTCCTATATCGTTTATAAGGATAGGGAGGTGAAAGGTTTTATGGGAACGGATGCCACCTTCCTATATATCAATCAACTTGTTTTTTATGGCGTAAATAACAAGTCCGGCCGTGTTGTTACTTCCTGTTTTGGACAAGAGGTTGGCCCTGTGCCATTTAACAGTGTCGTAGCTGACGTTGAGGTGCTTAGCTATTTCATTGTTGGTGAGACTTTCACATACCAGTTTCAGAACCTCTATTTCTCGTTCGGTAAGATCTTGTAAAGTGTTCTGCTCTGGTTTTCTATTCATCGACTGGATAATCTTTTGTAACAATTCAGATGAAAACCAATTTCGGCCTTCTGCCACTTCAGTGATGGCATGTCGAAGTTCATTAATGCCTGCATTTTTCAAAACAAAACCTTTAGCGCCAGCATCTACCATTTTGTAGTAGTCTAATTCGCTATCGAGAGACGAAAGCGCTATGACTTTTACCTTTGGCAGCAATTTGATGGCCTGGCGGGTTGCTTCAAAGCCATCCATCCCGGGCATGGAAATATCCATGAGGATAATATCTACTTCTTGATGTTGCAGTAGTTGTAATAGTTCTTCTCCCGATCCGGCTTCACCGGTTACCTGCGAGATTTGTTCCCGGGTAAGGATTTTTGCCAGACTTTCTCGAAACATTAGATGGTCATCAGCTATAATTATTTTGATCATAGTTTATTGGGGATGATGTGTTTTGTACAATGATATTGAGCGTAAAGCCCTTTCCTTTGCTGGTTATAATTTCCATCGATCCGTTGATGGATTGAATTCTGTTTTTTATACTGGTTAGTCCCATTCCCTGATTCAGTTCCTTTTGTAAAGACCAGTTGAAACCGTCACCATCATCGGTATAGGTTATAAAATGGTAGTGGTCTTTACTGCTAATGTTAATTATCAAACTTTGGGCGTTGGCGTGTTTTATGGTGTTGTTGATACATTCACATAGAATGCGATAAAGGACGGTCTCGCTTTTGGCAGAAAGCTGTATGGGGTCACTCGCGCAAATAAGACCTTTCACTGTCCCTCGGTTAATCATCTTCAGGTAGGAATTAAGTGCCTCTTTCAGTCCCATTTTTTCAACAATCTGTGGGTTTAATTTGAAGGTTATTTCCTTTACGGTTTTATTGGCCTCACTCAAAAGATTATTCAGTTCAGCATATATTTCCTGTTTAGAGGTTTGCGAGTTGGGTTGTTCCATTAGCTGCAAGTACATTTTTATGGCTGAATGGATAGGTCCCAACCCGTCATGCAGTTCTTGCGAAAAGGAGAGGCGCTCCTTTTCCTCAGTGTGGATAATGGAATCAATGATTTTTTGTTGGTGGAGTTTTCGTTCAGAAATATCCTTCATAATGCCCATTACTCCAGGGGAGCCCTTTTCTTTAATCGTAAGGGCAAAACCATGCATCTCTACCCAAAGATAATGTCCCTTTTTATGCTTGAATCGGTATTCTGTGCTTATTGGCGAGGAGGAAAACATCGCTTTCCAATAAAATTCCGTGGCAGACTGCAGGTCAATGGGATGCACCTGTTGCAACCATTGGGCTATGGTGAATTTCGAAAATTCTTCGATTGAATATCCAGTTACTTCTTGTATGGCCCCACTCCACTTGGCATGGTCAAGCGCCTCGTTGTATTCAAAAAGAATGTAACCCGAGAGTGTGGCAACCAGTTGGCATTTGTCTTGGTACTCCCGGAGGGTGATCTCCAATTGTGCCTTTTCTTTTTTAATTACATCAGCATAAACAGCAGCGTGTCTGTTTGCTGCTATTCTATGTGGCACGACGGTTTTGTTCATATGGTCTGATTTTCTCTCCTGCACTACTTTCTTCTCTCCGATAGTCCTTACCAGTTAATACAAATCAGACAGATTAAGCAAGAATATCAGACTTACAAAGAGGTGTTAGTCTGAATGTTATGCCTGATTCAAAGTTTATTATACTTGTTTCAAGCTGTTTTGTTTCATTTTTTATGAGTAAAATCATATAAGCAGTCAACACACTTCCATCCTATTTTTTGTTCGTATTCCCCCTCCTAAAGGGTGGGTGTTTTTTACCCTTTAGGGTATAAATTCTATCCTTTTGCCTTTAAAAATCTATTATTTCTGGGGGTGTTTAACATGTTGCTATCCTATACATTTGCTATCATGATTTTCAACTAAAAAGAGTGTTGGTTATGGATTTAAGTCAATTTAAAAAGACCTTCATAGAGGAGGCATCCGAGCGACTAACCAGTTTAGATAATACCTTAATTGAGTTGGAGAAAGATCCAGGTAACAGTTTGCATATCAATGAAGCCTTTAGATCCATGCATACTATAAAGGGAGGAGCTGGCATGTATGGTTACGAAGCTATTGTTGAGGTGACCCATGCCATTGAAAGCCTTTATGATAAAATTCGACACAATCATGGAAAAGTGCCACAACCACTCATTAATCTAACTTTTGCAGCAGCCGATCATATTCGCGATTTGCTGGAAGATGAGAATTTGGTGAATGAGGGCCTGGTTCTTCGCCACAGTGAATTAATGATAGCTATCAAAACGATGTTTGAAAATGCTGCTGCGATAATTCCTGGAGGGCTGAATCAGGAGGATGCTGATGGTGTAGCAGGGAACGAGAAATTGGGAGTGACTAATACATGGAATATTCTTTTTTATCCGGACGAACAGATCATAACTCGGGCAATTAATTTGCGCTATGTATTTCATGATTTAACAGAGCTGGGCGATTGTCACATTGGTCACGAGCCATATGAAGTGGATGGTCGTCAGGCCTGGAGTATTTTGTTGGTCACCAATGAGCCCTATGAGGAAATTGAAAGTGTTTTTCTTTTTGTGCTGGATTATTGCATCATAGTTAAGTTGGCTGATTGTGACATATTTGACCCGATGCATTTACAGTTAAGGGATCAATATTTAGTGGATAAAGATCTTCCTGAAATGGAATCTGTTCAAGAAGAAACCTGCAAAATTGTTTCTGAGTCCTTAGGGAAGCTTGATGCTGGCAATACCCGGGGCTTAGTTCAATCTACTTCACGCATTAACGTGGAGGCCGGGAAGTTGGATCATTTGATGTATTTGGTTAGTGAATTGGTAACGACCAAATCAGAATTGATTTTAGCATTGGAAAAGAAAAATGTCGATAAGGCATTGTCTGCTGCCGAAAAGATTGACAAGCTATCCAAGTTGTTTAGTGAAAATGCGTTAGATGTAAGATTGGTGCCATTGAACGAGATGCTGATTCGGTTTAAGCGGCTCATTTATGACTTGTCTAAATACCTTAAGAAAGAAGTGAACTTTGAAATCATAGGAGGAGACACAGAGCTGGATAAGAATATCATAGATCATATTGGAGAACCGGTGATGCACCTCATTCGCAACTGCATTGATCATGGTGTAGAATTGCCTGAGCAGCGGCGAAGCAATGGAAAGCCGGAAGCCGGAACCATCCGCTTTGAAGCTGTTAAGTCGGGCAATTATGTCTATCTCTCTATCAGTGATGATGGCAATGGAATCGATGTTGATTATGTTTATAACAAAGCCGTTGAGCAGGGGTTCGTTGAACCCAATATAAAGTTGTCAGAAAAGGAGATTTTTGAACTTATTTTTCTGCCCGGCTTTTCTACAGCACAAAGTCTGTCTGACATCTCAGGACGAGGTGTTGGCATGGATATCGTGAGAAAAAAAATCCAGGAGATGCGAGGAGAGATCTCCATTATTTCTCAAAAGGGAATCGGCACTACTTTTCAGGTGAAACTTCAACAATCGGTTTCAATCATTGAGACATTACTGATAGAAGCCGATGGCGTTACTTATGCTTTACCTATTGAAGATATTGATACCTGTAGTCTTGACTTTTCTGATGAGCAGTTAAGCCGAAAAAATAAGCAGTTAGGGTATAACGGTAGGTTGATACCCTTTATTTCTCTGCGTGATAAGTTTAGCAATGACCACCAAACTGGCCTTATTTCAGGCAAAGTTATCATCATAAATAAGAGCGATAAAAACTATGCCATAGTGGTTGATAAGATAATTGGTGAATACCAGGCTGTGGTGAAGCCAATTGGAATGGCCTTTTCAAATCAGCCTTTCTTATCGGGCGCCAGTTTGTTGGGTGATGGCAGTATTGCCTTGTTGTTAGATACTGACCATTTGTGGGAAGAGATAGCGAGCTAGAATAGAAATGAACTTAATTACGTGAAAAAATGGAAAACGTGACTTATTTGACTTTTGTGCTGGACAATGATTTGTTTGCCGTAGATGTCAAGAGTGTATTGGAAGTGCTCGAACAGCAGCATATAACGAAGGTGCCTAAGGCACCTGAGGGAATATTAGGTATCATCAATTTTAGGGGCGAAATATTGCCTGTAATTGACAGTCGAAAGCGGTTTAATTTGCCACCAAGATCCGAGACCGAAAAAGTTTTCGTCATCATACTGGAGGTCGAACTAAACGATAAGCGGTATTTGATTTCTGCAACGGCAGATGGCGTTAAAGGCGTTTTTGAACTTACGCGGGAAGAGGTTAAGCCCGTTCCTGAGATGGGGTTGAGTTATGACGCAAGGTTTATCTCAGGGGTTATTCATTTAGATGGACAATTTATTTTGGTTGTAAAGCCGTCCAAACTGTTTTCTATTTCAGATCTGAAATCTGTTGTAGAATAGGGGCAAGTGTGTGCAATGTGAAGTTGAGTTTAAATAATTAAATACTATTACCATGATAAAGATTAACGATTTAAAAATAGGCCTACGCCTAAATGTGATTTTGGGCGGGTTTGTACTTTTGGCTTTTGCGATTCTAGGATTGTATATGAACAACATGTTGCAGCGTTATGTCGTTGAGTCAACGGACGAAAGGTTAACCGAAAGTATTAAAGATTTATCCGAAGTTGTTTCATTGGAATTGCGAGCCAACAAGGAAAAGGTGGCACTATCGTCGCAATTGGCCAGTAATTTCTTTTACCGCCAGGGGACGCTTGCAGAGATTCAGGGACAGCCAGTGTTGTTTAATGCCGTCAATCAAATGACCGGTGGGGTTACCTCCGTGCGTGTTAACCGCTGGATGTTAAATGGTAAGCAATTGCAAAACAATAATGAGATTGTGGATTCGATCAAAGGCATGGGTGTTCAGACTGTTACCTTGTTTCAAAAAATCGAACATGGGTACTTAAGAATTTCCACTACCGTAACACTGGAAAACGGAAAACGAGCCATTGGTACCTATATACCCAACGACAGTCCGGTTGCCCAGACCCTGGATCGGGGGGAAACTTACTTAAACAGGGCATGGGTAGTGGACGATTGGTATACCACTGCTTATGAACCTATTGTTATAAGAGGAGAAGTAAAGGGAGCCATTTATGTGGGCGTTCCTGAAAAGGACATGTCGTTGATCAGTGATATATTCAATAATAAAAGCTTTTTTGAATCGGGATACCCTTACGTTATGGATGGTAGCGGTGAAGTAATTGTGCATCCTAACAGCGAAGTGCTTGGAAATAATTATTCAGGAATGGATTTTGCCGATGCAATGTTGGCTAACAAGTCGGAAACCGTCAGCTTTGTGGAGTATGACTGGGAAGGCAGAACCAAAAGACAGTACTATACCTATTATCCCGCAATTGATGCATTTATAACCGCAGGATTTTATTTAGATGAAATGAACGAAGTGGTTACACGGCTCAGATGGGCCATTATTGTTGCCACGCTAATTATGATTGTTTTGGTTATTATTATTCTCCAATTATTGGTGAAATCGTTGACCAAGGCATTGTACAAAGGGGTGGATTTTTCCAAAAGAATTGCCAGCGGTGATTTGACCACCTCCATAGATATTTATCAAAAGGATGAAGTAGGTGAGTTGGCCGATAATTTGCGGTTCATGTCTGAGAAGTTGAAGTCAATAGCAACCGAAATTATCAACGGGGCTGCCAATGTTTCTGCAGCCAGTACACAGTTTACAACCGCTACAACGCAGATTGCCCAAGGTGCTCAAGAGCAGGCTGCCTCTGCCGAGGAAATTTCTTCTTCTATTGAAGAGACCAGCTCAATGATCCAACAAAATACAGAAAATGCCCTTCAGACCCAAAGTATAGCCAAGTCAGCCGCGATTGGGATTACAGAAATGAGTGAAGCAACAAGAAAGAGTTTGGTGGCCATTAAAAAAATTGTTGAGAAAATTCAAGTGGTCAATGCCATAGCTGAGAAAACCGATATTTTGGCCATAAATGCAGCCATAGAGGCTGCACGGGCCGGAGAACATGGCAAAGGATTTGCAGTGGTAGCTGCTGAAGTTCGCAAATTAGCTGAGACCAGTCAGAAAGCAGCTGTTGAAATCAATGAGTTGTCATCAACCAGTCTGGCAGTCACCATTGAGTCGGAACAACTCATGCAGAAGCTCATTCCAGACATTCAAAAAACCGCCTCGTTGGTTCAGGAGATTGCCGCTGCAAGCACAGAGCAGGCCTCCGGTGCAGAACAAGTATCTGGTGCTATTCAGCAGTTATCGCAGGTAATTCAGCAAAATTCGGCTTCAACAGAAGAGATGAGCTCAACAGCCGAAGAGTTGAATAGTCAGGCCTTGGCCCTTCAGGAAACAGTTTCGTTCTTTATCATTGATCATAAGCAGGAAGCAGGTGGAAATAAAAAGAAAATTGCTCCTTTGTCGGTAGCAATTCCAGAAGTTCAGATCAGTAAAGTAAAAGGTGTTAATTTATTTCCTACAGAGTTCAATGAAAAAGGGTTTGAAAGTTTTTAGTTAGGGGTCTTTGATTTCTGACCGCTAGAAAACGGATTTTTTTGAGGCAGTCTCAGTTGCTTGAGACTGCCTCTTTATCTTTTAAAAAATCGGTTGATGGGATTTTGAGTCGTTTGTTTTACCACCTCACTGTAAAAATGGTTTCTCCCGGTTTGGAGTAGCAGTTGATGGTTCCGCTATGGGCACGCAAAATTTGTCGTGAATAGCTTAAGCCAATACCTGAACCGTTTGTTTTGGTCGTAAAAAATGGTACAAATATTTCATCGGCAATTTCTGGAGGAATACCCTTGCCATTGTCTCGGACAAGGATTTCTGTCTTTTTGTCGGCCCTATTCCTACAACTGATTTCAACTATTCCTCCTTGAATTGCCTTCACTTCTTCAGCGGCATTTTTAACTAGATTTAAAACCACCTGGACCATCATTTGTTCGTCAGCTTTGACATAAAAGTCGGGATTGGGCGCAATAAATACAATAGTTGTAGTAAACTGCTCCTTCATGGGGGATACCAATATGCTTAGTCGGTCGAACAGCGCTTGCATACTTATTTGCGTCATAGATAAGTCCGGCATACGCGTAAACAACCTGTAACTTTCTACAAAACGCATCAGAGCTTCTCCTCTTTCCACAATCACATCCAAACCATTCACGGTGCTTGAAATTTCTGTATCCGCTTCGTTGATACTGGAAAAATCAAGAGTTTTGTTTTGCCATATCGCTTTCAGTGACTGAGCAATGGATGTGACGGGTGCCAATGAGTTCATTATTTCGTGGTTCAAGACCTTAATGAGCTTTACCCACGAGTCAATTTCCTTACGCTCCAACTCACCCCTTATATCCTGAAGGGTAATGAGTTTGACTTCTTCCTCTTTTAGATATAGGATGGTACAGCGAGCACTCAATTGGAGTTGCTCGTTACCCCGGCGAAGCATTAGCGATTGAGCTTGGGTATGAGAGGATCGAAATAACTCACTTTTAAAATGTGGGTCGACCTTATCTAATTGTCCCAGGTGTGTGAATGTTTGAATTCCAAGTAGCTTGAGTGCTGCCTGATTGGTGTTGATTACGAAGCCCTTTGTGTTAAATACTATTACCGCTGTTCCAATGTTGTGAAGTATTTCACTAAAGTATTGCTCTTTCAACTGATTTTTTATGCGCGTTTGTTGAATGGTTTGGTTCAGTTCATTCAGACTGACATGAAGCTCATCAATAATCGAGTTCCCGGTTTTTGGTGGAAACAGAAATGTTGTGTCGTCATTTTTTACGGCCTGAATAAAGGCATTAATCTGTCGGTTGGTGTGATTTAAGAAACCAACAAGCCGCACTATCAAAAAACCTTCAAGGACTGCCAAAGGCAGGATTATTTCCGGTTTTCGGAAGCTGCCGATACAAAACCCAAGAACGACGGAATTTAACACCAATATTACTAGTCTGAAAATCAGCTTTTTATTGTATTGTCTATAAGCCATATTTTTTCATTTTGTTGTAAAGGGTTTGTCGGGCAATGCCCAACTGGCTTGCTATGGTAGAAAAGTTCCCTTCGTATTTGACCATGGCATCAGCTATCAGCTTTTTTTCCATTTCTTCCAGTGTGCCGTCATAGGTGTTGTGCTTATTCATTTCCTCGCTTCGAAACATGAAATCCGAGGGCTGTATCATGTTTCCGTCACACAGAATAATGGCTTTCTCGATGGCATGTTGCAATTCGCGAACGTTACCAGGCCAGGTATGGGCTTCCAGACCGGCAATGGCTGCGTCGGAAAGGATGGTGTCGGGTTTGTGGTACTTTTCTTTGTACTTGCCAAGAAAAAAGAGTGCAAGAGGGGCTATGTCCGCCTTGCGCTCACGCAAGGGTGGTAACTCTATATGAATGGTGTTGATGCGGTATAGCAAATCTTCACGAAACCGGGCCGTGTCAACCATTTGTGACAGGTTGCAGTTGGTGGCAGATATAAGCCGGATGTCAATTGAAACCGGGACATTCTCACCCACCCTTGTAACAGAACGATTTTGAAGGACCGAGAGCAGTTTGGCTTGTAGCGGGGGTGTCAGATTCCCAATCTCATCTAAAAACAGGGTTCCGTTGTTGGCTTCTTCAATTTTCCCAATTCTATCTGCTTTAGCATCGGTGAAAGCCCCTTTTTTATGACCAAATAACTCACTTTCAAAAAGAGTCTCGGTTATGGCACCCATATCCACCGCTACCATTGCCTGATGATTGCGACCCGATAGTCGGTGTATCTCATTGGCAACGACTTCCTTTCCGGTACCATTCTCACCGGTAATTAAAACATTGGCGTTGGTATTGGCCACTTTTTTTACCACATCCATCACTCTTTTCCAGGTAACAGAGTTCAGTTCAATCATTAAGCCTGAATTCTCCTTCGCTTTATGGCCATCAGCTGCTTTGTTGTCCTGTTTATTTGCTTCTTTACGTGTAACCGATAGACGGCAAGCCGTTTCAATCGTATGAAGAAGCTTCTCATTGTTCCAAGGCTTTAATACAAAATCAAGTGCTCCTAAACGTACAGCCTTAACAGCAAGTTCTATGTCGCCATAAGCGGTAATCATTACCACGCCGGCTCCCGGGGTTTGTTCCAAAACCCTCTGCAGCCAATACAGACCCTCGTTTCCGGTGTTAATACCGGCCGAAAAATTCATGTCGAGTAATACAACGTCGTACTGATGGCCCCTTAGCTCATTTAAAAGCATATTGGGCGAAGAAAGGGTTTTTAGTTTCTTACATCGACCGCTTAACAGAAGCTCAAGTGCGCTTAATACGCTTTTATTGTCATCAACGATTAAAATGGAAGATTGCTTCATTGTCGGTTAAATATAATTTAGGTTTAAATGTGTTCCGAACCATGGTTCCAAATTATTGAAACTAATATCATTCCTAAAATTTATTTGCTTTAAAATAAAGGACTTAAATATAAGCAGTCCTTTTGAATTGTAAAAAAATCAGACAATGAGTGTCCAATTTTTATACATCATTGGTTTGCGATAATAGCTATTAGGCAGTATATGAATAAGATATGGTGTTTGGCATAGCTTTGGTTTACGTTTGGTGAAAGCGGAAAACTAAAAGCTGACTTTTCAGCTATGAAAAATAGGATTACAATGAAAAAGAAAATTTTTACCCTACTGTTGTTTTTGGGAACAGGACTTGTTTTAAAGGCACAAACACCTGAATTCTGGACTTTGGAGCAATGTTTGGAGCATGCCATGGAGCAAAATTTACAGCTTAAAATTAGTCGCAATACACACCAAAAATCCGTTTACGATCACCGGCAAAGCGCTTGGGAAATGGCACCATCGGTGAGTGGATTCGCCAATTCAAACCTTAATTTTCAAAGATCGACCAATCAGGATTATCAAATTGAAACCGGTACCTCTTACAACGTCAACTATGGCATTGGGGCCTCCCTTAATCTGTTTGCCGGTTTTACTGCACATAATAACATGGCTGCCCGTCGCTTTTTTAAACTGGCAATCAACGAAGCAACCAAACTTTCTGAGTATTTGCTCGAACTGGAAATAACCACTATGTATTCCAATGTTTTGTATCAGAAAACGCTGGTAGACGTTGTCCGCGAACAACTCGAACTAAGCATACTTGAAGCGGAACGGATAGCAGCTACCATTGATGCCGGTCAGTTGGAGCCGGTGGCACAAAACGAGATAAATGCTGTTGTATCTGGTGACCGTTTGGTGCTTAACCGAGCCGAAAATAATTATAAGTTGCTTAAGCTTCAGCTGGCGCATGCCCTGGAAATAACCGATGTTAAGAACTTTGAGATTTCTGATGCTTATTTTGAATCTGCCATCCCTCGGAAAGTAGATACAGATATTGATTCCATTTATTTTATTACCAGCCTTATTTATCCGGCTGTTCAGCAACGGGAATATGAAATGGAATATTATGGAAAGATGCTACAGGTTTCGAAAGGCACTTACAGTCCCACCTTAAGCATGAATGGTGGATACACTTCCGGGTTCTATTCGACCGACAAGCAGGAATCGGGCAAGGAAACGTCCTTCTCAACCCAGTTTGATAAATACAGAAATCCATATCTTGGGTTGAGCTTAAATATTCCCTTGCTGTTAGGACGACAACGCGATTTTCAAACTAAAAAAAGCCGCATCGATCTGGAAAATGCCATGATTTCGTTAGAAATTCAGAAGAAACAACTACTCAGAGAAATTGAAGAGGCTGTATTTAAGTTGGATGCGTTCTTTATGGAATATAAATCAGCCATTGACAACCTTGTCTTTACTGAGAAGTCGTATGAAACCAATCTTGAAAAATTCCGCCTGGGTCTTATCAATACGACCGATTTTATGACCGCCCAAAACCAGTATGCCCTGGCCAAGTCGGATGTGTTATTGGCGCGATACTCCTGGCTGGTTCAAAAAAGGACCTTGGAAGTTTTTTATGTATTAAACAAATAGAATATGGACAGAGTAATTGAAAAGAAAAAGGGTATTAGACCAAAAACAATTCTGATGATTGCGGGCGGTTTAGTTTTATTGGTGGTCCTGATTAGGCTTATTTCAATAGCAGGCACATCAACGTATCGAACGCAAAAAGACAAACTTACCATTTCAATGGTTGAAAATGGTAGTTTTAATGATTACATATCCATAGTTGGTACAGTGATGCCCATAACTACCATCTATCTGGATGTGGAAGAAGGCGGAAAAGTAGTAGAAAAAATCATTGAAGAAGGTGAGATGGTAAAAAAGGGTGATGTTATTTTCCGTATGGAAAATAACGATTTAAACCTTCAGAT